>NZ_CP076723.1:2580833-2881388 GCF_018986915.1 Geomonas oryzisoli
ATACGAGGATCCCGACGGGACTGTTCACTTCACCGATGCTCCCACCGACAACCGTTTCAAGATCTTCATGCGGGACATCAAGAAGGACAAGAGGCTGAGGACCGCCTTCAAACTTTCCGGCTATGCCCGCAACCCGGCCGAGTTCGAACCCATCATCAGTTCCTGTTCGCGCGAGTTCGGCGTCGACAGTTCCCTGGTGAAGGCGGTGATCCACGCCGAGAGCGGCTACAACCCCAGCGCGGTATCTCCCAAGGGAGCCCAGGGGTTGATGCAGCTCATGCCCAAGACCGCCCAGGGGCTCAAGGTGAACGATTCCTTCAACCCGTCGGACAACATCCGGGGCGGCGTGCGCTACCTGAGGTTCCTCCTCGATACGTTCAAGGGGAACGAATCCCTGGCGGTAGCCGCCTACAACTGCGGGCTCAACGCCGTCGCCAAGTACGGCGGCATCCCCCCCTACCCCGAAACCCAGACCTACGTGTCTAAGGTACTCAGTTACCGGAACAGCTACAGATAGCATAAAAGGCCAAGCATGCCCTCCACCCAAGCCCAGATCATGAATCTCCCGAACATCCTGACCATGCTGCGCATAGCGGCCATCCCGCTTTTGTGCGTCCTTTTGCTGTCGCCCGATCGCGAGCCCGGCTTCTGGGCCGCCGCCCTGTTTGCCGCCGCCTCGGTGACCGACTGGCTGGACGGGTACCTCGCCAGGAAGATGGGCATCGTCACCGTGTTCGGCAAGTTCCTGGACCCGATCGCCGACAAACTGATCGTCATGGCCGCGCTGATCATGATCCTCCCCTTCGACCGGGTCCCGGCCTGGATGGTGCTGGTGATCCTCGGGCGCGAGATGATCATCACCGGTCTGCGCGGCATCGCCTCCACCGAAGGGATCGTCATCGCCGCCAGCAACCTGGGCAAGTTCAAGACCATCTTCCAGTTGGTCGCCATCATCGGGCTTTTGCTGCACTATGACTACCACTGGTTCTTCGGCATCGACCATCCGCTTCTGATAGTCAACATGCACAACGTCGGCATGTTCTATCTCTGGATCGCGACCGTCATAACCATCTGGAGCGGCGTCGATTACCTGAACAAATTCGTGAGAGTGATAGCCAAATAAAAAATTCGTATTGACACAGGCGCGGGAATCAGGTTATAAACGGGCTCCTTCGATGCACAAGGCGGCATGGCCAAGTGGTAAGGCAAAGGACTGCAAATCCTTCATTCATCGGTTCAAATCCGATTGCCGCCTCCAAATAGAAAAGGGCTTACAGTGACACACTGTAAGCCCTTTTTTCATTCGACCTCTGCCGCTCTTGCGTCAACAATTCCTGCCTTCGACGGTTCCCTGCACCCCCTTCATCTTCTAAGCCTGAAAAACTCCCTTGAAAAGAGCCGTCGCCCCTGCCGCCCGACGAGGTCGGCATCGGCGATGGCAATAAGGTAGAGCGAGACCGTGGTCAATACGCTGCTAAGCAATAGCGGCACGCTGTCCGGAGTGGTTTCGGCAGTACGGTCCATGATCTGGATAACAGGAATGGTCAGGCTGAGGGCGCCACAGGTGAAAAATAAGCAAAGAACGGTACCCTTCAGGATCTCGCGGTTGTAGAACTGCCCCAGCCCCGGGTATACAAGCGAGAGCAAGAGAGGTTTGTAGTTGCCTTTTCGCTCAGTGCGACAATTGGGGCAGCCGCCCGAATCGAGCGCAGTGTAGCAGGTGGCGCAGAGCTTGCTGTATCCGAGGCGGCCGCCGGGCAAACGCTGCTTGATGGCAGCGGCTACTTGCCCGACAACCGTGGCCTCATTGCTGTGCAACAGGAGTTCCTTTATGCCGGCACGCGGCTGGAGTGTCAGGAGGACACGGTGAGAATCAATCTTCACCATGCGGTTGAGTCTTGCCATCGGTGACTTCACCTGCCCCGCGTTGACGATGGAGATGTCGCCGTAGCCGAGTTGCCAATACCCCGCGGGACGAAGTGCAGCGAAATCAACAAGCAGGATGCGTTGGTCGGTGAGCAATAAAAGTGTGGGCTGGTTGAGGTAGAAGCTTCTACGCAAGCCGGTGCAGAGCATGACCCGTTCACCATTGACGAGTAACTGTGCCAGGTTAGGGGCAGCGGATCGAACCATCTTCAACACTAGCTCGCGCCGGGACGGATGCACCCTTCCGCTTTCGACAAGCAGGCGGATCATGGCAAGTGTCAAAAGGGTATTGAGCAGCATTACAGACAGCATCGCGATGCGATTATGCCCGAATCTCGGCATACCGTAGAGCATGAGCAGCAACGACAGAACGAAAACTGCTGCGGCAAGGACAAGTTTGCGGCCGTCGGTGCCGGTAACCACCAGTGCATCCGCCGGCACGACGATCCCGGCATCGACGGAGCGGATCCGCTTTTCCTCACGTCGGCGGGTCTGGTAGTAGAGGTAGAACGCTGGCAGGCAGCATACCAGGAGGGCCGTGAGCGCAAAGCTGGAGATGGCGGCATAGCGGTCTTCCAACCGACCGGTATCGCGGGCAAGATGCGAGATTGCGGTACTGAACGCGCCCTTGTACTGGAGGGTGGCAGCATCGAAGCGGTAGACCTCCCGGTGCCCCATGTCACTCACCAGTACGGTGGAACCGAAGGCCGCAACATCTCCCGCCTCCTCCAACGGGACCGGAAGCGGGAGTTTCCCCACAGCGCTGCCGTCTGCACCGTAAACCAACACCAATGCCTGGCGCAGATCGACTGTTTGCAGGAAAGCGTAGCGGTCATCCGCGCGGCACAGCAGGGTCGGAAACCGGTAGGCTCCTTCCGCCTTGGCGGTAGCAATGGTTTTCAGGAAGCGGCCATCACGGGCGAAGAGGTCGATTCGAAAACAGTTGGTGTTAGCCACCACCAGGTTGCCGTCCCGGTCCAGGAGGATGGTATTGGGGAATTTGAACTGTCCCGGCTCCTTTCCTTCCTGTCCAAAGCTCCGCAGATAGCTGCCGTCGGTCCGAAACTGGTGGATCTTGTGGTTTGCTGAGTCGGTGACGAAAATATCACCTCCGTCCACCACGAATTTATAGGCGGCACGGAAACGGTTGCCGCCGTTGACCACCGTTTCCCATCTGTTGTTACGGAGCCGGCGGATGGCGTTGCCTGTATGATCGGCGAGCCAGAGTTCATTGCCTACGTAGCTCAGCTGGGTCGGAACCGCTCCAGGAGGAAGCGGCTGACGGCCTGTCTGCGCGCCGTTCCGATCAAACAGCAGCACCTCCTCCCCCCAAGTGACCGCCACACCCGTGTCAGATGTTGCGATGAAGTTAGGAAACGGAAGTTCCCGTATCTTCCCTTCAGCCCAAATGCGGACGCCCACAAACAACAGAACCAAAAGCACGAAGAATAACAACAGCGCGCGAGCTCGTTGCCCCCCCTGTTTGACACTTTGATCTGTCAG
The DNA here is from genome assembly GCF_018986915.1 of Geomonas oryzisoli. Classification (NCBI taxonomy): domain Bacteria; kingdom Pseudomonadati; phylum Thermodesulfobacteriota; class Desulfuromonadia; order Geobacterales; family Geobacteraceae; genus Geomonas; species Geomonas oryzisoli. The sequence continues at coordinate 2,584,263 of NZ_CP076723.1, forward strand.
CGCAGGTGCCGGCAGGACCGGGGCGGTTTCTGGAGCAACCTGATCGATTCCCCGATCATGACAGACGGAGTGGAGGGGAAACATACTTTTACACCGGGGGCAAGATACCTGAACTGTCCCGGCGGGAATCTTCTCGTGGGGGATGGCACGGCTGTAGCCGCAAGAGGGGCAAGTAATTGTCAGTTCGCTCACCGTGTTCTCCGGGAACTTCAGGTTGGATGGCTCTGCCGCCGTAGCAGCCAAAACTGCACTGGAATCGCAAAAAAGATGGTGAAATAAAAGGATACGACGCAGCCGCAAAACGTAGCGAGCCACTCTCACCTGCCCCCGGCGAGTGTCGGGAGCGCCGTCGTTTAATTTTTCAGTATAGAAACCTTGCGAAAGTTAGCTTAAGATTGGTTCACGTGCAAGAGTTTTATCATTATGAGACGTTAGCGCCTCAAGGAATTAGGGGGACTTATTTACGCTCCCACCAGATCCGGATTAGTAGTAATCTGCATACCAACCGTAATTCCCAGCCCCCCACATCCCCTCGCGCTTGGCCCATGCATTCTGACTTCTACATACAATTAGCTTGATACAAAGGACATCTTAATTTAAGCTGTCTCAGCTGTTTCTGCAGCACAGTCAGAACCAGGCGACGGACTGACAAGGAGAAGAAGACGAAGAAAGCAGAGATTACTTCTCCAAGTTCTGCGCTACGTCCCCGTTAACAGTAATCTTTGCCCCCTGGAGACAACTGATGTCTGAAAGTATCAAAATAACCTGTCCATCTTGCTCGTTCAGCCGCTTGGTACCTCTTGAAAAGGTGCCGCCAAGAGCGGTGACGGTCACGTGTCCCAAGTGCAATACCTCATTCCTCTTCGACGCCCACGTTGTGGCACCGCTTCCGCAGCTTGACGCCCAGGCAATAGGGGCACGACAACAATTGCCTGAAGTTGCCACGCCACCAGTCTCTAAGAAGCCCGTGATGCCTTCTCCACCTGCAAAAAGACGACTTGTTGATAACCCCTTTGCTCCCCAGGGTGTTCCTATTGCAACCGGTATTGCTCTCTATGCCATCGGAACTCCATGGTATATATGTGTCATCGTCCTGCTGATGGCACAGTACTGGTTCGGCCCAATCCTCATCTATTTCAAGAACCGAATGCCGACATCTTCGCCCTTGTCAGCCGTCCCATCCGAAAGCAATCTCCACGCAGAACTTCGCCTTTTCCTGAGCAAGACAAGACCTGTGCTGGAGGCTGCCGGCTTTGTATCCAAGGGTTGCTTTACCAACGCACCGGGTGCCGCTCCCATATCAGCCATCGTGGCGTTACTGCAGCATGAAGGTACTTCGGATGTTGCCCACCTGGTGGCAGTCGTAAAAGACGGCACGGTGGGTACAACAATAGGATTCTCCCGTCCACGTGACGACCGCAGTAAGATCAGGACATCGTGCACAAGCTTGCCATCTCCCTTTGCCCATAATCCACACGACAACGTTCTCAGGATCGCAGGAGAATTTGCCCTTGAGAGTCTTTGGCGCGTGCATCAGGCTCGTACTGCTGCCGATAGGACTGCCATCCGCGAGGAACCCATCCAGGATGGTTTGCAGTATCAGATGAATGAGGAACGACTGGGGGCGGCATTAAAGGTTGCTTCCGGACAGTGGCAACCCGCCAAAGAGCAAGGATTTATCCGTCCCACTTTGACAGGCTCCTATTCGATGTGTCTACGTATGCTGTTTCCGTGGAAACAACTGAATCGGATGTCGGCAGAAAGAAAGGTGCGCCGTCTTTTGAGTGAGTTGGGTGAAGAACCGCTGCGCGAAATAAAAACGGCAGAAGCAACCATGGATTCGACCGGCACCGAGCCGGATTTGGAACTTGAGAGCCTGGCCACCGAACTGCAGGTGATAAGTTCCGGGGAAAGTAAAACAGGATCCCTGGTGCCGCTCATCATCACGGTGATGTTCTTTTTCAGCGCCCAAATCGTTTCAACAACGTGGCAGGAGGTTCTTATCCTCGTAGGTGTCCTGTTCTTCCACGAACTGGGCCACATGGCGGCGATGAAGGTATTCAAGTACACCGACTTGAAGATGTTCTTCATCCCATTTTTCGGTGCTGCAGTTTCCGGCAAGAACAGCAATCCGACAGCGGTGAAAAGCTGCATCGTGTCGCTAATGGGGCCGCTTCCGGGAATATTTCTCAGCGTGGTGCTGTACATCCTGTTCTTTCTGACCAAAAACTACTACCTGTTCAAAACCGCACAGATAATGATGATGCTGAACGTCTTCAATCTGCTGCCGATCATGCCGTTGGACGGCGGCAGGTTTGTGGATGTGCTGTTCGTCAATCGGAGATATTTCCGCTTTATCTTTGCCTTTCTGGGGGGAGCAGCATTTCTGATCCTGGCCAGATCGGCAGGTGACTTTGTGCTAGGTTTCTTTGGCGTACTTACCATCTACGTCGCCCTGTGCAATTTGAAGCTCCACGGTATCTGCAGTGAGCTGAAAGCTGAGGGGCTAACGGCCGATTCGGTAGCGGAGCTGATAGGCAACCAGAATGCACTCAAACGGGTTGTCGATAAAATGAGGGTTCCCTTTCCGAAGCTTTTCAGTCCCAACATGAATTACAAGGGCATCTTTGACAAACTCACAGTCGTTGTCGACACCTTGAAGTTCAGGTCCGCCAATTTTTTGCCAAAAACATTATTATTGGGCACCTATATTACCTGTATATTGGCGTCCGTCGCCGGATTGTTCATGTTCTTGGGACTGAATTACAAGGAATTGTCCCGGACCGTTGAGATCGATGGAAAGAAGTATACCTATGCGGAGCATCATGGCTTTGGGAAGAAGAGAAGCGAATGCCAGATCAACAGTCAACTCTACTATGATGGCAAGGGAACTGCCTACGCAGACGACGGTTCTGTGTCGGATATCTACTACTATAAAGACGGGTATCGGACTGGCGAGTGGCTCGCCCTTGAAAAGGCAGGCAATGTGGTAGAAAAGAGGAAATACGACCATGGAAGACTGGTAACGGTTGCCACTTTGGAAAACGGTGCGTGGAAAACAACGACGGCTGAAGACAGGCCAGTGCTAAAACGGTGGTCTGAGGAAATAGAGCGGATGTCTCAACCGTTTAAGTCAAACCACGAACACTTCTATGGGAACTAGGGAGCAGGAAGAGCCACGAAATTAAGCACCATCCTTCTTTCCTTGACACGGGGACGTAGGTAGCTAATGTAGCTTAGTGAGCACTGCGGAGGGGGCATAAGGTACATAAGCTGCCAGCGTCCCCTCCACCTCCTGAGCTAGGAAGATGAGAAGTTGTTGAGGATGTGGGTTGGTAACTGAAGTTGGCACGGGGACCATGGGAGGCAAACGTCCCGTTCTTCAAAAAACGTTGTGGTTAAAAGACAGCAGCACCGTTAATTTTTGTTTACATTAGAAAAATCTTGTGTTACACAAAAGCCTCCTTGGTTTGTGTAGTAGAAGCCCCCTATCGAAGTTCGGTAGGGGGCTTTACTTTCTGCCCCCCAATCTCCACGCAGAGAAACCAACTCCGCCAATCCCACAAAAACTGCTCAGCTTAAGTCGGATGAGGGCACGCACGCGCATTTAACCGACTCCGACAGCTCCGACTGCAGGGCATGCCCACGATGATTAACTCTGGCTGGTTGACTCGTGCTTCAGGGCAACGTCAGGGAAAATGAGGGTTACACATCAGAAACCGCGGCTCGTACGATGTCCCCCTCGACGATGATGCGGCTATCGTGACCCTTTAGGCACTGCGGTATTTTTACACTGGAAAGCCCTCTCTCGCGCACGGCCGCAATGAAGGCTGTTCTCGGTGCGGTGCCGCCATAGTCGACTTTCAGGACATGATGGATGAGGTCATCTAGCGTGGAAAGCCCGTGTGGGTTGTTCTTGGCAACAAAGACGTCTCTTTGCCTGCCAAGGGCGTGAAACTTGATACCGGCCCCCAGCAGGTCGTGCAGCAGCACCGGAGTCCAATGAAGGGGTGAAGGGAGTGCAGGCAACTCTGCGCCAATATCCCGGAAAAGCTCCGAGCACAAGCCATAGGGGTTGCCGAAGCGCCCCCTTTTTTCGAGGTGCCGCAGAGCTAGCTCTTCGATGGCCGCCTGTTGCTCTTCATTCCACTTCAAGCAGCTGCGCGCGATGAGCGCGTCCTTGCTGTGCCACAAAGCCCATGTCCTTCCCTTCAAAACTGCCAAAAGTCCGTTGCTCCCAAACCGCGCCAGTTCTTTGGTCCGGCATGGTTTCCCCTGTTCTTCGAGGTAATTCAGCAGCAGATTTCCTTGCGACCGAGGACGAGGCTGCGAGGGCCGGGATGCCGGTCGTGGCTGGCGCTTTGGGGCTGCGGACTGCGGCTGCGGCACCGGCTCCCACTCGATCCTCCCCGGGAAAAAATGGTCGATGAGACAAACGAGATGGCGCGGTTTCATTACTCCCATTGCTTCGCAGACTGCACGATTTCTTGCATATAGCCGCTGCTCCAGTGACCGTCCCCGCCGATGCAATTTCGGCAGCGAGTCGGCGATGGCATCCAACTTCTGGTAGAGCGCAGGGACGTTGCTTAGGTGCATTCGGAGGGCACCGACCCGTAGATGTTTCGGAATGTTCGACAGATTATTGCTTAAGATTTGCTGGCCGGGTAGGCCCAGCTTTAAGACGGCGAAATCCCAAAGCTGTTCACGGGTTACGACGACGCGCTGGAAGAGGAATTGCTCCAGGACACTCAAGATCGATGGTCTCGGCCTGGGAGCGTCCTTCATCGAGACGAAAGGGTACTTCTCGAAGCTCAGGGTGTCACTGCCGACAATTCTCATACAGGAATACAAGGCAAAGGGGGTGGGCACGCCCTTCGTCAGCAGCTGCGGCGCGTAATGTTCAAAGATCTTACCGCTCATGCAGAGGAAGGGGATTTCGTCGGAACAGAGTCTCTCGATGACATCACGCTGGATTTCATTGACCAGCTCATGGGGGATCTGAAGGAGATCCCTGTGTTTGAATATCCCACGCCCCCAAAGGACAGCCCCCGGCAGATGACTGAGCCAATAATAAACGAGTTGTGGGCTTGCCGGTTCGTCGGGAACCATCAGGCTCAGCCGCCGTTGTACCTTCTTGAAGTGAATGCCGGCGTCACCGGCGTCGTGCAGAATCTTGTCCAGGATTTCATTCTTCGATGGAACCCGTTCTTCCCGACGCCATTCCAGGTAGTTGTCAGCAACACTAAAGCCCAGGTCCGCCGACGAATCCGCCAGGAAGTGAAGCATGGCGGGGGTGAAACTCGATATTTTCTGTAGTTTCGGGCAGCGCTCCTCGCGGCAGGCAATCAGCAAAGCCTGCAGGGCTGCATCGGGTGGCAGCTTCCGCCCCTCCGCTGTTTCCGTAGCCCTGGAAAGGCCCCCAGCTCCGATCGCACAGTTTACGCAGCAAGATGTGGACAGGGCGACCCGGATGGGAGGGGACCACTCCACCCGATAACGCGGGGAAAACTCCATGACGGAGGCGAGTGCCTCATCAGCAGGGGGGCTGTTCCAGTCGTGCACCCGCTGCATGGCGAGCGCAAGGTCGTGGATGTAAGCAGCACCACCTCGACACTCCAGCAGACGGTCCAGCAAGTGCCAGAAGTAATTGAGATGTTGCAGCGTCGCCGGTTTCTTCAGCTTTGCCAGCAGCATACTCTCCATTTGTCGGACCCGTTCCCTGCTGACACCCAGCCCCTCCCCCACTTTTGTCAGTGTCCATTTGCAGCCGTCGAACAGTCTAAGACGCCCCAAAAGCACGCGCCGACAGCGCTCAATCTCCTTCGGGTCCTTTCCGACGACGGCAAAGTGCAGGTAGCGGTCCAGCACATCCTGGAAGGCACCGTACGCCGTAGTCGGCAAGCCGGCATCGGCCGACTTCGCAATCCACTCAGCTCGCTCTCTCAGTTGCCATAGGTAGTTGATCGCGCGAAAGGCGGTTGGGCACAGCCCGAATTTTGCAAAGACTTTGCGTTCGGTGATCTTTGCGATGTCCCCCCAGGGAACGCCCTCCCCCCTGCCAGTAGGCTCATCGAGCAGATCCGGAAAGGGAAACTCCAGTACGACCAGCGGATCCAGCAAACCGGAAGGAAGGCCGGTATACAGGGAACTGTCGGTTGCATTGCAGACAGACGTGACGGGCCAGGCGCCTCCCGGATACCCCAGGGCGCGAATCATGCTGGAAAGGGCCGAGTCGCTGAGACCTGCCTGGAGGAGATATCCGATGGAGCATGACAAAAGCAGGTACGAGGAGTCCTCCTGGAAGATGGCCACGGCACGAAGGCGCTCGACGTCGGCGCCAGAAAGGCACAACGAGCCAGGACCGGTCCAGGTAAAAGGAGCGTCCCGGTCCATTAGCTGGGTAAGTGGGCGGTGCAGAACGCTCCATGAGGCAGGGTCCGATGCCGGTTCTCCTGTGGACGTATCCGCAAACGGGGGTTCGCCAAGAGCCTCTGTGGGTGGGGCAGGCAGAGGCTTTTCAACCTCGACAGGAAGCAATTCCGGGTGTATTTGCAGGATGCGTTCCTGCGCGGACATTATCTCCGATATCGTCTTTGAACCGCATCCCCGTAAGCGTCGAAGGTCCGTTCGCCCCAACGCCAAAACGTCCTGACATGACTCAACTTGTTCGCGCATCAGGACATTATGAGTTCGTGTCGAGAATTCATTGCGGAGGTGCTGTGGTATGGGGATGGGGGTGGTCATCGGTTACCGGTCCGTGGTGTCATAATGACGTGCGGTGTTATTATATTAGAAAAATATAATAACGCAACCTACGGAGTTGCTTTCAAGAACGGATGAGGGCCGCTCAAGCCCTTTGCCGTCCACTGCTGCCGCCTATATTTCGAGAAAGTCATGCTTCCGTTATGCGTCTTGCAATGCGCCTTGCAACCGCTAATGTATTGGAACAGTCCAATCTACCAAGAGAGGCCGACAACATGGGAAGAAAACGTAAAGGCGGGGAAAAGGACGAGGTAGTTATCCGTGCAAACGGCGAGCTCATCACCCTCTTGAGTAAGGATCCGTCCATCCTGGAAAAGATCTACACCCTGTTGCCCAACCTGGAGAAGATACAGGCAACCCATAATCGGCACCGCAGCATCTACCATGAGTTTTTGGATGGCGCCCGCGACAAGGAAGGGGAACTGGAGACGGCCCGTTATGAATCCATCTCCCAAATGAGGATGATCCGCGGCATAGCGAACCTTGTCGGCAAACATGACCCGACCATTCCAGAAAAGCTGGGCATGGCAGCAACGCCGTCGGCATCCAAACGCACGCCCTCGCCCCCAATAACACCAATGAACTTGAAGGTGGTGTACCACAAGAACGAAGTTGTGGCGAGAGCAAGTGGCGTTAAAGGTGTAAAGAGCTACGAGATGTCTGTCTGCGAAAGCGATCCGCTTGTCGAGAGCAACTGGAGGCACCTGACCACTTCGACCCATGCGAAAAGGATAGTGTTGAGCGGCCTGACGCCTGGAAAGATGTATTATTTCCGGATCAGGGCACTCACTACACAGGGTGAAGGGCCTTGGTCGAACTTCGTCTGCATAATGGCCATATGAGATGGCTCATGGCTCGACGGCCACCATACCTGATCAGTTTTGAATCCGGATATTGGTGGCCGCTTTTACCTGATTTTCCCCCATTCCTTCTTCTTAACACCAAGTTCTCTACCCTCCTCCATCGTAACCGTAGAGTTGTTCGAGACAAATACCTAGTTTGCGGATGCAACTGCACAGTTGCAGCAGACAACTATATACTTCGCAAAGGCAATTGCACGGTTGCAGACGGCAACTAGGCACTTCGCGGATGCAACTGCGTATTTGCAGAATACAAATATAGACTTCCCTGAGACGACTATGCACTTTATAGATGCAACTCGCTAACTGGTAGAACAACCTATAGTTTGCAGATGGAACGGCCTAGTTGTTGCTGAAAAAGAGGTAGGCGAGTTTTCAAATGATGCGCGAGGTAAAGAGGATACGGCTGACTTGGCATTATTGAGCTTTGCAACTTGGACACCGAATACAGGAGGAAGCTAACCGCGAAAGAGATGTACAAAGCCTGTGCCCTTCTGGGCCTGAAGGTACTTAATACAAAAATAATGTATTACAATTTGCATTGTGTATACTTTTTTTCTGAATTTATTCCCTTACTTATAAGCGGCCACTCGGCTCTTCGCTGTTCCCTCAACCCCATTCCTAATTCTACCTAACCGTTTTCTCCTTCATTTCTTCACTCCACCCGCCGAAAGCAACTGCAACTCGGAGATGCGGACGCATAACTTCACGCGCTATGCACTAACACAGGACGTCGGCTGTCTTTTACCTGCCGCCCCCTATCCGCAGTGGCGGCCTAGGTCACGATTCACGCGTCGCGGTGACGCCAAAACTAAACCGGAAACAAGGAAGAAAGGTATGGAAACGATGAAACTGAAGGTAAAAGTAATGGTTGCTTTCATCGCCGCGGCGATACTCGGTGTTGCGGGTCCTCTCGTCGCGGTGCGAGGTTCCACGTCTGCCGCTTTGGGCGCCTGCGCTGTTGCGTTCACGCTTACCCTCGCCCTGGGCTGGTTCCTGGCGCGCGCAGTGGAAGCGGAACGGGCCCGACTCGTCGAGGACAAAACACGGACGGTCGAGACGCTGACCGGTGAGCTCGAAGGGGAGCGTGATCGGCTCCAAGAAACCAACAACCGCACGGTCGAGGCGATGACGAGGGAATTCGAAGCGGAGCGCGACCGCCTGGTCGAGAAGAACGACTGGTTCCGGGCCATCATCGATGCGGTTCCCTTCCCGGTGCACGTCACCGACAACGACATGAACTGGACCTTCATGAACAAGCCGTTCGAGACACTCCTGGTGCGCGAGGGGCGCATCAAGGACCGCGATTCCGCAGTCGGACTTGCCTGCAGCAACGCGGCCGCCAATATCTGTAATAACGAGGGGTGCGGCATTAGGCAGCTTCATAAGGGGGTGAACGAGAGCTTCTTCACCTGGTGCGGTTCCGAATGCAAACAGGACACAGCGTTCCTGTTGAACAGCAAAGGGGAAAAGATCGGTTTCGTCGAAACCGTGACCGATCTCACGGCCATCATCCGAAACCGCGACTATACCCAGGCCGAGGTGGAGCGCATGGCGGGGAACCTGACCAGGCTCGCACTGGGGAACCTCGATCTCGACCTCGCGGTGGCGGAGGCGGACCAGCACACCGCGGTGGCCCGCGAAAACTTCCTCAAGATCAACGACAGCCTCGCCAAGGTGAAGGACGCCGTCGGTGCCATGATCGTAGACACCGAGACGCTGGTCAACTCGGCACTTGCCGGCGACTTCCAGACCCGCTCGGACGCGTCCAGGCACCAGGGCGAGTTCCGCGCCATCGTGGACGGGGTGAATCGGACCCTGGACGTGGTGGTGGAGAAGAACGATTGGTACGAGGCCATTATCGACGCGGTCCCCTTCCCGATCCACGTCACCGACAACGACATGAACTGGACCTTCCTCAACAAACCCTTCGAGACCCTGCTGGTCAAGGAAGGACGCATCAGGGACCGGCGCACCGCCCTGGGGCTTCCCTGCAGCAACGCGGCCGCCAACATCTGCAACACCGAGGGGTGCGGCATCAAGCAGCTGCACAGGGGCGTGCCCGAGAGCTACTTCGACTGGTGCGGCTCCGGGTGCAAGCAGGACACCTCGTATCTCCTGAACCGTAAGGGAGAGAAGATAGGCTACGTCGAGGTGGTCCAGGACCTGACGGCCATCATCAGGAACCGCGACTACACCAAGGCCGAGATCGAGCGCATGGCGGCCAACCTCCACCTCCTCTCGCAGGGGGACCTGGATCTCGACTTCGCCCTCGCACAGCCGGACCAGCATACCAAGGACGCCCACTCCGACTTCACGCGCATCAACGACAGCCTGAAGAGCGTGAAGCTCGCCATGGATCGCGTCATCACCATCACCAAGGAGATCGCCGACGGCAACCTGAGCGTCGAGGTCACCCCGCGCTCGGAGAAGGACGAACTGCTCAAGGATCTGGCGGCGATGGTGCAGAAGCTCTCGGACGTGGTACTCGACGTGAAGCAGGCGGCGGACAACGTAAGCCTTGGGAGCAAGGAACTCGCCGAGAACGCCGAGAACACCTCGCAGGGGGCTACCGAGCAGGCGGCCTCGGCGGAGCAGGCTTCCTGCTCCATGGAGGAGATGAGCGCCAACATCAGGCAGACGGCGGACAACGCGATCCAGACGGAGAAGATTGCGGTGAAGTCGGCGGCCGATGCACAGGAAGGGGGCAAGGCCGTCGCCGAGACGCTCGCCGCCATGAAGGAGATCGCAGGGAAGATCTCGATCGTTGAGGAGATCGCACGGCAGACCAACATGCTGGCGCTAAACGCGGCCATCGAGGCGGCGCGTGCCGGGGAACACGGCAAGGGGTTCGCGGTGGTCGCGGCCGAGGTGCGAAAGCTTGCCGAGCGGAGCCAGAAGGCGGCGGGCGAGATCTCTACCCTCTCCACCTCCAGTGTCGAGATCGCGGAAAAGGCTGAGACTCTTCTGGGAGAGATCCTGCCCAACATCCAGAGAACCGCGGAACTGGTCCAGGAGATCAGCGCCGCGAGCAAGGAGCAGGACGGCGGCGCCCAGCAGATCAACCAGGCGATACAGGTGCTGGACCAGGTGATCCAGAAGAACGCGACGGTTGCCGAAGAGATGTCTTCGACCGCCGAAGAGCTCTCCTCGCAGGCCGCCCAGTTGCAGAGCACCGTCTCCTTCTTCCAGGTCAGGGACAACGAGGTACTTGCCGGCCGTGCCATGGAGGGAGCGAAGCGGCAAAGCGGCCGCAATGCAGCGGCGATGACCTATTCGGCACCGGCTACCAAGACTACGAACAGGGCGCGCACCAGGCAGGCCGCCAACGACAACGGAGTGGCGCTGGACCTCGACCATAACGACTTCGAACGCTTCTAGACTGACCAACCCGAAGCAGCGCAGGCCGGTGATCCGACCTGCGCTGCCGCATGAATATTTATTATTTTTAATTGACACAAGCAAATCTTATTCTATACTGCACAACTCCTGCTCAACAAGACATCACGTGCCGCAGCACGAAAGGAGTTATGCGATGGCAATCTGTAACGACTGCAGAGGTAAAAAGATGGTTACCTGTCCGGAGTGCGGCGGCACCGGCAACCGGTACTATGTCCCGGTGCTCGACATCTGGGAATCCGATTGCAGTGTCTGTTTCGGCAGCGGTACGATCAGTTGCCCGGCTTGCGAGATCAGCCCCCTCGGCAGCAGAATTCCAAGGCCCCCTGCAGCCTGGACTCCGCCCCCCGCCCCTCCCGGGCTGTAGAGAGACCATCTTGAATAAACGCACAAAGGGCCGGCAATTTGCCGGCCCTTTGTGTTGGTGCTGTAGAGAACCCCTTTACTGGTGGATGGACAGCTTCTTCATCAGGTCGTACAGCGTGGGACGACTGACGCCCAATTCCTCCGCGGCTTTCAGTATGTTGCCGGACTGTCGATCGATCGCGGTCAGGATCATCTCCCGCTCCATCCGCTCGCGCGCTTCCCGCAGCGACAGGGTGTCGCCGACCGGAACCGCCATCGGCGGAGGCTCCACGTCGCAGCCAAGATCGAGCGGACCGATGCTGGAGCCGTCGCACATGATGACGGCCCTCTGGATGCGGTTGCGCAGCTCGCGCACGTTGCCGGGCCAATCGTGCCTTTTCAGGAAGGCGATGGCGGCGGGCGACAGCCGAACCTTCTTCTTGTTCTCCTTGCAGTAGAACTTCAGGAAGCTTTCCGCCAGCAGGAGCACGTCGTCGCCACGGTCCCGCAGAGGGGGAAGCTTGATGGTGACCACGCCGATCCGGTAGTAGAGGTCTTCGCGGAAGCGCCCCTCCTCTATCGCCTTCTGAATGTCGATGTTGGTGGCACAGGTGGTACGGGCATCGATGGGGATTTCCTCCCTGCCTCCGACCCGCTGGATGGTCCCTTCCTGCAAGAAGCGGAGCAGCTTCACCTGCAGGTTCACGGGGAGCTCGCCGATCTCGTCGAGAAAGAGGGTCCCCTTGTGGGCGTACTGAAGCTTGCCCCGCACCGCGGTATGGGCTCCGGTAAACGCACCTTTTTCGTGTCCGAAAAGCTCGCTCTCCAGCAGATTCTCCGGGATGGCACCGCAGTTGATCGCCACCAGCGGCCCTTTGCGGCGCTGGCTTGCCTCGTGGATCGCGGCCGCCACCAGTTCCTTGCCGGTACCGCTCTCACCGACGATTAGGATGGGAGCATTCGAGGCGGCAACCTTGCGGATTGTGGTGAACACCGCCTGCATCTCCGCACACTTGCCGATCATGCCCCATTGTTCTTCAGCTTCTCCATGCAAGGAGAGCGCGCTGTTTTGTTCCTCGATGTTGGCGATGTGAAAGGCGCGCCCGATCATGACCTTCAGTTCGGACAGGACCGGGGGCTTGGCGTAGAAGTCGAAAGCGCCCATGCGCATCGCTTTCAACGCATTTTCACGCTCGTTGTTGCCGGTCAGCATGATCACCTTGGTCACCGGGTCCAACCCCAGCATCTCGTCCAGGCAGCGGAACCCCTCTACCGAACTGTCCGGGTACGGGGGAAGCCCCAGATCGAGCACCACCACCGCAGGACGCTCGCTCTTGAAAAGGGAGAGCGCCTCCCGGGCATCGGCCGCCAGGAGCACGTGGTATTCCTGGTTCAATCCCCATTTCAGCTGCTGCCTGATATCGTCATTGTCGTCGACAATCAAAAGCTTTCTCACCAACTCCTCCTTCATGCTGCCTCGATGACGCCGCCGGCAGCATCCTCCTCGGCGACCGGGAGATGGACGGTGAACACGGTCCCCTCCCCTTCGACGCTGGAAACGTCGATCGTGCCGCCGTGAGCCGTCACGATCTGGCGCGACTGGTACAACCCGATGCCGAGACCGGTCCGCTTGGAACTGCGAAACGGCACGAACAGGTCATTCCTGATAAAGCGCGGCGACATGCCGCATCCCTGGTCGGTCACCTTCACGAACGGGGTGCCGTTGCAGCCGACTTCCACGGCGATGGGCGCCTCGGGGGGCGACGCCTCCACCGCGTTCAGGAACAGGTTCAGCAAAACCTTCTGCAACTCCTCCCGGTCGCCCAATACGACCTGCTGGCTTCCCTGCACCGAGATCGTCCGCCCCTGCATCATCCCGGCGCAACTCCTGGTGAGGGCCAAAAGATCCACGGGGCGCCTCTGCAACAGTTCGCTCTCGCCCAGGTTGCGCAGGCGACCGATCAGGTGATGCATCTTCTTGGTGGTGTTGCCGAGACTGCCAAGCATGTCCCGCTGGAATTCCGGGTTGTCGATGTGTTCACGCGCGTTCTCCAGTACCAGCGAGATGGTCGCTGCCAGGTTTTTCAGGTCATGAACCACGAAGGTGGCCAGGCTCCCCACAGCCTCCATCGCCTTGGCCTGGGTGAGCTGCTCGGTGAGGCGCTGATGCTGCATGGCCACCGACACCTGGCGGGCGATCGTCTTCATCAGGTCGAAGTCTTCGTAGCGGTACTGCTCGTCGGGCACGACCTGGGCGCCGAGCACGATAAAACCGGAAAGGATCTCCCCTTCGAACAGGGGCACCACGAACGAGATGCCGTAGCGCGCCAGGAAGTCCCACTCGCTCCGGGTGAGCTCACGGTTGGGGTCGCTACTGGAAAAGACCCACTGCCGCTCCCGCAGTGAAGTGAGGATCGGGTTGTCGTCGCTGATGGTCTCCCGAAGCGGTTCCAGTTCCAGCGTCGAGGCGACGCAGTACCAGCCGCACCCTTGCTGGTGCTGGTACAGGGCGGCTCCCCGGACTCCGAAGATCTCGCAGTATGCCAGAAGCACCCTTTTGACCAGGTCATCTCCATCCTCGAAGGTGGACAGCCTCTCGGTCAGCCCCAACCACTGTGCCCGGTAGTCGTACTTGCTCTGGTAGAAGTGCTTGTGGAGCAGCACCTTCAGCTCACGCTTGGCGCGGTCCGAGAGGAGCAGCAGCAGCAACAGGATCCCGGCGATGAACCCCAGGGACAGGGTGAGCAGCCGCGGGAACAGCGGCCCGAAATACTTCATTCCCTCCCCGAGCAGACCGAGCATGATCAGGTAGGCGGAGACGATCGCCATCACCACCGATTTCAGCACGACCGCCTGCGAGATCTTGACGCGCGCACTGCCGCGCCAGTGGGAACGGGTATAGAGCATCATCACCGAAGCGATCGTGAAAAGCAGGGACCGCAGCGGCGCAAGCTCCAGGTTGAGAGAGCGGTACAGCAGGGCGTTGGAATAGTAGAAAGCGAGGACGGCCAGCATCGAGCCGAGCGCCACGATATCGAGCTTCACCCGCCACAGGGCCTCCGAGGAGGCATTCGCCAGGGTGGCCTCGAAGTTGATCAGGGCCACCACCAGCAGCACCAGGATGGCGACGTAGAAGTAATAGCCGACGTTGGCCAGGAACAGCACCGGCTCGGCGGGGAAATCAGGCGCGTAGTAGAAGGAACTCTCAGGCACGAACGCGGGGACCAGCACCAGCAGAAGACTCGCGCCGACCAGCACGCGGTTTTTCCACGAAAGCCCCCGCTCCGGGATCTCCCGGGCATAGGTGACGCTCAGCAGGAGCCAAAGAGACGGCAACAGCGCCTCGATGAAGAGGGCGCACCGTTTCCAGTCCGTTTCCGGCCACAAATCGTTCAGGGCGAAGAAGTCGAGCAGTTCCAGGACCGCTACGGCCAAAAAGGGAGCGGCTACATAGCTGAACGCTCCGCTTCGTCTCTCCAGCATCACGATGCGCAGCGCGGATACCAGCAGGAGCAAGACTGAAATCAGCATAAGCGCCATCGTTACCTCTTGGGCAGAGCCAACAGCAGCATCTAATTTCACCAGGCCCGAGATCTCGGTAGCCCTGCGAGGGATGAAGTCAAAGCCGGTGCCGATGCGTCTGGCACCAGGCAGTTGCAAACATTGTCAACCGCCGACAGCACAGGCACAAAAGACAGGCGAGTGACTGCTATACCTATACAGCCTAAGGCATAAATTGACAAGTGCTAATTGTTTATGGTAAACACTCGAATGGCTGAGGTAAAATGAGAGCCGGAGGCACTCTGATGACTGCTCCAATATCGCAAAGACATAGGCACGAATCGAATATCATCAGCAGCATTCCCTTCTTCTCATCCCTGACCCCTGACGAGGTCGATCAGGTTGAGAAACTGTTCAGGAAAAAGAACTACGAGAAGGAACAGATAGTCCTGTACGAGGAGGACACCTCCAGCTACATGTACCTGATCTACTCGGGTAAGGTCCGGGTCGTGAAGATGAACGACGAGGGGAAGGAGCAGATCATCACCATCCACAAGAAGAACGACTTCTTCGGGGAGATGTCGCTGCTGGACAACAAGACCTCCCCGGCCACCATCATAGCCCACGAGGATTCGGTGATCGGGCTCTTGCACAAGAGCGATTTCGAGCAGCACCTGATTCGCAACGAGGAGATCCGCAGAAAGATCATCGAGCTGCTGTGCAGCCGTCTGCGCGAATCATGGGAGATGATCAAGATCTTGAGCTTCAATGCCGAAAACGCACAGGACAGGGTGCTGTCGCTACTGGACCGGCTCGGGGAACTGTACGGGGTCCGCGACGACCGCGGCGTGATCATCGACGTGAAGATGACCCACCAGCAGATGGCCAGCTACGCCTCGGTCACCCGCGAAACCATGAGCCGTGTGCTGCGCAGCCTCGAGAAGTCAGAGGTGATCAGCATCCTGGACAGCAAGGCGATCCTGCTCAACAAGAACTTCTTCGGTACACGCAGCAACAGCAGCAAAAGACATTAAAAACTGAAAGACGTTCTACGTTCTACGTTCAACGTTCAACGTTTTCAGCCTCAATCGTCGACTCCGAGGTTTTCCAAGCCTTTCCTTCCCAGTGCGGCGGCAGCCGAGGCGCGGATTCGGTCGGAACCACACACACTCTTCCTGCCCCCCTGTTTCTTCCCCCCCTGCTTCTTCGTCCTGCTGTCCCCCTGCCTCTCCCCCCGCTCGATGTTACTGGATCTGGTTGCCGTTACCGTCATACACCGCCGACACCGAGACGCCGAGGTCGCTCGCCTGCGTGCCCACGGGCAGGTTGGCAAAGCTTACGGTCATGATCTCACCGGTCGCTATGTTGCTGCTGGCAAGGATGAGACTGTTGCCCCCCGCGATGCTGGCAAGACCGCTGCCCGCATAAGGCCCCGAGGTGCTGACCGCCGACAGGGTGGCGCCGGCAGGCATGGTCACCACGAAGTTCAGGCCGTAAGGGGCTGCAACCGGGAGCCCGGCCAACGTTACGGTGCCGACCGCAGCGCTGCCGCTCACGACGGTACTCATGGTGGCATAAACCGGGACCGTGACCGTGACAGCCGCGGATTGCCGCTCGTTGTTGGCGGCATCGTAGGCTTTGGCCGTCCAGTTGTAGGTTCCCCTGGCAAGAGTGGACGGATCCCAGGAGTAGGTATAGGGAGCTGTACTGTCACTCCCTTGCTTCACACCGTTTAAGTAGAAATCAACCCGCGCCACAGCTACGTCGTCGCTTGCATCCGCGGTGACAACGGTGACCCCGGTCACGGTCGAGCCGTTTGCCGGAGCGGAGAGGGCGACGGTGGGGGCGGTGCTGTCTCCATTTCCGGAGGATGTCCCCCCTCCCCCGCCTCCGCACGCCGTGATCATAAGCATGACTACGCCCAGCAGCGATCTCTTCATAATCTCCATTGCTCCTCCTTAAGTTCCTGATCGAAGCGGTGGCCGCCTTGGAATCGGGAACTGCAGGTAGTCACCTCACAGCTTTCCCGTCAGCTTGGCAAGGATGACCACGACATCGCCGGTATCGACCTTGCCGTTGGGCTGTGACTGGCCGTTCAGATAGGGCGCCAGGTCCAGACGCAGAGTCTGCTCGATAGTGGGAGTGAGCTGGCCCGAGGCGATCTGCAGGGCGAGCTGCGCGTCTGCCAGCGTAAGCGGAGCGGGCCCCGAGGTTGAGGTTGAAGGAGTTGAGGTCGAGGGAGTTGAGCTCGAAGCGGTCTGGGTGGTGCCGTTATCTATGACGACGGTAGCCGAAGCGACGCCGCTGTTGCCGGCTGCATCATATGCCCGGGCGCTGATGAGGTGGCTGCCGTTGGCAAAGTTGGTGGTATTCAGTATGTAACTAACCGGACTTTGGTTGCTGCTCAACAACACGGCACTGTCGATGGAAAGCTCGAGCTTGGCAACACCGACGTTGTCACTGGCGTTTGCCGATATGTTGATGGTCCCGGCTACCGTGGCATCGGCGGGAGGCACAGCCAGGGAAACTGTGGGCAAGATCACGTCCCCAGCCACGGAAACATTTACAGCTTTGGAGAGCGCCTCGTTTCCAGAGATGTCGACGGCTTTTGCCGCGATTGCGTAACTCCCGGCCGGCAGGGAGGCCGCATTCCAGATGTAGGTGTAGGGAGCGGCGGTCGCCTCGTAGACGGGAGAGCCGTTGACCAGGAACTGTACCTTGGCGATGCCGGCGTTGTCTGTTGCGGCGGCGCTGATGGCGACGGTTCCTCCCACCGTGGTGTTGTCGGTGGGCGAGGTCACGCTGACAACGGGCGGCAGTGTCTCGGGAACCTGCACAATATTGGAGTAGACGCTCTCCTGGCCGGTGGAGTCGTAAGCTGTCACGGCAAAGTAATAAGCATTGGCGGGGTCGAGACCAGTGATACTCGCCGTGGTGACGTTGCCGCCATCCACCGGGGCGCTTCCTTGGACTGCCCCGGTCCCTTGGAACGGGAGGTTGGCACTGTTGGCCTGGTAGTAGATCCGGTAGCCGGCCAGGTCGGTGTCAGGGCTCGGGTCCCAAGCCAGTGTGACGCTGGTGGCAAGACAAGTGCCGGGGAAGGATAACAGCAGGAACAAAAACAGCGGTGCAACGGAGAACAACCCAGCTCTTCCGGATACTTCCATCATTGGCTCCCAAGGATCGGCCTGTGCCCTGGGCGTTTTCTCGTGAAGGGGGAGAAAAAGAAAAGCCGGGACCGCAGCACCAGTACTTGGCATTTCGGCGACCCGGCTGTCTCAGAGAGACCCTGTAGGCTTTCCGTCCCACCCTCGCGGATGGTTTAGTATTGTCGTGTACCTGTAATCGTTTGGATGAGTGGGGGCGCCCCACTATCGGGTGCGCATAGTATTTGATTTATAAAAGAAAAGCAACTTATTTGTTCCAATAAACGAGGGCACGGATTACCCTCCCGTGCCCTTATCCGCACCCGAGCCAACGCCCCAGACCTACCTCGATACCGAGACCGCCTTGCTCCCCTTGTTGCCGGCCGCATCGTAGGCGCAGACGGTCACGGTGTGGGTGCCGGCACCGACCTTTGCCGAAGCACTGATTGACCCGGAGTTGGTCCCCAATAGCAGCACTCCGTCGACGTAGGCCTCCATCCTGACTACGGCCACGTTGTCCTGGGCCGTAGCGGCGATCTTCAGGTTGGCGTTGTTGAGTATGGGGGACGTGGGGGAAACGATGTTGACACTCGGGGGGACAAGGTCGTTGGCTACGGTCACGGTGACGCTGGCGGAGCCTGCGTTCCCGGCGGCATCGGAGGCTATGGCGACCAGGGTATGGGAACCGTTCCCGGCGTTGGCGGTGTTCCAGTTGTAGTTGAGCGTTCCCTGGTTGGCGGCGTAGATGAGAGAGGAGTTGTCGTACAGGGCGAAACCGGTGACTCCGACGTTGTCGGTTGCGCTGGCGGTGACGGCCACGGTGCCGCTGACCTGCTTGTTGTTCCCCGGCGCCATGATGGTGACGGTCGGAACGGCCGTATCGCCGGCAACGAAGACCACTTCCTCGGCGCTCCCCACGTTGCCGGCCGCGTCGTACGCCTTGGCGGTGAGGGTGTACTGGCCGGGGGCGAGCGAGGCGGTGGGCCAGTTGAAGGTGTAGGGGGCGGAGTTGCCGCTGGCCTGAAGGCTCCCGTTCACGTAGAGCTCCACGTTGCTCACCCCGACATTGTCGGCGGCGCTGACCTGGACCGCGACCGAGCCGTTGACGGTCGTACTGGCAGAGGGGGACGTGATTGCCACGACCGGGGGGACCATCTCCTTCACCTGTACGACATTGGAGTAGACGCTTTCCGCACCCTTGGTGTCGTAGGCGGTAACCGCGAAGTAGTAGGAGCTGCCGGGATCGAGGCCGCTTATGGAAGCGGTGGTGCTTGTGGAAACGTCGACCGGGGCCGCCCCCTCCGCCGCACCGGTGCCGGCAAACGGCAGGGTCGAGTTGTTGGCCTGATAATAGACCCGGTACCCGGCGAGAGCGGGATCGGTGGAAGGATCCCATTGAAGGTTTACGGTCGAGGGGAAAGCTGCGACAGGAACAAGAACAAAGGCGAGCAGGAACTGCAGAATACACTGAGCTTTCAACACTGACCTCCACGAGAGGCGGAGCCCGTGCGCAAGACGCAAAAAAACCGGGTACCGACCTGTAGTGCAGGTATTTCGGCGACCCGGCTGTCTCAGGGAGACCCTATAGGCTTTCCGTCCCACCCTCGCGGATGGTTTAGTATTATCGTGTACCTCTAGATTTTGCTCCTTTTGTAGCTGAACAAACTCACGAGCGCTGTAATTCAAATCACATTAAACGAACACAAGACACGGATCCGATCTTTTTTCGGACGAATTTCGGGCCGCCTCACCACTCTTCACCACAACGCGTAATATACCGCGAGCTTCGCGTATTCGATCCAGAGGGGATAGTGCAGTTCCTGGCTGTTTTCTACGTCGGTGGCGGCGTAGGGGATGACGGCTACCTGAACGGGGAGAGCGCGTCGGAAGGCGAGGAGCGCCCGCCGCATGTGCGGTGCTGAGCTTACAATCACCAACCGGCGCACCCCGGCATCAAGATGAGAGGCAAGGTTCCGGGCCTCGGTGCGGGTGCCGAAGAATCCATCGGCGCTGGATATCACCCTGATCCGCTGCGCCGGCACCCCACGCCAGACCAGGTAATCGACGTACCACCGCCCCCTGCTCCAGGACCGCCCTGCCCTCACGTTGTACTGATCACGGGCGGGATTATCCATCAAGTAGATGCACGGCACCCTCCCCAGGTGCACGAGGTCGGCGGCGGCGTTCAGGCGCTCCCAGATGGTCTCCCCGCCGGCCAGCACGTAACATGCGTCGCCGCGCGCCCCGCTCTCGGTGACGAACAGGGGGGCGGCGAGGACGGCGCGTACCCGCGGGAAGGAAGGGATTACCACGAAGGCGACGAAACCGCACAAAAGCGCGGCAGCGAGTCTGAGGCGCGCCGGCTTCATCGCTCGGAAGGGGTCCACATCACCAGGCGGTTACCGCGCAGGTAGCGCACCCAGGCGACGGCAATGGCGAGATTGACCGTGGCGAAATAAAGCGGAAGCTTCACCGCAAGGGTCCGGGTCAGAGAGGGGCTTTTCCAGCCGGCAAGGGCCAAAAGGTAGAAGACGGCTTGCAGCAGGAAGAGGGACAGGTACAAATAGCAACCGCCGGCCAGCACAGCATTGATGAGCAGGGCCGCGGCCAGGAAGAACGGCACCAGCCAGCGCAGCAGCTTGTGGCAGAAGAACTGGTAGGCGAAAAGACCGTAGCGAAAGGGGTTCAGGAACTCGAGGTTCTTGAAAAAGACCGTGAGCCCCCTGAGCACGGTCCTCACCTTGCGGTCGAACTCGCGGCTGCTGTCGGTGACGTCCTGGTACAGACCGATCACCTCCGGGTCCCCCACGCCGCGCAGGCCGAGTCGCATGCTGTTCAAGAGGGTCCTGAAATCGCTCTGCATCTCCGGCGAGAAGTCGCGGCAGACCTCCTTCCTGGCGGCGAAGAAAGAGCCGCTCAGGCCGACCAGGGAGTTCACCCTCCCCTCCAGATCCCTGAGCCACATCTCGTAGCGGACGTAGGCCCCCTCCCCGCACGGCTTTCCGTCCCGTCCGACCACCCGGTCGACGCTGCTCACGCACCCGATGGAGGGGTCCGCGAAGTTGGCCATCATCCGGTGCAGGCTGGCCGGTTCGATCATGGTAGCGGCATCCGAAAAAACGAGAATCTCTCCGCCGGCGATGGCGACCGCCTCCTTCTGGGCGTTTTCCTTACCGCCGCGGGTCTGCACCTCCAGGAGCTGCACGCCGCGGTCTGCATACCCGCGCACGATGTCGTTGGTGCCGTCGGTCGAGCCGTCCGAGGCCACCACGACCTGGAGCAGATCCGCGGGATACTGGAGCGCCACTGTATTCTCGAGCTTCTCTTTGATCCGCTTCTCCTCGTTGAATGCGGTGATTATGAAGGTGACGGCAGGGGTGACCGGTGCCTTCGCCACCTCGCGGCGGCGGAACAGCGAGAGCAGGCACAGCGAGAGCGGGTAGCCGAAGTAGGCGTAAAAGATCAGGAACAGAAAGAAAAACAGGAGAAACCCCATAGTGCGCTCCGGTGTCAGTCAGCCAGGAGATCCCGGTAGACCCGTTGGTAGTCCTGCGCCATCTTCGTCGCGGAAAATCTTGTGAAAGCCGCATGGTGGGCGGCCCTGGACATGGTCGAGCGGAGTTCGGCGTCGTCGATCAGTTCGATGCAACGCCGGGCGAAGGCGGCGGGATCGCGTCCGCCGATGAGGTATCCGTCCACGCCGTCGGTAACTATCTCACCGATCCCCCCCACGGCGGGGGCGACAACCGGTACACCGCATGCCATGGCCTCCAGGATCGTCATCGGGAGACCCTCGTGCAGCGAGGTGTTGAGGTAGAGATCGAGCCCCCGGTAGAAAGGCTCCATCTGATCGAGATGTCCCGTCAGCGTGAACCGCTTCTGCAGCCCATGCCGCTGGACGGCCTCGACTATGGCGCCGCGGCAAGGCCCCTCCCCCGCCAGCTGAAAGCAGGCGTCGCGCTCCTGGCAGACCAGATGCGCCACCTCAACCATGAAGGGGTAGTCCTTGACCTGGAACAGTCTGCCGGAGGAGCCGATGCTGAAGGATGGGGAAGATTTGCATCGGGCCGCGCCACCTGCAGGAGAAACCGGTATGCCGTTGTGCACGACGGCCACCCGATCGGAGGGGAAGCCGAGCGAGCCGACCAGGCGTCCCCGGATGTCGTCCGAGACGGCGACGGTCCTGCCGAAGAAGTGGCGCAGGATGAAGAAGTTCATGCGCACCTTGAGGGAGCGCCGCACGGCTCCCCTTCCCGCGGGCTCCGGGAGTCCGTGCTGGGTGGCCACCAGGCGCGCACCGCTGCCGGCACTAGCGAGGAGCGCGAGGAGGTTCTCCTTGTAGCGGTGCGAGTGCACCACGTCGGGACGAAATTTCTCAAGATGGCCGCGCACCAGCCCGAGAAGGGGCACGACGGAGTGCCGGCACTCGTCGAGAACCGTGACGGCGAGGTTCGCCTCCCTCAGTTCCGTGGCGAGCCGCCCCTCGTTGAGCACCACAACGGAGAGTACGAGATCCGTATCCTTGGCTAGCTCCCTGAGCAGGTGGCAGGCCATGACCTCGGCACCGGCCCAGAGGTCTCCGGAGATGATGTGGCATACTTTAATCATTGCGGGAATATAAAATGATCATAATAATTATGCAATCCGAATCGGGTCACGACGCCTGGCGCGGCTCACACGGCGCGGGAGGCGCCGGCCGTACAGACATCAGCTAATCATTTGACAAATCGAAAGAAAATATGAATCATATTGACATTGCCATACCGGCAAGTTGCATTTAGACTAAGAGTATCCCCCGGCCATTGCAGCCAATAGCCGCTGTCCCTACCACCTGAAATCGGCGATCTAGCACTCTTAGGGCGTAAATGTCAGACATACGCCACTGCAGAGAGACGGCTCCCCTCTCCTGCAGAAAGGAGCTGATCATGCAGAGCCCAAACCTATTCCAACGCATCTCCAGACGCGCGCTCGGCCAAATACTGCTCGACGGTAAATTCGTGTCGAAGCGGGCCCTCAATCAAGCCATCAGGGAACAAAAGACCACCCACGAACTCTTGGGAGGCGCCCTGGTCAGGATGGGGGTACTCAAGCCTGAGGACCTCGCCGCCCCGCTGCTGATTCAGCAGCACTTAAGCCACATCGAAGACGCCGTCAAGCTGGCTGCCGGCGACCGGCAGCTTCTGGGCGCCCTGCTGGTGCAGTCCGGGAAGATCACGATGCAGCAGCTCGACGAGGCGATCGCCGAGCAGAAGCGAACCGGGGAGCGCCTGGGCGAGGTATTCACGCGCCTCGGCATGCTGAGCGAACAGCAGCTGAAGGGGCTCCTTGACTGGCAGCAGAACCAGGGTAGCCCCACCAGCACGCCCCTCAGACTGGGCGAATTGCTCATCGCCACCGGGCACATCACCCGCAGCCAGTTGGAACGGGCACTCGCCAGGCAGAGCCAGACCGGCAAGAAGCTCGGTGATGTCCTGGTCGCCGAGGGGTATCTGCGCAGGAGCGAGGTCAACCGTGCGGTACGCCTGCAGAAGATGTGCGTCAACGCCGTCGTCGCCGCCATTATGGCCATGGGGATGAGCAGCGCGGCCTCCGCAGCCTCCGTCTCCCTGCAGTGGGACCCCTCCACGGACGCCACCGTCGTCGGTTACAAGGTATATTACGAGACCGACTCCACGGCGGTACCGTTTCAGGGTGCGATACCGGTGGACGTCCAGAACATCACCTCCGCCACCATCGCCAATCTCGACCCGTCCCATTCCTACAGCTTCGCCATCACCGCTTATAATGCCGCAGGGGAAGAGAGTTCTTACTCGAACGTGCTGACCGTAGCCGAGATGCAGGCGCCTACCACCGCCATTACCTATCCGTCCAACTCGTCGACCGTAGCGGGGACAGTATCGGTCACGGCCGATGCCACTGACAACGTAGGGGTGACCAAGGTGGAGTTTTACGTGAACGGGGCGCTCGCCGCGACGGTCCCCACCTCGCCGTACGTCTATTCATGGAACACGGGCGCCCTTGCTCCCGGCAGTTACACCCTGACGACCAAGGCGTACGACGCAGCAGGAAACATCGGCCAGTCCCAGGGAGTAACAGTCAACGTTGCCAACGATCTGAGTGCCCCATCGGTATCCCTCACATCTCCTGCAAACAACATGACGGTGAGCGGGTCGGTGAGCATCGCCGCCAACGCCACCGATAACGTCGGAGTGAGCAGAGTCGAGTTCTATCTGAACAACTCCCTCCTGACAGCCACCAACATGGCGCCCTACACCTACGCCTGGGACAGCAGGACCGTCCCCAACGGGGTCTATACGGTAACGGCAAAGGCGTACGACGCGGCCGGCAACCTCGGCCAGTCCCAAGTCCTGACCATCAACGTATCAAACGACCTCATCGCCCCAAGCGTCAGCCTGACCTCTCCGCTTTCCGGAGCCACGCTGACCGGCACCGTCACAGTCTCTGCCAGTGCAAGCGACAACGTGGGCGTGAGCAAGGTCGAGTTCTATCGGAACAACGTACTGCAGGCGACAGTCGCCACGGCACCCTACAGCTACAGCTGGACAACCACGAGCGTCGCCAACGGCAGCTACACGTTGACGGCCAAGGCCTACGATGCCGCAGGAAACGTGGCACAATCTCAAAACTCTACCGTCACGGTTTCCAATGACACTACCGCACCGACCGTCGCCATAACCTCACCGGCAACAGGAGCCGTGGTCAGTGGCACGATCAACGTAACCGTTAACGCAACGGACAATGTCGGCGTAAGCAAAGTGGAGTATTACCTGAGCGGCAAACTTATCGCGACCTCGTCGGTCGCCCCCTTCAGCAGCAGCTGGAACACGACGACGGTCACCGATGGAGGCTATACGCTTACAGCCAAGGCCTATGACGCGGCCGGCAACGTCGCTCAATCAAGCAACACATCCGTTACCGTCAGCAACGGAACTACAGCGACGACTGCCGGCAAATCAGGGACCGTGAAGAAAAAGTGAATTCGCGTCGGCGCTTCTCATGCCCACCGATCCGGGAGATGCACTACACGCCTCACATCGTGGTATCAGGGCATCCAGGCAGACAGGCGAGCTACCCGACACAAGGAGGAAGCCAATGAAAAACGTTATTTTTTCTTTTGTGCTGTGTTTGATGGCGCAACTTATATTTCTAAGCAGCACCTCACATGCGGGCGTATTTTTCAAAGATGGGTTTGAATCCGGTGATAAAGCTCATACCGAGAATGGGGCGAAGTGGCTCTCATCGAGTTCAACCGTCACCATTTCAAGCGACATCGCACGGACAGGAAACAAGTCCATGAAGTTCCATTTCGCCGGTGTACCTCTGGGGCAGGATGACGATGCCGAGCAGCGATTCTCACTAGGGAGCGCCAGACCGGATGTGTACATCCAGTACTATGTTTTCTTCCCCTTAAATTACGTCCACAGAAACGATTCCCCTACCAACAATAAAGCGATCATGCTATGGGACGAGGAGGCCAACTACACGTGGGCACGCGCCAAAATGGGAGCCCATCTCTGGTACAACTCCGCAGGCGACGCTTTGTCCCCATTCACCGGTCTGGACTTCAATTACTCTCCTCCGCAACTGACGTGCAAGACGGGGAGCGGTTCCAACACCTCCATTGACAGCATAAGCCTGGCAATATCCAATTTCGGCAAATGGACACTGGACAAGACATTCCTGGGAAGATGGCTCTGCTTCGAGTGGCACTTCAAACTGGATTCCGGAGCCGGCGACGGTGCTCTGGAGTTTTGGGTAGACGGCGTGAAGCAGTTCGGCCAGACCAACATGAAATGGAATGGCGCCCCCTGCTCTCCCGGCTATTTCAAGACGGGATACCTTTTCGGGTGGGCCAATTCCGGCTTTGACGTAGATACTGACATCTATGTCGATGACGTGACGTTCTCCGACATGTACATTCCCGTCGCCCCCAGAAACGTAATCAGACAATAAACGAAAGCCGCTTCAAGGCCCGCTGCGGTAGGGCCTTGAAGCGGTGCCCCGCCGTATGCCCCCGCCCTTGCCCCTGTCAGGCAGCTGATCTACCCGCTAGTCCTGCGGTTTCGACTGATCCAAGGTCATGCCGCTGCCACGGTAACATTTGACCCACTTGAACTTTCCGCTGGGCTCTCGCTCGATGTCCTCGACGAATTCGACCCGAATCGTCATCTCGCCCCCCAGGCGCTCATCGAGGCCGCTGAGAAGCTGCCGAGTGTCACCATCCTCGTACTTGCCGCCTTTCACTATCTTCACCAGGAGCTCGCTGCTGCTTTGCTGTACCAGTTGGGACATCAGCACGTTTTTCAGCGGCTTGAACGGGTGGGTCAGCACGGATGCCGAGACGTAGCGCCCGGAGGGAGTGATGATGATGTCCTCCTGCTTGGTCTGAATCTCTCCCAATAACGGCATCGCTGAGCCGCAGGCACACTGCGACTCGTTGAGACTGGAGATGTCTCCTACCTGGTACCGCAGAAACGGCATTCCCATATTAACCAGGCTCGTGCCGATAAGCCGGCCGGTAGTGCCGGCCGGGACCGGAACGCCTGCCGCGTCGACCACCTCGGTTATGCCGTAATCCGGGTTGGCATGTTTGCCGTTGTGCTCACCGCACTCCGTCCCCCAGATGACCCTCTCCGCCTGTCCATAGTAATCGAACACCTCGCAGGAGAAGACCCTCTCCAAAAGAGCACGTTGCGCCGCGAGCAACGGCTCTGAGGAAGTGAAGACCGCCCTTACCTTCAGCGTAAGGCCCGCCTCGTCCAACAATTTGGCAAGGACGAAGAGCGTGGAGGGATACCCTTCCAGAAACGCAGGCCTGAACGCGGCCAACTTTTCGGAAATCGCCGGCAGGAACCGGCGACTGAGATGGAACGAAGACACCCACAGCTGATTCTCATGTTTGTTGAACTGCCAGAAGGGGGGCGTCTGCCTGCGGGGGGAGACGATGGTCCTGCCCAGCAACAAGGCGTACGGCTCGCCCTGCCGCATCCCCCCCCATCTCTTCTGGCGCCAGTCAAAGACGTTGTTCAGAAACCACGCATCGCGGTCCCAGAAGAAGTCGAGAGGAGTCCCCGTGGTCCCACTGGTGTGCCCGTGCACCAGATCCTTTTCAGTGAAAGCGGAAGAGATCATCTCATTGCCGAACTTGCGCACGTCGGCCTTGGTGAGTATCGGGAGTTTGACGAGATCGGCCATGCTCCTGAAATCGGCGGGAACCAGTTTCATCTGCTCCATGATGCGCCGGTAGTAGGGAACCGTCTGGTAGCAGTGCCGGACCAGTTCGCGCAGCTTTTCCTCCTGGTACCCGACCATGTCGGCGCGCGGCAGCCTTTCAAAGGCTTCCAGGGCGCGGGAAGCCTCCTCGAATCGATCGCCGTACCTCTTCGAGTAGAGGCGCCTGCAGTACGCGTCGAAAGCGACGCTCTGCAGGGGGTACGGCAACTTGTCGTACAGGCGCGCAAAGGACATATCGTTATCCCCACGTTCTCTTCGACTTCAGCATGACCAGGTCCCAGACCGAAAGAAAGCGCCCGAGCATGTAGCACGCCGAAATCGGCAGGAACTGAAACAGTTTGACCAAGTTGAACGATTGCGCCGTCCTGCAAAAGCCAAGCGAAACAACGACCAGCAGCGCAAAAAGCAGGGCCAGGAGGACCGCCAGGTATTCCCGGGCAAATAACAGCGACAGCGCTGTCCCGGCGCAAAGCAGGACAAAGGCGAATGAACTGATGAGCGGCTTCGAGGTGAAGACGTTGCCCGCAAACATGCCCAGGCCGTACCACCGCTCCTTTCGGACGATGTCCCTGAGCATCTTCACGTTGCCAAGGTGCTTGACGGCAACGGACGGCGCGCTGAACACCAGCTTGTCACAGCTACGGACACGCCGACAGAATTCGTAATCCTCGCCGGTCACGAGGGTGGTGGAAAAGCCGCCCAACGCGTCGAACAGGTCCTTGCGGACGAACATGTTGCCGGCGGGCAGAAACGCGACACCCCCCTCGATGCCCCCCTTCCTGTCGCACCACAGCTCCTCTACCCAGGTCGGATCGTCCCCTACCCCGTAGAAGCTCCCGACCACGCCGATCCGGTCGTCGCTTGCCATGACCTCCAGGGCTTTGACGAGCCAGTCCCGCCGCACCAGACAGTCGCTGTCGACAAAGCCTACGAAGGGGCCCACGGCGTAGCCGGCGCCGATGTTGCGCAACTGTGAAACGGTCACGCCGCGATGCACGGTACAGAAGACACCGAGCTCCTTGAGCAGCTCCACGGTCCCGTCGCTGGAACCGTTGTCGACCACGATGATATCGACCACATGGCCGCAGGTATCCATCTGCCGCAAGCTTACGACACATTGGCCGATGTACTTGATGCCGTTCAAAACCGGTATGACGATGGTGATCTTCATGTCCCTTGCCCCGCGGTCAACGCCGCATAATCAACGGGTACAGCAACCGGTAGACCAAAAGCCCGTCGGAGCGCGCCACGTCCTGGTGCAGCCCGACCCGGTTCAGCCGGTACCGGTCCGCTGTCACCGGATTCCACCCGTACCTGGTGGTGAAAGCACAGGCGTAGCCTTCCTCGCTCAGCAAGGCAACGCCTGTATCGTCATAGTTGCCGTTTGGGAAACAAAAAGCGACTTCGTCTCCCACCACCCCGTGTGCCCTCAGCTGGTCCCTCGAGTCGGACAGCTCGCTCCGCACCTCTCCGGCGCCAAGTGAGGTGAGCATCCGGTGCGAGCAGGAATGCGAGCCGAAGGAAACCAGGCCGGAAGCCCGCATCTCGTGGACCTGCTCCCAGGTGAGGAAGTCCGGCGGCGGGGTGGCCGGCACCGCGACCCCCTCCAGCGAGCGCAGCAGCGAAGCGGTTTCTTCTGCACTGCAACTCTTGAGATGTACCGTCAAGGCTTCCAGCACGGCCGCAACGTCCTCTCCCAGCGGCAGTCCCGGGAACCGCCGCTTGACCATAGCGACCAGTTCCGCCTGTCTCCCCGCGGTGACGGCCCCCTCGAAGAGACGCCTGAGGGACTCGCTCCAAAAACGTCGTCCGGTGCCGATGTAGTCGGTCGGCAGGAAGACAAGCGCAGGCACCTCGTGCCTTTGCAGCAGCGGATAGGCATAGTCGTAAAAATCGGACCAGCCGTCATCAAAGGTCAGGATGCACAGAGGCCTTTGGCGCTCCGGGGCCGGATTCTCCACACCGACGAGGTCCTGCACGCTCCCCAGCCGGAAGTGGCGTTTCAGGAACTCAAGATGCCTTTCGAAGGTATCCGTCGTGACGTACATCCCTTCCTGGTGCAGCCGGCCTTGCTCCGAGGCAGGGAGGATGCGGTGGTACATGAGCACCAGGTATCGGGTGCTCCCGATACGCTTCAGGACCAGGTCGAAGAAACGGGCATGGTAGAGAAGCGACCCGGCCAGGGATTTTATCCCCGCTTTGAGGCTGCCGGTTTTCATGCCGCCCCCAGGATGCTGTCATAGAGTTCCTGGTAGGAATGAATCATCCCCTGCAGCGTGAAGCGCTCACCCGCGTCACGCTGCGCGGCGGCGGCAACGCGGCGCCCATGGGCCGGGTCGTTGCGGTAGGAGAGGATTGCGCCAGCCATCTGCGCCGGTTCGGCGACGTCAACGAGCAGGCCGGTCGTGCCGTCTACCACGATCTCTTCGGGCCCGCCGCTGCGGGTGGCGACGACGGGTACGCCGGCCGCCATGGCCTCCACCACCGTGAGCGAAAAGCCTTCGCTTAGAGAGCATGAGAGATAGACATCCGAAGCGGCAAAGAGGTCTGCAACGTCGTCCCGGTAACCGAGGAACCTTACGCACTCCCGGATTTTCAGTTCGTCACAAAGAGCAAGCAGCTCCGGGTAAAGCTCCGTTTTCGTACCGGCTATCACCAAAAGCGCCTCGGGAACCGTCGCCCGTATGACAGCGGTCGCCTCCAGGGCGTCACGGTAACCTTTGGCTGGCCTCAGGTCACCGACACACAAGATGACGTAGGCTCCATCCCCGATCCCGAGACGACCTCTGGCCTCACCCTTTGGCGGCAGGGTCTGGAACCTGGAAAAGTCGACGCCGTTGTAAATCACCACCGACTTTCGTGAAGACGCGAGACCGGCTCGGACGAATTCCCGCTGCAATCCTTCCGAGACGAAGACCACACTGGAGGAAAACCCGTTGATCACCAGCCACTTCAGCCTGCTGCAACGGTCATCCGGGCTGACGTCGACGACCCCGTGGAACGTGGAGATCACCGGGACTCCGGTCAGGGAACGGAGCGCGCTGGCGTACACGTTGGTCGTGAACAGGTGCGAATGCACCAGCTGGATGTCAAGCCTGCGCACCAGCCTGAATATCCCCAGCAACAACCGGCAGTCGAGGGCGCCGGGGCGGGTGTCGACAAGCACCGGGCTCCACCCGTCGGCGACGAGCCGGTCGTACAACGGGCCGGGATACAAGAGCGCCACGTGGGGGGTATACCTGCGCCTGTCGACGCCGTTCACCAACTGGGCGAAGATGTTTTCCGCGCCTCCTGTTTCAGACGACTCTATGAGATAAAGGATGTTTCGTTTCATGCCTTGATTTTTTTTCGCGCCGCGCTGTTGAGCGCAACGGTCATACCCAGGTTCACCCAGAAGTACGGGTAGTACATGACGGTGACGAAAAAGCCGGTCACCAGGTAGCCGACCAGGGCGCAGTCCAGGCCGTGAGCCATACCGGTGATGAAAGCGGAATCTTCCGTGCCTTTCACCATCTTCCTGGTGTCATGGTTGTTCTTGAAGGTGATGAATACCAGGGAGAGAAAGGCGGCCAGACCCAGGTAGCCGAGCTCGGAGGCACACTCGATGAAGATGTTGTGGCAGAGGTCGCCGTTGCCTCCGAAAAAGCGCATGTCGGCCGCAGCCCAGTTGGCATACCCCACCCCCAGGAACGGGTACATCTTTACCATCTCCAGCCCCTTGTCCCAGCGGGCCATGCGGTTGATGGAGGTGGCGTCGGTGCCGACCGCGGAAAACCTGCCGAGCTGCTCGGCAGGTACCACGGAGTAGGCGACAACCACCAACAGGGCCACCAGGAAAAGCGCGCGCCATTTGCGGCTGCTCTGGAAGAGCATCAAGCAGACCACGGACAGCGCGCCCAAAACGGCGCCCCTTGAAGAGCTCGAGATGATCCCGGCGAGTGCGGCTGCCGGGAACAGCCCGAAGAACCACTGCTTCCATCTCGGCCACCCCTTTCTGAGGGAGAGGAAGAAGTAGGCCGACAGCGAAAAAAAGATGCACATCTCTATGCCGAACTCGCCTGAATTGGCAAACCAGCCGGGCCCGCCGCCGGTGCCGTCCTTGCCGAAGCCAAACCCTATGCTCGCCCAGCCTCTGAAGGCGAACTGCGCCATCTTGAAGTTGTAGACGAGGAACACCAGCATCATGAGGAGAAAACTGTCTTCGGTATCGAAGGCGTTGGCAATCAGCAGGTAGACCAGGAACCAGGATATGACGATGTATATCTTCGACAGCGAGGTCTCGGTGGAGAGCCCCATGATGCTGGATGAGAAGATCACCACCAGCAGCAGGAAAAAAAGCTTCCCCGCCGGGTTCCTCACGAAGTTCTTCTTGGTAAGCACCAGCAGCAGCATCGAGACGACGATGGCCACCGCGGCGTACGGCATCACGTCCAGCACCGGGTACAGAGTCTGGGGACGGATGTACTCGAAGAACAGGTACAGGTTGACCGCCCAGAACAGCAGGTCCTGCCGCCTGACGAAGGCAAGGAGAGAACGAAGCTCAAGGTTCTTGAGATCGCCCCCCGCATCCGGAAAATCCACCGTTGTTGCAGCGCTTTTGACCGCTTCCATGGTGCACCTACCTCATCTGTTTGGCATAAACATCTTGCATCTTGTCGGCGTACATCCTGCTGTCGAAGTGCTCCCGCACCCTGGCCAGTCCGCGCCCGCCCATTTCCCTCGCCAGCCCCGGTTCCTGCAGCAACCGCACGATGGCAGCCGCGAGATCATCCGGATCCCCGGGCTGAACCAGGGTCCCGGTTTCCCCGTCGACCACTATGTCGAGCGGCCCGCCTCCCCTGGTGGCGACCACCGGCTTGCCCATCGCCATCCCCTCGATGACGACCATGCCGAAGGGCTCGGCCCTGGTCGAGGCGTGCACGACGACGTCCATGAAGTTCATCAGGGGGGGCACCTGGTCGCGGTAGCCAAGAAAGACGACCTTCCCCGTCAGCCCCAGGTCGGCCACCAGTTTTTTCATCTCGACCTCGTAGCTCTCGTCGCCGTCGGAGGCCCCCCCGACGATAAAGCCGATCGCCCCCGGCACCTGCCTGGCGACCTGTTGCGAGGCGAGAATGAATTCCCTGACACCCTTCCACTGGATGATCCTGCCGAACAGCCCGTAGCGGCGCGATTCCCTGGGGACGTTCAGCTCCGCGTAGAGATGGTCGCACGCATCGGCGGTTGCGAAGTTCTCGAGATCGAGTGCGTCATGGACCAGCGTGATCTTTTCCTCCGGCACTCCGAGGTCGCGCAGGTTGTCGGCTATCGCCCCGGAGATGGCGATATGGTGGTCGATCCACCGCGCGTACAGCCTGGTGGCGAAGCTCACCTCCTCGAAATCCCTCAGGTGAGCCACGCACGGAACCCCGAGGAGCTTTGCCGCCATTATCCCGGGCAACTGGCTTCCCAGGATGTTATTGAGGTGGACCAGGTCGATCTTGTGTCTGCGCCCTATGTTATAGTACCTGATTGCCTCGGGCAGATACACATAACAGATCCAGAACAGTGATCTCAGAACGGTTAACAGCCTGGCAAAGGCCTTCAGCTTGAACAAGGGAAACGGCGCGATGCGCCTGTAGATCCTGTTGTCGATCCAGGGAAGCTTCGGGATGTAGTGATAAACAACCTGCCCCTCGAAGGCCCGGCGCAGGTACTCTATCGGCTGCCCGCTGACCACGACGCATTGGAAGCGCTCATCGAGGGCCCGGACCAGGTAGCCCAAGCTGATGATGGCGCCGCCGAAGGTGAAGGTGTTGTCCAGATACAGCACGCGGATCGGTGATTTCATAGCGGTTCCCTCGCGAGCAACATCTGGTGCGCGGCCACGTACTCGCCGCAGTGCGCCTGAAACAACTTGTGATACCGGGCTGAGCGCGCCAGGTACCGCAAAAAGGTCACGTAGTGCAGCAGCGCCCCCTGGCCGCAGCCCAGGTAAAACGCCGCCAGGGGAAGACCGGCGAGGGGTAATGCCAGCACCGCTTCGAAGGCAGCAAAGAAGTTGCACCCGCGCCGGATACGCTCCTTCTGGATGTAGTGGTTGACCAGGTCCACCGCCGGGAACTCGCTTTTCCTCCCGGTATCCCAGTCGATGACACCACGGACGGTACCGGTCACCGGATGGACCAGCACGTTGCCGTACCCGAAGTCACCATGAGAGGAGACAAGCTCCAAAGAGCGGCCCAAAAGCGCCTTCTTGATACCGGATACGGTGGTGCACAACGAGTCGAAGAAGGATTGGTCGATCGCCGGGCAGGCCCGGATCACCTCCATGTCCTCCCGGAACAGCGCGTCCAGGGTCGCCTGGTCCAAAAGCACGCGGTGCCCGCTGGCTTCTGCCAGCCGCGTCAAGAAGAGCTCCATGTCCCGGTCGGTGCGGCGCCGGATCCAGGGGGTCAGCCTTTTCCAGGCCAGCTCGCCGGGGAGCTTCGTTTCCAGGTAGACGGTGACACCGGGCCTCGTGCGCCGTCCCAAAGGGGTCGGGATCAGGCGCTGCAAAGCGGCGTCGCCAAGGCTGCGCAGATACCCGAGGTACTGCGCGTTCCTGGCGATTATGGCGTCGGAAGCCGCATCGAAAACCAGGCGTGCGACGAAGCGCCGCCCCGTCCCCTGCTCCGCGAGGAACAACACCACGGCACCCCGCGAACGGACGTCCACGCGCTCCACGAAACATGCGGAGCTCCCGCCGACATGGGCGGAGACCATATCGACCACGTCCCCGATGAGCATGCGCCCCCAGGAAGCCGAAGGGAGGACGACCACGACAGCACGCCTGGCAAGAAACCGGGCAAGCACCCCCTTTCTCGTCAGAGAAGCCGCCGGGAAAGCGTCATACCGCGTTGGGCGACCGGAAAAGTCAGCCGCAACGAGTTCCTGCAAACCTTCCCCCCCTGCAGCCGCAAGGAACCGCCGGGAGAGCGGGACGGCTTCAGGGCAGAGCCTTTCCAGGCGCCCCCGGAAAAGCTGCCACCGTTCGGCGAAGGTCAGCGGGCACGGGTCTTCCCCTCTTCCCCGCGACAACAGGGGGTTTTCCGCGACAATGACCACCACGCGATTCGCCGCTCCCCCGGCGCGCCCCTCAAGCAGAGCCGGTAATTCCCGCGACGAGCGCAACGCGGAAGAGTGCAAAAGGATCGTGGAGAACGGCTCCAGTTCGGATGGGTCGGACGGCAGCGAGTCGGCCGGCACGGCGCCGGCGTGTAATTCGCGCAGATGGCCAAGCCGCTCCCCGATGACGAGGACCCCTCCGGCCGCCCCTTCCGTATCGCGGCGGGTTTCGGACGCCGCCGCGGCTTCCGGCGTCGCCCCCCCACGAACTGTGGCCTCTGCGCACGACATTGCTAACGTTTCACCCCTATGGTCATGAAGCTTTCCGCGAATGATTCAAACGGGCCGCCGATCCTTTTCCTGTACAGATTTCTCTGCAACAGGTCGCACACCTTGATGCCGAGGTGCGTCGACCAGGGAAAGTAGTAGGAGCCCAGACAGACGGGGAAGGTCTCGACCCGGTCCAGGCCGCTGTCCCGGTAGAGCCCCTCCAGGTCGGCCCAGTCGATCCAGCCCGACTGGATGACGTCCCCCGCCGATTCCTCCTTTTTCTTGTCCATCCAGCGCGGGCTCTTGGTGATGATGATGAGGTGCCCCCCCGGGGCCAGGAGCCGGGCGCACTTGCCGATGACGGCGGCCTTGCTGTCCATGTACTCGAGGGCGCGCACGGAAAAGATCACGTCGAAGCTACGCTCGAACGCAACGTCGTCGCTGCCGAAATCACCGCACCGGGCCTCGATGCCCGCCGCGGGAAAGCGTTCGGCGAGGACCTTCAGCATTTCCGTCGAGATGTCGACGACGGTCAACTGCCGGGCCCTTTTCAGGCAGAGGTCCGTCCACGTGCCCGGACCGCACCCGATCTCGAGCATGCGCTCCACGGTGCCGGCAAGCCTGCCGAGGGCGAAGTCGACGGAGGCCTTGGTCTGGCGGTAGTGACTGCGGCTGATGGGGTTATTGTTCCAGCGGTAATCGAGGTAGCCGACGCCGAGCTCCCCTACCAGGCTCTCGTAATGGCTTTTGGTGGCGACGGACAGCGTCTTATCGATGGTTTCGGACATGTATCTCTCCCTGTGGCCCGGTTTCAGGGCCGCTCCGGCTGCAAGAATTTCAAGGTGTTGCGGACATAGTGCACGGCCTGCTCCCTTTCATGAAGGGTGAGGGCCACGCGGCATGCGGCAAGCACGAAGACGGTGAAGAGCGCTCCTCCGCCAACCAGGCCGGTGAGCAGCGAGTAAGAATCGAAGGCGGTTTTCGCGACATAGGTCCCGACAGCCAGAACCGATACCAGGGCAACGGGGAGCCAGTCATAGGCAAGCGGCAGCACCCGTTGCGACGCATAGTAGACCCAGAAGAACCTGGCCGCGTAAACGACCACGGTCGCCCAGGCCGCGCCGTAGGCCTGCCATTTCGGGATGAGCAGGAAGTTGACGACCAGGACCAACACGCTGCTAAACACCGCGCACACCGCGTAACTGCGGGTCTGATTCTGTACCAGCAGGCCGAAGTTGCAGAACGCGGTCCAGGCCTGCAACACGGCTGAGACCAGGAGAAGCGGCACCAGGGCATAAGCCGGATGGAACGACTTTTCCGCCATGATCTCGACGGTCTCCCTGGCGAAGATGGCCACGAAAAGAGCCGACGCGATGACGAACAGACTGAAGTAACGGAACACCTGGAGAAAGACGGCCTGGCCGTCGGGCTTCTTGTAGATTTCGAAACGCTGCGGCTCCCAGATCTGCTGGAAGGGGACCACGGCGAAGCAGGTGAGTATGAAGCCGAACTTGTACGCGAGCGAATAGATCCCCACGGTGGTCAGGTCTGCATAGGAGCGCAGGAAGAACCGGTCGGAAAAGGTGAGCAGGAAGCTCCCCAGGGACCAGAAGATGATGGGGAACCCGTAGCGCACCATCTCCCGTGCCTTGACGCCGCAGAACCTGAGCCCGGTCTCGCGTATCGTGTAGATCGACAACAGCACCGAGAGCGCCAGGTTGACGATCAGGGTGCTCTTCAGTATCCCGAGCGGCCCCGCCTTGAGGAGCACGACGAAGGAGATGTTCAGGGAAAGCTGGAGCACCAGTTTCAACAGGCTGAAGCCGACGAACAGCGCGGATTTCTGCCGGACCTTGAGAAAGATGCTCGGCAGCTCGATGCCGACGCTGAAGAACAGCGAAAAAAAGGCCACGACGAAAAAGGGCGTGTGGGCACTATCGGAAAAGACCAGCTCCGAGAAGCTGCCGGCAAAGCACAGGCACAGCAGCGCGGTGACTGCAAAGATCGCACTCATCAGGATGAATGCGGTGCTGATGACGGCGTTCTTGTCGCTTTCGTCGTCATATTTCGCATAGAACCGGTACACGGTGGCCGCTATCCCGAGACCTGCGACCATGGAAATGACGTCGGTAGTGAGCCCCACCAGTTCGAGTATCCCGTAGTCACGTGGGGACAGGTAACGGGTGTACACCGGCAGCAGCAGGAAGCTCGCCGCGCGCTGTGCGAAGGTTCCCACCGTGTAGGTGAGGGTATGTCTGCTGAGGCCTTTGAGAATGTCGCTCATAATGCACCGGATGAAAAACGGCACGTGCCTGAAAAGGCACTAGCCGGCCAGGATATCTTCTATTACAGCTCCGACGGAGGCGACGTAGCGGTCGAGGGAGAACCGCGACAGGACGATCTGCCGTCCGGCCGCCCCCATCCTCTCCCGGAGCGAGCGATCGGCAGCCAGGGTGAGCATGGCCTGCGCAAGAGCGGCCGCGTCACCCGGCGGCACCAGGATTCCGGAACTGTTGTCGTCAATGATCTCGGGTATGCCGTCCACACGGCTCCCGATAGCGGGTAACCCGCAGGAAGCGCCCTCGATGAGCGAGACGCCGAAGGCCTCCCTGCGCGAGGCAAGGAGGTTGATATCGAATACCTGCTGGTAAAGCGCCAGTGGTTCGGCCACCTCTCCCAAAAATGTCACCGCCCGCTGCACCCCCATGGTCTCGGCGGCACGCCTGAAGGCGGGTTCGTCCGCGCCGCTTCCCGCGAGCACGAGGTGCAGGGCGGCGTTACTCTCGCGTGCCAGCGCGAGCGCCTCCAGCACGACGTCGATCCCCTTGCGGTAAATCAGCGACCCCACCTGCCCCAGGACGATCCGGTCGGCGGGTATGCCCAGTTCCGCCCTCTCCCCCCCGTCCCGCTGCCGTGCGGGTGTGAAGCGCTCCGTATCGACGCTGTTGTAAATGACGGTCGAGAGCCCCTTCGGCCTGACCTTGCCGCAGAACTCGTCCCTTATGGCCCGGCTTACGAACACGCGCGCGGTGACCCTGTTCATCCGGTACAGCAGGATGTACCTGAGGTTGTACGGCGACCTGACGTGGGATACGATGGGCACCCCGGCCAGCTTGGCCGCGTAGTAGCCGGCCTGGGAGGGAAGGCCGTTGTTGCAGTAGACCAGCCGGATGTCGTTCCGTTTTATGTAGCGGGCAAGGGAAAAGACGGTCCGGAAGAACGAGGCCACCTGCAGGCGGAGGTAGCGGCCGTCGACCATGACCTCGGGGATCTCGGCGCAGCGGGCGGTCACGCCCGCGGCCTCCAGGGCCTGCCGGTACCGTTCCCGGTTGCAGATGGCGAAGAGCCCGAACCTTTCCCTGTCCAGTCCGTACATGATCTTCAGGAGCGAGATCTCGCTCCCCCTCATGGCGTCGTCGCCGTAATGCAGAAACAGCAGGTTGCAGCGGCCGTTCCGCCCTCCCTTGCTCGCTACTGCCGGCAGCGAGTCCACGGCGGCCACCTAGCGCTCCACCGGCCAGTAGCCGGGGAGCAGGTTCATCACCTTTTCGGCGAATGCGCCGGTCGTCTTCTTGGCCGAAGGCACCATCGCATCGGGAGCCGCCATGTACACCTCGACGAACGCGCCGTCGTTGCGGTTTCGCAGCACGCGCCCCTTGAAGCGTTCCAGATTCTGCCGCCAACCGGTGGCGACCACCTTGGTTCCGGCGGTCTGGTACCAGTGCAGCATGACGGTGCTCGCCCCGTCTTTCCTTGCGAGGACGTAGTTCACCGGGACGGGCTCCGGCCTTCCCTGCTGTTTCAGGGTCACGGTCCCGGTGTCCACGATGGCAGCACCTGCGCCGGGAAGGCAGGCGTATGGGTTGTGCCCGGTGCGCCCCCCTTTGGCCGTGCCGTAGTAGCCAATATAGAGAGTGACGACCTGCCCGTCGGCGTTGCGGTAGTGGCGATAGACATGCTGGTCCGCGTTCAGCTCCCGGTACACCAGCTCCGGGAAGACATCGTCAATGCCCCGGTAATCGCCGATGGTCATGGGCAATTTCTCCAGGTTGGTCCGCACCACGACGACCCGGGGACGGGCCGCGATGAACCCGGCGGCGGTCCCGGCGCAAACCAGCAGCACGAGTGCGAACAGGAAGACCTTAGTTCCGATCATGGGACACCTTCCTGGTAAGCAGCAGGTGGATCATCCAGAGCATGAGCAACCCGAATGCGAAAACCGCCAGACCGGAGAAATCGTGCAGGAAGCCGCGGGCGACCCTGTCGCCGAAATAGTTGGCCAGTATGCCGGTCCCGCTGATCCGGATGATGTTGGCAGTCATGGCGATGGGGACCGCCGCGACCACGATGAGCGCCCGCCGTTGCCAGCCGACCGGGGCCAGGTAGGCGAATATCGAACCCAGCATGGTGAGCGACATGATCGACCTGATGCCGCTGCATGCCTCCGCGACCTCGAGCTGCGTCCCCACGAAGTAAAGCATGTTCCCCTCGCGGTACACCGGGATGGCGCACATCTGGATGATCCAGGCGGAGAGCCGTGTGGCGATCAGCTGCAGCGGCATCGAGACGAGACTCATCACCGAGTAGGGAACCGGGACCATGAAGAGCAGGAACAGGACCGGGAAGGCCATGACCCGGATCCACGCGTTGCCCAGACAGAACCAAAGGAGGCCGAAGAGGGACGCCACCATGGCTATGCGCGCCGGGAAAGCGGCCCCGCCCGCGAAGCTCACGAGGTAGATCGCCAGGCTCGCTGCGAGGATAACGCCTCCCCACTTGGCACAGTCGATCTCCCCCGCGCTAAGTTCGCCCTTTTGGTGCCACAGGAAGTAGAGCGTCACCAACGGGACCAGGAAGCCATGGTTGTTGTCGGAATGGCTACCCCACTCCCCCACCATCTCCGGCACGATGGGTGAGAAGACCGCTAACCAGAGGGCGACCAGCAACGAGAGCTTTATCTTGTCGTTTCGCGATAAAGGCATGCAGATTCTCTCCATGAACCCTCAGTTCAACGGGCCCGGTACGACTCCCGCACCAGCCCCAGCAGATCCTCGAGGTCGCGCATCCTTACGTACGGGTGCAAAGGTATCGTCACCAACCGGTGCGCCACCTGTTCGGCGCAGGGAGCGGCGCAGGCCGCCATGCCCCGCAGTTGCGGGATGTTCGGGACGGCGTCCGGGTAGGCCGTTGCCGCCCCCAGCCCGGCCGCTTCGCTTTTTTCGATCAACCACCGCCTCTGCTCCCCATCCTCGAGCAGAACGGGAAACCTGATCAGGTTGGCGAGCGCCCCCCCGAGAGGGGCCGGCACCTCGAGCCCCGCCCGCTCCAGGACGGCCGCACGCTCAAGACGCGCCGCGCGCATCCGGGCCAGTTTGTCCTGCCACCCAAGCGTCAGCCCCGCCTGAAACGCGCCCAGCCGTTTGATCCCGAAACCGGGTTCGAAGGTGGTGTCCCCTATCCCGAGGAACGGCAGGGCCTTGGGAAGCCAGAACAGGCCGGGGCGGACCAGGACACAGAGCACGAGCGCGTAGCAAAGGGCCGTCACACCATCGATCCACCCTTCACGCGGCAGCGCCCCGGTGATCCGCCCTATGGCAGCGCCCAGTCGCGCGTCCCCCGTCAGGATGATGCCGCCGGAAACGGTGGAGAGGGCCTTGCCGCGCCCCAGGCTGAAGAGCGCGACGTCCCCGAGGGTGCCGAGCTTTCTTCCCCCGGCCTCTCCCCCCATGGCCTGGGCCGCATCCTCGACCACCGCGACCCCGTACCGGGAAGCGGCCCGCCTGAGCCGCTCCACGTCGGCGGGAAGGCCGAAGAGGTGGGTGGAAACCGCGCACAGGACACGCCCCCCGGCCAGGGCCTCTTCGAGCTTCGCCCAGTCGAAATCGAGCGTGCGGGGATCGATATCGCAGGGGCGCACCTTGAGCCCGGCCCTCACCACCGCCGCGGGGACCGAGTAGCAGGTGTAGGCGGGGATGAGGACCTCGTCCCGGCCCGCGCCGGTTTCCTTAAGGGCGGACAGGATCACGGCGAGGGCCGCCTTCCCGGAACTGAGCAGGAAGACGTGGGGCATGTCGTAGTACCGCTTCAGCTCCTCCTCGAACCTTTCGAGGGCCTTGTCGCCCGAGAAAAAGGCCCGGACGCCGCAGAGGATTTCCCTCAAGGATAACGGTGTGGCTGCCGGGGGAAGAGTTCTGCCGATGCGCATGGGACCGCTCCTCTAAGGTATGTTCCTCACGATGGGGGGACCCAGGATTCTGGTGAGCGCGACCGGCAGCCTCTGCCACCCCTTCACCGCGAGACGGAACTTCGGGTTGGCGGGGTTGAGCTCCGGAGGCCTCACGCCGTCTGCCAGGAGGTACTGCCAGTAAAGGGGGACCGGCTCAGCGCCCCACTGCCTCTTGAAGTGGTAGGTCCCCTCCCCCGGGGTCGAGCGCCCGAAGTCGAACTGTCGCGCCCCCGCACCGATGGCGAGCCTGATGGCCTCCCAGTAGAGCATGTTGTTGGGGCAGCAGTCCCGGAAGTCACGGTTGGAGGAGGCCCAGGGTACCTCGACCGTGTCCCGGAAACGGGTCATGATGCCGGAGGCGATGGTCTCGCCGTCCGCAAGCACCGAGATGACCCGTGCCTGGGCGTCCCGGGCCTCCAGCACGTTCTCGAAAAACGCCCGGCCGTACACCGGTGTCCCAAGGTCGCGCATGTTGCGGCAGAACACCCGGTAGAACCCGTCCAGCAGCTCCCGCCCCCCCGTGGCGACCTGCAGCCCGCTTTTTTGCGCCTTGCGCACCTGGTTGCGCAGCTTGGGGCCGAAGCTCCCCCACTGGCCGTCCGGGTCGGCGGCGAGGTCCAGGATCATGGTGACCTTGTGACTGCGGGTAGCCAGCCCGGGGAGGGGCTCCCCCAGGTGACGAAGCTCGAGGTAGGACGCGCCGCGTTCGGCCATGAGCCGCTCCCCCTCCGCCAGGAGCGCGTCCCGCGCGGCGGGGTCGCTGCAGAGCACCCCGCCGTAGTTGAAGAAGGGGACCGAAACCAGGAAGCTGCCAAAGAGCATGCTTTTCATATGGACGACCGGGAGCACCCCCACGGTCGTGCCGCCGGAATGGGCCAAGAGGTAATGCCCCGGGTGCCCGAAACTCTCCTCCAGCACCCGCCTCCAGAAGTAGCGGTGGTAGCTGGTCGCGGCCGGGTGGGAGCAGACGAAGCGGTCCCACTCCTGTCCGTCCCCACGGTAGCGCTCGACCGAGACCACGTTCATGAGTACACCCCGGTGATCTCGGCGAGGGGCTTTTCCCCTCCTGCCCCCGACAGCGCCTCGCTCATGGTGCCGAAGCGGATCCCCGACAGCAGTTGCCGCAGCTTCCCCTCCGTCTTGGCAAGGTTCAGATAGTGCCGGAACCGGGACTTCATTCCCGCGCGGATGCGCGGCTGGTCCGGGTCCATCTCCCAGGGGTGGAAGTAGAGCACCGCGGGCTCCCCTTCCCTGGCGTTGATCGCGTCTATGCAGCGGCCGAGCAGGGAGGCCGGGAAGAGCCTCAGGTACCCTCCCCCCGCCACCGGCAGCAGGAACTCCCGCCCCGCCAACCGGAGGGGGTAGGTGCTGAGGGGAAACTCCCGGATCACCCCCGAGGGGCGGCGTATGAGATGCGGAAAACGCGGCGCACCCGGCAGACCGTAGATGTCGTGGTAGACCGGGAAGATGCTCGAGTCGAAGCGGAACCCCTCCTCGATCAGGATGTCCAGCGCCCAGAGCGACCGCCTCGTTATCGAGTAGCTGGGCGCGCGGTAGCCGACCACCTGGTCGCCGGTGATGTCCTCCAACAGCGCCTTGGCGCAGCGCACGTCCTCGCGGAACCTCTGCGGCCCGATGCGGTAGACGAGTTCGTGGCCGAAACCGTGGCAGGCGATCTCGTGCCCCCGGTCCCGCACCTCCCGCACCAGGTGCGGGCAGCGCCTGGCCACCCAGCCGAGGATGAAGAAGGTCCCCCTGACGCCGAATGAATCGAACAGGTCCAGCACCCGCGCCGTGTTCCCCTCCACCCTGAGCGGGTACTGGTCCCACCTGTCCCGTTCCACGTACGGATCGAAGGCGGAAACCTGGAAGTAGTCTTCCACATCGACGGTGAGGGCGTTCACGACGTTCATCTGGTCAGCCTCATCTCCACGATCACGCGGTTTGCCTCGACTCCCCCCAGTGTGCTCCCAAAGCTGTTGCGATAGGTGATGTAGGTGTAGTTGGTGCCAAGCACCACGTGATCGCCGAGGGAATAGTCCAGACCGACCCCACCGGTCATGTGGTAGGGGTACTCCGAGCCTCTGTGTCCCTGCAGACGGTCCCCGGAAAGGTTCATAGTCATGGCAAGAACCGGGAGCAGCTCGTAGCGGCCGTTCAGGCCGAGATAGATCTTTTTCTGCACCTCCCCCGCGGCCCGCTGCTGCTTGTCGAACTTGGAGTAGGAGGCGTTGAAGCCCGCCGACCCGCGCGAGAAGCTGCGGTTCAGGGAGGCGTAATGGGTGACGGTCCTCGTGATGATGGTCTGCGGGTCCTCGGCGTACTGCACCTTGGTTCCGGCAGCCGCGTTCACCACTCCGAAGTCATGCCCGGCACCTACGTCCCAGAAAGGGTTGTTCATGCTGGCGCCGTTGTCGAAGCGCTGCCAGTCGTAGCCCAGGTTACCGTAGATAAAGGTACCGGGGCGGTAGTCATAGCGCAGCCCGGCATATACCTGGTGCAGATCGAGGTTGTTCATGCTGGTAGTGACGCGGGCGTAGCTGTAATAGGTGCTGAAGACAAGCCCTTCCTTCACCTCTTTGCTCCAGGTGGCGAAACCGTCATGCTCTTGTTTGTCGATCCCCAGTCCGCTCCAGTAGCGGGTGTCGCGGTAGCGGTAGCCGGTCTTCAACGAGGAGTCGCCGGGAAGGCGCCACGTCACGTAGGGGGATATCAGCGCGTTGTTCTGCAGGGTCTGATTCACCACCAGGCTCTCGGTGACCACATCGCGCACCACGTCGGTCGACACACGGCTGTAGCTGTCCGAGAGGTCCAGGTGGAGGAAGTCATCCAGGAACTTGAAGGCTCCCGTCATGGAGGCGCGGTGATCGAATTCGTCGCTTCGGCTTCCCTTGGCGAAGTAGCGGTAATCGATGCCGTAGGAAAGAGCCGCGGCGAACCCGCCCCCGTCGGCCTTCAGGGCGAGGTTGGGCTGGACCCGGGTCACGTAATCGGTGACCGGACTGCGTGCGTTCTGGAACAGGTTGTCGTTGTACTCCTGACCGACGACGAGCGACGGGGTGAACCGGTAATCGGCGGCCAGCGCCGGGGCCCCGGTGGAGAGCGCCGCCACAGAGGCCAGGCAGGTGATGCCTAAGAGAGCGTTTCTCATTTCTTGCCTCCCATGCCTACCCCGTCCATGAGACGCCGCGCAAACCCCGCGGCGGGACGGTCCGGCGCAGAAAGAGCCAGCCCCTGCACGGCGCTGGAGACCGTGGCGAGCCTCTCACCCAATTCGGCGACCCGCCGGTCCTGCTCCGCGGCCCGGTGGGAGAAGTCGGCCTGCATCTTGTGCATGGTCTCCGCGACGCTCTTCAGGGCCTGGGGAAGCCTCGCGGAGAGCTCGTCCTCCATGGCCTCCAGACGCCGCTCGATGCGCCCCAGGAGCTCCTCCCCCGCTTTACCGCCGGGAAGGGCGCCCTCGGGAGGGAGGTCGGGACCTCCCCCCCAGTAGGTCCTCTCGAAGTCGAGGTCGGCCCCCACCTCCTCGGTCATCTGCGCGGTGACGGTGCGGACCTCGTCCGCGAAGGCGGCCAGCATGAGAAA
Organism: Geomonas oryzisoli; assembly: GCF_018986915.1. Lineage (NCBI taxonomy): Bacteria > Pseudomonadati > Thermodesulfobacteriota > Desulfuromonadia > Geobacterales > Geobacteraceae > Geomonas > Geomonas oryzisoli. The sequence goes on from NZ_CP076723.1 coordinate 2,628,698, forward strand.
ATCGCAGATGATGTTCACTAGGCGCGGGATGCCGCGGCTGAAGCGGTAGATGAGCTCCACGGCCTCCTCGGTGAAGTGGACCGCCTCGGGGTTGCCGGCGACCTTCATGCGGTGCAGGATATAGGCCCGGGTCTCCTCCAGGGACAGGGCGTGCAGGTGGCAGCTCACGCTGATGCGCTGGCGCAGTTGCATGAGCCCTGGGCTCGCCATGGTGTCGCGCAGCTCGGGCTGCCCCACCAGGATGATCTGCAAAAGCTTGTTGTGCGAGCTCTCCAGGTTGGAGAGCAGGCGCACCTCCTCGAGCAGGCCGGCCTCCAGGTTCTGTGCCTCGTCGATGATCAGGATCGGGTGGTTGCCGGCGGCGTACTGATCGAGCAGGAAGTCGTTCAGGTCCCTGAGCAGGGAGACCTTGTCCTTGCCCGCCGCGTCCATGCCGAATTCCTCGTTGATCATGGCCAAAAGCTGCTCGATGCTGACCCGGGTGTTGAACACCTTGGCGAGCACCACGCGCTCGTACTTCTTGCCGATCAGGTCGCGGATCAGCGTGGTCTTGCCGCTCCCCACGTCGCCGGTCAGAAGGAGAAAGCCCGCCCGCTCCCTGATGCCGTAGTCGAGGTAGGTGACCGCCTTGCGGTGCGACCGGGAGAGATAGATGAAATCGGGGTCGGGCACCAGTTCAAATGGTTTCTTTGCAAAGCCGAAAAATTCCAAGTACATGATCTGTCGCCTCGCTGGTTACGGCGCCCCCTGGTAATGCTTGTAGTAGGAGTAGCGCTCCCCATGCCCAACGTCGTCGGCGCCGTTGTACACCACCCCCAGGAGCCCGGGTCCCTTCACCGCCTCGTACGCCTCCAGGAGCTCGTCCTGGGAAGGAAGCCGCTCCCTCACCACCAGGAGCACCCCGTCGACGATGTTGGCCAAGACCCGGCTCTCCGCGAAGGGGAGCAGCGGGGGCGTATCGAAGATCAGGTAGCGGTCCGGGTAGCGGTGTTTCAACTCGTCCACAAGGACACGCATCTTCTGCGAGGTGAAGAGCTCCACGGGGTTTTCCACCCGGCTCCCGGAGCGGATCAGGGAGAGCTTGCCCAGGCCGGTCTGCACGATGGCCTGCGGGATCTCCGCCGTCCCCTTCAGGATGTCGGCAAGCCCCACCCCCTGCTCGATCTCGAGGTAGTGGTGCAGCGAGGGGCGGCGCAGGTCGGCGTCGACCAACAGCACGGTGTGGTCCAGCCCCTGGGCCAGGCTCACCGCAAGGTTCAGGGCGGTCAGGCTCTTCCCCTCGCCGGGAACGGAGCTCGTCACCATGATCGCGTTTTTGAAGGGCTCCCCGTCGGTCAGCTTGACCAACACCGACTTCAACTTGCGGTACTCCTCGGCCGCCGGGCTGTGGGGATCGAGGAGGTTCACCAGGAAGGGATGCTTGGGCGCCAGCACCCGCTCGGGGGGGACCGTCGGCGGCACGCCGGCCGGGGCCTGCGTGTGAACTGAACGGTCGACCTCGGCCGCGCTCCCATCGCCCGGTTGCTGCGGGATCCCTTCCTTTCTCAGCTGGGCGGCTTTTTCCATCGCCATTTCTATTCTGCTCATAGATAACCTCTCTGCCGCCGCTCCCCCCTCGCGCGGGGTGGGCGGGGCGTCGCTAGTGCATCATCCCCTTGATCCCCTGGCTGACCGGCGCCAGGTGGTCCAAAAGCCTGTCCATGTAGGGCAGATCGAGAAGTTCCATGGCCGGGAACACCAGCAGGAGCAGGAAGTACAGGGCCGCCCCGGCGAAGATGCGCAGCGATCTCCTGCGCAGCTTCAGCGCCTGCGGCAGGTCCAGCATGCGCGGCACCACGGCCAGCACCGGCACCCCCAGCCCCTTCACCATGGAGACCTCCTTCACCGACCCGTCCAACTGGTCGCGCAGCGCCAGGAAGCCGAGCCCCCCCGCCACTCCGGCGAGTATGCCCGCGAGCATGATGATGAGCCGGTTGGGACTCGACGGCTTCACCGGGAGTACGGCCGGATCGACGATGCGGAAGGTGGTGGACTTGTCCTGCACCTCCATCTGCTTGGAGACCTCGGACTGGCCGTGCCTGGAATAGAGCTGGTCGTAGATCTTCTTCTGGTTCTCGCGCTCCACTTCGAGCTTCGCGAGTCCCGCCTTGGCGGTCGGGATGCTCTGCAGGGTCTGCTTGCTCTGGGATATGTAGCGCCTAAGCCCCGCCTCCGCGTTCTTCAAGGCGGTGACCTCGGACTCGATCTTGGCCAGCTCCTGCGGGTCCAGGGGCTGCGGTTCCGCCCCCTTTCTCGCCTTGAGCTGCTCCTTGACCGTCTCGATGTCGCTCTTCACGGTGAGGACCTCGGGGTAGCTGTCGGTGTACTGCACCCTCAGGTCGTCCAGCCTTTTTTGCAGCGCGAGCAGCTTGGACTGCAGGGGGTCGTTGGCCTTGCGGGTCGCCTGGCGCATCCCCTCCAGCTGCCTGCGCCTGAGCTCCAGGTCGTAGAGCTTTTGCTGGGCCAGGTTGATCTCCTCGAAGAGTTTCCCCTCGTCGATGGAGATGATCCCCCCCTTCTCGCGCTTGTAGGCGTTCAGGTCGTTCTCGGCTTTCTGCAGCTTCACGTTGAAGGCGGAGATCTGCTCGGAGAGGAACTTGGTGGCGTCGTAGGACTCGCCCCTCTTGGAGGAGGTGTTCTGCTCGATGTACAGCCGCACCAGGGTGTTCACGAAATCGCGCGAAATCCTCGGGTCGGAGTGCACGAAGGAGATGATGAAGAGGTTGTTCTTCTCCTTCACCTTCACCGTGATGTTCTTTTGCAGCTCCTTGATGAGCTCCTCGTTGTTCGCCTCCTTGCCGAGGTTCATGTCCAGGCTCTCCATGGTCTTGGTGAGCAGGGCGCGGCTGGTGATGGCATAGGTGAGGACGTTGATGGTGTCTTCCATGGAGGGGGTCACGGTGATCCCCTTGACCAGCTCGCTGATCACGTTTTTCTCGATGAAGACCGTGCTCGACGACTCGTACTTGCGGGGCAGGAGGTAACTCACCGCGAAGACGACGGTCATGATGACGAGGGCGCAAAGGACGTAGAGCTCCTTGTGCCGGGCCACGAGCTGCATGTATTTCCTGTATTCGGATTCCTGCACGGCTACCCCCTTGAGCTTAGAAAAAGGCTTCCTTCACCAGGACGTAATCCCCGGCCTTCAGGTCGATGTTCTGGGAGAGATCCCCCTCCTTGAAAAGCTTCTTGGCCTTGACCTCCAGGGAGCGGGACTGCTCCCCCTCCTTCCTCCTGACCACCACGTCGTTCTGGTCGGCGAACTTCGTGAAGCCCCCCGCCTCCAGGATGGCCTCCATCACCTTCATCCCCTCGCGGTACTCGATGGACTTGGGCATGTTGACCGCCCCGAGGACGTAGACGCTGCGGTCGGTCAGAAGCGGCACGAACAGCGAGTCGTTGGTCTCGATCACCAGGTCCTGGGTGGTGTCCCCCTGGATGAAGAGGCGGTGCAGGTCGACCTTCAGCTTCTTGCCGTCGCGCAGCAGGTACGCGTTTCTCAGGTCGGCCGTCTTCACCTCCGGGAGCATGCACAAAAGCTGCAGCAGCGTGGTGCGCCGGGACAGGTCATAGACGTTGGCCTTGACGCCGGAGCCGAAGATGTAGACCTTGGAGTTGGTGATCTCGCGCACCGTGACGGTCACGATGGGATTTTTCACCAGTTCCTTGAGGCGCCCGGCCAGGTGGGTCTGCAGCTGGCTCGGCGTGCTGCCGCTGGCGACCACCTCGCCCAGGCCGGGGACGGTGATCTTGCCGTCGGGGCGCACCCGCACCGGGAAGTTCAGTTCCTTCACGCCCCAAACGGCGATGTCGAGGGCGTCCCCCTCGCCGATGACGTAGTCCCCCCCAAAAACCGACAACGGGAAGCTGCAAAGGACCAACAGCAACAACAGCCAGTACCTCATCCTCATGACATCCTCCTTTCACCTCATCTTCCCCGCCCGAACAGGACCACCTTCACCGTTTCCATGAGGATCTGGGTGTCCAGAAAGACGGATAGGTTCTTGATGTAGTACAGGTCGTAACGGAGTTTCTCGATGGCGTCCTGCACCGTCGAGCCGTAGGGGTAGCGCACCTGGGCCCAGCCGGTCAGCCCGGGCTTGATGGTGTGGCGCTTGGAATAGTAGTAGATCTCCCGCTTCAGTCGTTCCACGAACTCCGGCCGCTCCGGCCGTGGGCCTATGAAGCTCATCTCGCCGCGCAGCACGTTGAACAGCTGCGGGATCTCGTCGATGCGCGAGTTCCTCAAAAAGGCGCCGACCCGGGTGATGCGGGCGTCGTTCTTCGCGGCCCAGACCGCGCCGTCGCGCTCCGCGTCCTGGCACATGGAGCGGAACTTGTACAGGGTGAAGCTCCTCTCCCCGAGCCCCACCCGCTCCTGGGCGAAAAAGAGCGGGCCGGGGGAATCCAGCTTGATGGCCAGGGCGATCAGGGGGAAGGCAGGCGCGGCAAGCAACAGCCCTGTCAGGGAGAGCATGATGTCGACGCAGCGCTTGTACACGTTGACGAGGGCGGTGTGGTGAAAGCCGCTGGAGAAGATGATCCAGCTCGGGGTCATCTCCTCCAGGAGAAGCTTTCCCTGCACCGTCTCGTAGAAGGTCGGCGCGTCCAGGACCTCGATGCCGTTTAGCTTGCAGCGCATCATCTCCTGCAAGGGGAGCACCCCCCTCCTTTCGGTCAGTGCCACCACGATGGTCGAAACCTTCAGGTCCCGCGCGGTCTGGAGCAGATCGTCGCTTTCGGGGATGATCTGGGAGCTGAACAGCTCAGGCTGGTGCACGGTCTGCTCCGGGCGGTGCCGCTCGTCGCACTCCAGAAAGCCGGCCAGGGTGAAGGAGCCGCTTTGCGAGCTCAAAAGCCCCCCCAGCTGGCAGGCCAGGTCGCCGGTGCCCAGGATCAGCACCCGGTGCGCGAAGGGGACCCTGCGGGCACCGATGCCGGAGATCGCGTACCAGGTGAACTGCAGGATGATGAAGAAGCCCAGGGCGAAGAAGAGCACGCCGCGCCCCAACATCAGTTCAGGCGAGAGGTAGTAGACCACGGAAAGGAAGAAGAACGCGGCGCACCCCGCCTGCACGCAGGTGGCCAGTATGTCCCGCTTGCGGCTCTCCTTGGGAAGGACATACACCTCCATGAGGTAGGAGGAGAACAGGACCACGACCACGAACAGGGCCGCCGCCATCATGGCCTGGTCGGGCTGCCATTCCGCTTTCAGGATCAGTCCGCCGAACCTGGCCCACGCCGCGAGGAGCAGGGCCGCGAGGGCGAGGACGGCATCAACCAAGATGTATAAGGTAACCCGAAGATCCATAAGATGCCGTACCGTTTCTCCCCATGCCAGCGCCCGTCGGCGGGAGCGCTGCTACTTCGTCAACTGTGCCAGCAGCGTCTGGGCCGCCTTCCGGTCGGGATGATCCCCCATGGCCAGGGATTCCTGGAGCGCCTTCCGTGCTTTGCCGCGGTCCCCCACCAGCTGATACGCCAGCCCGAGATGGTAGCGCACCGTCGGGTCGCCCGGCAGCATGTTCGCCGCCCGTTCCAGCGCCTTCACGGCATCGGCGCCGCGGCCGTTCCGGCACAGGGCGTAGCCGACCGTGTCCAGGATGCCCGGGTTGCCGGGTTCCTGGAAAAGTGCGGCAACGGCAAGTTTCAGGGCGTCCTCCTTGCTCCCGTAGCCGTCCGCGCTCAGGTAGGCCAGGTTGTTCAGGGCAGGCACGAAGCGCGGATTTCTGTTCAGCATCGCCCGGTAACGGTCAGCGGCCTCGCGCTGCTGCCCCGTCCTCTGCAGAAGGTTCGCCACGGCAAGCTGCGCGGGGAGCGACTCGGGCTGCACCTTGAGCGCCTCCTGATAGCTTTTCATGGCGGAGGCTGTGTCGTTTTTGGCGCGGAAGAGATCGCCGAGGAGCAGGCGCGGTTCCGCGCTACCCGGCGCTATCCTGGCCGCCTTGTTGGCCTCTGCAAAGGCGGCGGCGGTGTCTCCGCTTCCCTGGTGGACCCGGGCGAGGACGAGATGCCCCTGGGGCGAGCCGGGATGGCGCGCGATCAGTTTCTCGGCCTGCTCTATCCCCTTCCCCTTCTCCTTCATGGCCAGGTAGGCTCCCACTTTCAGCAGGGTGCCCTGGTCCGGCTCGAGCGCCTCCACCTCGTCATAGACCTTGAGCGCCTTTTTGTATTCCTTTTGCGCCAAAAGGATCCGCGCCTTCGCCTCCAAAGGCGCGAGCGCGCGGGGGTCGAGCTTGGCGGCCTCGTCGAGCACGCCGAGCGCCTTGTCGGGGGCGTTCTTCTTCTGGTAATAGGCCGCGAGCACGAGGTACGCCTCGAGGCTCCTGGTCTGTTGCGCTTTTTTGTAGTAGCCGAGGGCATCGGCGTCTTTGCCGACCAGCTCGCTCAGGGAGGCAAGCCCCAGCAAGGCCCGCAGGTTGCCGGGGACCCTGGTCTGCAACTCGGAGAGTTCGGCCATCGCCTTCGGGTAATCACCAGTGGCGGCGTAAAAGCCGGCCAGGTTGTGGTAGCTCGCCGGGAACAGGGGGTCGGAGCGTTTGGCCTGCGCGAGGCTCTTCAGGGCGCCGGCCTTGTCGGCTGCGGCGAACTGCAACCCGGCCAGCGCGTTGTACAGCGGGGCGTCCCCCTTGCCCCCGGTCATGCCGGAACGGACCAGGGCGAGCGCCTTGTCACGCTTGCCCTGCTGTTGATAGTAGGAGGCGAGCAGCAGCCTGCTGTTCAGGGCGTCCGGGGCACCCTTCACCGCGAGGGCCAGTTCGCTCTCTCCCTCGGCGCCCTTTCCTTTGCTGAAGTAGAAGGCGCCCTTCTTGATGTGGGCCTGGACCAGTTTCGGGTCCAGGCGCGTGGCGACGTCCAGCTCCCGCATCCCTTCTTCGTAGAACCCCTGCTGCAGGTAAGCGCTCCCCAAGAGGCTGTGGGCCACGGCATCGGAGTCGTCCTGGGCCAGGATCTTCTTCACCTCGGCAATGCCGTCGTCCACCCGCTTCTGCGCCAAAAGGGTCTGGGCGATCATGAGCCGGGCCTGGCGCGAGGTGGGGACCCGGTCCACGATCACGCGGAACTGGCTGAGCGCGCTTTCCAGTTCTCCCTTGTTGTAATAGCTAAGCCCCAGGAACTGGTAACCGTCCGAGGAGGGTGCGAGCTTCACCGCCTGCATGAGGAAGGTGATGGCGTCGTCGTACTTCTTCCTGTAGAAGCTGACCACCCCCTTCAGCTGGTACCCCTCACCCTTTTTCGGGTACTGCTTCATCATCTGGTCGGCAGACGCCTCGGCGGCCTCCAGCTCACCCTTCTCCACCCGGATGAGGCCCAGCTTGTAGGCGGCATCGGTTCGCCCCGGGTCCAGCTGCACGATCTTTTGGTACCACCCCGCGGCACGGTCGGCGCTGCCGGCTCTAAGCTCCAGGGAACCGAGCATCGAGAGGGCCTGGAAATTCTTCTGGTCCCCCTGCACGACTTCGCCAAGCAGCGTCCTTGCCTTGTCCACCCGCCCCAGCGCGAGATCGACGGAAGCAAGCTGCAGCTTGGTGGCGGGACGCTTCGGGTCCGCAGCGAGAGAGCGCTCCAGAAGCCCCAGCGCTTCCTGGTATCTGCCGCGCACGGCATAGGCACTCCCCAGCGCCTCGAGCCCCTGGGCGTCGTCCCGGTGCACGGCCAGGTACCTTTCGGCCATCTTGCCCCCCTGCTCCCCTTTGTGCATGGCGTTGTAAAGCCGTGCCAGCTCGAGCAGCACGTCGTCGCGGGAAGGGTTCAGGGTGAGGACCTTGGTGTACTCCTTTTCCGCCTGCTCGTTTTTGCCGAGAGCGGCATAGGCCTTGGCGAGCTGCAGGCGGGCATCGTAGAAGTTGGCGTCTTTTTCGAGGGCGTTTTTGAAATAGACCACTGCACCGGCAGGATTACCACCGCTGAGCTGCTTCACCCCCTCCTCATAAAGGGTTTCCTTTGTCTTGCTGCCACAACCGGAAAGGCTAAGCAGCACCAGCAATAGCATTAAGCCCAGTTTCATTGCCAACCTCCAGACAGCTCTGACGGCGTCCACAGTAAATTAGATACAATTAAAACTTTCTAACACACTCTTAGCAGAATGGCTTTCACTTTTCAAGCTAATTCTCAGGCCACTGCGGCTTGGGCTGTGAGTAAAAACCGCCATCAGAGCCTGAAACAGGCAGGTCCTGCACTTCGCCTGCACGTCGTTTACCGCCATGCCGGGAGGGTTCGGTCCCGGCAGCAGGCCCGCCTCCCCAGCCGGGTTTGCCAGACAGTGGCGGCAGCAGCGGCACGATTCGGAAGTTGTCTCCCTGTCGAATATTTTTACACATGGCGGCGACGCTGCAAGCTTGAACGGCGTTTCAGAAGCCTATGTTAGCGATTTTTAACATAAGGCACGCCTCTTGCTCTAGCCGCTGTCACATTTGAATTTGTTAACTAAACCAACAAAAGGAGACAAAAATGAAGGGTTTTGCGGCATTAGTGGCTGGTGCTTTGCTTTTCATGGCGACGGGCGCAGCCCAGGGGAGTTACATCACCCTGAGCAATTCGGAACTGCTGACGGCTACTGTGATCGGCTCCAACAACCAGGAGGAGTATGGCGGCTGGTTCAAGGCGCTTGACTACACCCCGACGGGAACCTTGTTCATCCAGAACATGTCCAGGCCGATGGCCCCCGGCGCCCTCCCCTATTACGTGTACAGCTACGTCGGTGTCGACGCCGCCCGCGCCGGCAAGAGCGACCTCACCGGAGTCGACAGCTTCGAGCTGAGACTGGCCAACGTCAACAACAGCCCCTGGGAGCTGGCCCTTTTCGTCCAGGCCGATGGCGCCACCTACCTCAGCGACTACCAGGTGGTTCCAAACCAGAAAAACCCGGTCGACATGAAGAACTTCAGCTTCGACCTCTCACTGCTGGGGCCGGACCGCACCGACGTGGAGTACCTTGGGTTCGCGGTAAGAAGCATGCTGGACTACGACCCGAGCAACCCCGACGCGTACCATGTCTTGGCCGCTCCTGTCCCGGAACCGGGCACCGTGCTGCTGTTGGGTACCGGCATCTTCGGTCTCGCCATCTACGGCAAACGCCGCAAGAGGGCTTAGCTGCATCGACAATCAGCGCCTCTTGGCGCGTTTGAAAGGATATTCTGGGGAAAGTGATGCCGACTTTCCAGATAGCCAGGTGGACAGGCGGGTACCTATATGGTAGACACCTTCCTCATGAGAGTTACTTCGGCTCCCCAATACAGGTTGCGCAGCGTCATGCTGCCACGTGTCCTCCCCTTCGCCGTTTTTATGGGGTTCATCGCCCTTGAAGAAGGGTTACGCACTGACGTCGTGAAACCATGGCTGTCACTGCCGGACACGGCCCTGAACACGCTGTACCCGCTCAAGGCCGGCGCAACCGCGCTGCTGCTCCTTTTTTTCTGGAACAGATACCGGGAACTGCGCCTGCGGGATCTCAATGACCTCAAGGCCACCACGCTTTCCCTTTGCGTCGGAGCGGCAACCTTCTTGCTCTGGATCAAACTCCCGGTGACCTTGCCGATGGTGGGCGCCCCGGCCGGGTTCGACCCGGCCCTGTTCTCCGAGGGCGGACCGCGCCTGCTGATGACGGCGGCCAGGGTCGCGGGCGCGGTATTGGTGGTCCCGGTCATGGAGGAGTTGTTCTGGCGCTCGTTCCTGCTGCGCTACCTGATCCAGGCGGATTTCGAGTCGGTCCCCATCGGCCGTTTCAACTGGGGAGCCTTCACCGCGACCACTGTTTTGTTTGCCCTTGAACATCACTTTTTCCTGGCAGGCCTGGCAGCCGGGGCGGCCTACAACATCCTCCTGTACCGGACCCGCAGCATCGCCCACTGCGTGCTTGCCCATGCCGTCACCAACATGGCCCTCGCCTGCTACGTCCTTGGCACCGGCAGGTGGTATTTCTGGTAGAGCTTGATGGGCGGTTTGTCGAAGAACTTTACACCCTTGCCACCTCCCCTGGCGGTTGAGGAGCAAACGCATGTCATCCTGAGAAGTTGCAGAACTGGCCCGGCCTTTGCTAGATGATTACCGCAGCTGGCGTTATGTATGTCAACCAATCAGGTTACGGGAGCAAAAGGAGGAAGCCATGAGAACGATCAGGCAGGTAACGACGGTTATTGCGGCATTGGGATTGTTCATAGGTGCTGCGGTAGCAAACGCCTCAGTTGTTGATCTGACCACTTCCCCGTCCAGCGGTAGCATAGGGGTCGTGAACTTCTCAACCAACGATCAACATCCGACAGGCACCGGATACATCAACCCATTTCTGAGAATCCAGAAGGAAGGTACGGAAAGCGGCTACAACACCGACGCGCAAAAACCGCCACTCGATGACAAAGCAAGCATTTACACCCACTCCCTGCTGCTGTCGAACTTGGTCGCCACCGATGGCTACTACAAGTTTCTTTTGGACATCAACCAGACCGACCACAACCCGTTGCTCGATCTGACCGATGTGAAACTGTTTGTGGGCGGTACCGGGGATTCCAGCAAGCCGAACTTCACCGACCTCGGCGAGCAGATATGGGGCTTCTCCAGCGGCGATGTTGTCCACATGAACTATGACTTGAATCCTGGCAGCGGATGGGGTGACATCTACATGTATGTCCCCACCAGCCTCTTCACCGGCAAGAGCGGGTATTTCACCCTTTACTCCGAGTTCGAGGGCGCTAACGACGGTTTCGAAGAGTGGGCTGCCATGACCAGTAACCCTCCGCCGGTACCCGAACCCGGCACCTTCCTGCTGCTCGGCACGGGCTTCCTCGGCCTGGCCGTCTTCAGCAAACGCCGCAGAAACAACGCGGCATAACCGTCTGAACGGAAGACTAAGTCTTCACTTGAACAGCTGAAACACCCATAGTCTCGACAAAAATACTCCCCTTGGACCGACGCCCGAGGGGAGTATTTTTTTTGCGCTGGAGAACTATAAAAGGAAAGGATAAAAAAAGGGTGCCGTCTGCTTCGACAGCACCCTCTGCAAAAGGAGCGGCAAGCGTCTGCCGGCTTGTTGTTAGAAATCCCGACACCCCGGGGGGGGTGCTGTAAAGCAAATCGACAGTTCCCCGATCAGGCCGCCGCGCTGCCGGGATGCCTTCGTTCGGGACCTGCATAGCTCTTCTTTACTCTCGACGATCGGATCGGGTCGACTCCCACGATGACCCAGCCGGACGAGCGCAGGAACCTGGCGACGACACCGGCCTCGATGAGGCTTTCCAGCATGTAATCTTTTACGTAGTCATACCTCTTGTTTGTCCAATGCACTTGAACCAGCATAACTGCCCCCTCGCGCTGCAGCTTTTGTCAACTTAGCGCAGTTTCTGGTTATGACCTTCGTCAGCAGATACTTTTGCAATTCTCAGACCGGCCTTACCGATTATTGCTTCGCCTGCGTAGGGGGGGCTTCTCAGTGGCTAGAACTGCCCGAGGACGACCAGGGCCAGCCTCGAGGAATTGGCGAGTGGGGGCTGCGCTTCCTGCTGGGCCTTCATGAGTTGCTGGATATTGGCACCTTCCCGCCGAAGATCGACGGCGGCGGCGCTCTCTCCCCCCGCCGCTGCAGTCGCGTCCGGGGAGGCGGGCTGAGGGCCGGTTCGGGCGCCATCCTTGAGCAGGCTGCACATCGGCGGACGCTGTGATCGTTTCATATCCGCTCCTTACCCTGGGGGAAGGCGGGATGGCTGCGCCATCCCGCCGGGAAAAGCTAGAACAGCCTGAGGATGGCCTGGGCCGCGGCGGAGGAGAGGCTCAAGGAGGTGGTGCCCAGCGACTGGCGGGTCTGCAGCATGAGCATGTTGGCGCCCTCTTCGTTCATGTCGGCGAGGGTCAGGTTGTCGGCGCCGGTCTGCAGGGTGTTGATCATCTGGTCCGTGAAGCTTTGGCGCGTGGTGATGATGTTGAGGTTGGCGGCCAGCGCCTGGGTGTTCACCCTGAGGGTCGAGATGGCGGTATCCATCTTGGCGGTATCCGTGGTGATGTCCGAAACGGTCTGCCAGTTGCCGCTGGCCGCGGTGAGGCTAAGGCCGTTGGAGTTCGCCAGGAAACCTACCACGTCGAGGGTGGAGGTGGCGTCCTCGTTGAAGTTGACCGTGAGGGTGTTGATGTCGCTCAACAGGTTGAGACCGCGATAGCCCGAATCGGAGGAAAGGTTGTCGATCTGGCTGCGGATCGTGTTGTACTGGTTGGCGAGCTTCGACTGGACCGTTGTGTCGCTGGTGGAGAGGGCGGATTGGGCAACACCTTTGGCTGCGTTGATCAAGCCGGTGATGGCGGTGATGCCTGCGTTGGTCGCCGTTACCGTCTGCACCGCTTCGGACATGCCGTCCTTGCGATCGGAGAGGTCGCTGGCGCGCTGGTTGGCGTTTTGGGCGGCGAAATAGTTGGTCGGGTTGTCCAGCGCGCTGTTGACCTGCTTGCCCGACGACAGCCGCTGCTGGGTCCGGTTCAGCAACTGGCTGGTGTTCTGCAGGTACAAAAGGTTGGTCCTCATCCCGGCGGTCAAAGAGATATCACTTACTGTCATGGCGTTACTCCTTTTCTGGGCGGCCCGGCGTTCTGCCGGTGGTTTTCCAACCGCTTGCGTTGCTCGCACGGAAAAAGGTCGCAGAGTGGCCAGTTCGGCGCCCCCTCCGCACGCACGTAGTCTGCTTATCGACCTCGGGGAGTATATCTTAAATTTTTTTTAATTCAAAAAAACAAAGGGAATGGGTGGAGATGTTGCGGACGGAGCTTGAGCGCGGTTCCGGCGCCCCGGTGATGGGGCGCCGGCGGGGTCTACGAGGGGCTATTGGGGAAAGCGCGACACCACCCCAGCGTCGGCGGGGGCTGCGGTCGCCTTGCGTCGGTTGGCGCCGCCGGAGAAGAAGAGGTCGCCGTATTTGCCGTAGTGGGTCACCTTGGGGCCGTACTGGGCGGCGGCGGCCTGCGACCCCGGTTCGAACAGCGCAAACACTCCGCCGGCAGGCGTCCTGCGCTGCAGTACCGTGAAGCGCAGCGAGTCCGCTGGTGCCGCCTCCCCCGCCGGGGGCTCCGCGCCGGGAGGCAGCAGTGACAGGTCACCGGGAATGCCGCAAAAAAGCAGGTCGTGCGCCGCGGCCTGCTCGGGTCGCAGCGCCGCCTCGTCGACGATGCCCGCCTTGCCTTGGGAGAGCGAGGCGAGAAAGGCCCTGAAGCTCCCCTGGTCGGCCCGGCAGTTCCGGGTGATGACCCCGATCAGGTTGCCTGAGCCCTTGATGCTGTTCACGGTGGCCGGTATCTCCCCCGGGGCGAGGATGCGGAAGATCTCCGCATCCGGGTCGAGCAGCAGGCGCTGCGGCTCCCCGGGGGCGGCGAGCTCGAAGCCGGCGGCATCCCGTGCCGCAACCGCCACCAGCCGGGTGCGCGCCCCCGCCGAGGTTTCCAGCCGCAGCGGGACGTCCTGCGCGAAGTAGGGCGGGGACTGTCGCACCGTTCCGGTCACCTGCCATCCGGCTTCCTGGCGCCGGCTCCGCGCGTCGCCCAGGGAAAGTCTCGCTCCCCCGGTGCGCTCGATGAGGGACCTGATATCGGAAAGGTCCTTGCCGGAGGCCCGGGTGAAGGCATTCAGGAGGTCGCTCCATGAGGCGGCGCGGTACATCCGCTGCCGCACCACGTCCTTTAGGGCGCCGAAGAAGGCCTGGTCGCCGATCCGGGAGCGGATCATGTGGAACACCATGGCGGCCTTGCCGTAGCCGATGGCCCGGGAGGCGGGATCGTTGCGGCTCACGAAGGCGGAGAGCGGAAAATCGTTTTCAGGGGTGACCAGGGAGGCGTAGTCGATGAGGAGCTGCCTGCGGTATTCCACCGCCTCGGACTGCGAGCGGCGCTCCTTGAGCAGGTAGTCGGCCAGATAGGTCACCAGCCCCTCGCACCAGTTCCCTTCCGACAGGTCGACATCGATGCCGTTGCCCCACCAGGAGTGGGCGATCTCGTGCGGCAGACTGGTGTCCACGATGAAGGGGAGCCTGATGACGGAGCCGCCCAGCAGGGTGAAGGAGGGGAACCCGTAACCGGTGGGGAAGAAGTTCTCGACGATGGCGAACTTCTCGAAGGGGTACGGGCCGAAGAGCTCCTGGTACAGGGCGAGGTACCTGGCCGCCGCATCCAGGTAGCGCGGCGCGAGCCCGGCGTTGTCCCGGTAGAAGTAGCTGTAGAGCGTGATCCCCGCAGCCTTGCGCTCCTCGACCAGATAGGGGCCGGCGCACAGCGACAGCCCGCCGACCGGGCGTTCCTCCTGCCACACGGAACGGGTGGTGCCACCGGAGGTCTCCCGGGAAAGCCGGGCGCCGAAGGTGACCGCTTCGATGCCGGCCGGCGCCGTGACGGCGATTTTGCGGCGGGCGGGGACCTGCTCCGGAAGCGGGTACCACAAGGCGCCCCCGCCGAGGAAGGTACCCTCGCTGCCAATGGCGGCGTTGACGCCGTAGCTTGGATCCTCGCCGGCCGCGGGATGCCGCGACACCTGGTCGTTGAAGCCGGCCCGGAATGAGATCGCCACGCTGTTTTCGCCTTGCGGGAGCTCCATGTCGATGGCACCGGAGCGGAAGGTGAAGGGAAGGTCGCGCCCGCCGCAGCGCACGGACTCGATCCGGGCGGTTTTGGCAAGCCTCAGACGGACCGACCGGGTACCGGGGGCGAAGACGATGCGGGTGTCACCGGTGATCTCGTGCCGCGGGGGATCGATGGTTACCGCGATCTCCTGGCTTGCCACGGCGGGAGCCCCCGAGGCCACGGCGAAAAGGGGGAGCGCCGCAACGATCAGTACGGAAAAAAGCGATGACAAAACGGCAACCAGCTTCACAGACACCTCCCGCGGCGCGGCTCCCGCACCATGAAGCCTCTCGCGACGCCGGGCGAGAAGCGATTAAAGTTGTGATCGTAGCGGCGTTGGTGTAGGCTGCGGCTTCCAACCAAAACGGACCGAGGACCTTAGATGACCATGCCCAAGACCTTCGCCCTGTTCTTCGCCGTACTGTCCATCCTGACGCTCCCTTGCCACGCCCGCGCCGGTCAGTCGATCACCCGCGTCAGCGACCGGCAGGCGGTCCCCCTGCAGGAAGTTGTCGCCAAGGCCGAGGCAGCCGACCTGGTGCTGATCGGCGAGGTGCACGACGAGGCGCGGCACCACGACCTGCAGCTGGAGGTGATCCGGGAGCTCAAAGCGCGCAAGCTGCCGCTGGCCATCGGGGTGGAGGTGATGCAGTCGGACTACCAGAAGGAGCTGGACGCCTTCGTCGCGGGAACCATGTCCGAGGCGGAGTTCCGCCCCATCTTCGCCAGGAACTGGTCCTACGACTGGCGCCTTTACCGTGACATCTTCATGTTCGCCCGGGAAAACAGGATCCCCATCATCGGCCTGAACGTCCCCAAGGAGCTGGTGATCAAGGTTTCGCGCGGCGGCTACGCCTCGCTCACCCCGGAGGAGCGCAAAAACCTCCCAGAGGGGACGACCTGCGACCTGAACAACCCGCACACGGAATTTCTCAAACAATCCTTCGGCGAGATCTTCAAGCACAACGCCAAGGGGCGGGTGTTCCAGTACTTCTGCGAGGCCCAGACCCTGCGCAACTCCGGCATGGCGACCAACGTGGCCCGCTACCGCAAAAAGGCGCCCAAGACCAAGATCGTGGTGCTCAGCGGGGTCTGGCACGCGGTGAAGAACGCAATCCCGGAGCAGCTCGCACGCCAGGGGGCGAAGCTCTCCACCCTGGTGCTCATGCCCGAGATCAGGGAGTTCAGCGACGGCAAGGCCTCTCCCGATTTCGTCGACTACCTGGCCAGCTTCCCCTCACGTTGAGGGGAGGCCGTGCCACATTAAGTCCATTTCCTCGCGATTGCAAGTTTTCCCTCAGAACAGCTTGTTCCACATCAGCGTGACGCCGTTGCCCGAACGGCCGTTGCGCATCACCCCCGACTCCCAGCTCCAGGCCAGGTAGAGCGACGAATCCCAGACAAAGGCGCTGTCCAGGGCGACGGTGGCGGCCGCGCCGTGCATCTCGTCGAAGTCGACCCGGTTGTTGCCGACCGCGCTGGAGCGGTCCGCCCAGATGTAGGAGCCGAGCGTGCTCAGGTAGAGAAAGAAGGTGAGCTCGCGACGGTAACCCGCGCTGGCGGTGGCATAGCCGCGCGCCAGCACCCGGTCGTAGATCACCCCGGAATAGTGCGGCCAGGCGAGGTCGTACTGCTCACTCGGGAATGGTGCGCCGTTCAGGCGGAAGGCGTTGAAGCGGTCCCCCCTCCCCTGTGCCGTGGCCCCGGCGTAAAGGCTGAACAGGAGCCGGTTGCGCTCGGAGAGCCCCGGCACCCCCGCTGCCGCGACCAGGTACCCCTCCACCTGGGTGTAATCGAGGTCTCCCGTGCCGGCAACCCCGGTCTCGCCGCTCCAGCTGTCCCGGTGCAGGTGATCGACGTCGAACCCTGCGGCCACCCCCTCATGCGGCAGCTCCAGGAGGTTGCGGCGCAAGCCGTCGTAGCGGCAACGCAGCCGCGCGCCGTAAAGGGGGGTGTTGGGGGGGACCCAGAGGCCGGGAGCGCTGTCCGTCTCACGGTGGGCGTAGAAATATCCCCCGCGCGCCACCATCTGCACCCTGAGATCGTTGTCGACCTGGAAGGGATAGACCGGCCGGCGCCAGCCGACGCCGAGGGACCCGAGCAGGACGCCGTGATAGAGGGCGGTGCCGCGGATCTCTTCGCCGTTGCGCAGTTCCCGTCCCGCCACCGGCAGCGTGTCGTTCTCGAACTGGGCCACCAGGTCCCATCCCCCGAGGTCCCGCAGGTAATCGAGCTCGTTGACGAACACCGCCACCATGGCCCGGGCGTAGCCGCGCTCGGTGATGCGCCGATGGTAGAGGGCGGCCACCGGGATGATCGGGCTCTGCCCCTGGGCCGGCGCCAGCAACGAGGCGCCCACCGTGATCGAGGTCATGTCGGCGCGGTCCACGGCAGGGATGTCGACCTGCTGTCCCATGAAGGTCACCCGCTTCGCCTCGCCGGCAAGCGGGGTGTGATACACCGCTTCGTCGGCCGCCAGTGCGAGCGAGCAACAGAGCAGGAGCAGGCATGTCGCCATGACGCCCAGGGCCACCCTGCCCCCCCGGTCTGCGCCCCCTCTGGTACACCTTCCGGCGGACCGGCCGCCTCCGTTACCACCTCTCCCGCCTCTTTGTCTCCACGTCGCTGCACCCTTCACCTGCGTGACCTTGCTTGCCATGGCGGCCTCCGTTTTGATCTGGCTGGCGCTGCATCACCTGGAACACCGCTACACTATAATTTGAAAAATTTAATACTCAAGACGGCAGTCTCGGTCCGATTTGGGTATTGACACGGGATGGTTACCACCTGATAAGGTTGTCATCAGATAACCAGGAGGTGATCAACCAATGGAGCAACTGACGTCACGGCAGCAGCAGGTGCTGGAGATCGTTGCCGAGCACATCGAAGACTACGGCTACCCCCCCACCCTGCGCGAGATAGGGGCGAAGCTCGGTGTGAGCGGAACGCTTGGGGTCCTGAAACACCTGGAAGCGCTGGAGAAGAAGGGGTACCTGCGCCGCCAGGAGGGGAGCACCCGGGGGATCACCCTGAACCGGCAGGGTCAGGGAGCGAGTCTGCCCATCGTGGGGACGGTCCGGGCCGGGGCGCTGCACCCGGCCATCGAGGACATCGAGGGGCACTTCACCATCGACCGCTCCCAGCTGGACAAGGGGGGGACCTTCTTCCTGCGCGTGAAGGGGGATTCCATGATCCACGCCCACATCAAGGAGGGAGACCTCGCGCTGGTGCGCCCGCAACCGGACGCGCACAACAGGGACATAGTGGTCGCCATGGTGGCCGGAGAGGCAACCCTGAAGAGGTTTTACCGCGAGGCGAACCGGATCCGCCTGCAGCCCGAGAATCCCAACTACGCACCCATCTTCGTACAGGAGGGTGACGGCGAGGTGTCCATCGTCGGGAAAGTTGTTGGCATCTACCGGCAGATGGAGTAATTTCATGCAGCGCCTGTGCGACAGCATAAGGGTCGCCGCCATCTTCGCCCCCGGCGCCGGGATCCGGCCGGTCTGGTTCGAGTGGCGCCGCCAAAAGCACGCCGTCACCCGCCTCTCCTACTCATGGCAGGACTCCCTGGGGGGCGCCACCCGCTTGCACTTCGCGGTCTGTGACGACAGCAACATCTACGAACTGATGTACGACACCTCCGACCAGAACTGGACCCTTATGGGGGTCGAGGAGCAGTAGGACTTGGCAGAGCAGCGCATCATCCTGCACATCGACATGAACGCCTTCTTCGCCTCGGTGGAGCAGCAGTCGAACCCCGCCCTGCAGGGGAAACCGGTTGCCGTCATCGGCGCGGCCAAGCGCACCATCGTCACCACCTGCTCCTACGAGGCGCGCGCCTTCGGGGTCAAGACCGGGATGAACAGCTGGGAGGCGCGCCAGAAGTGCCCGGAACTGATCTTCGTGGTCGGCAACAACAAGAAGTACAGCTACACCTCGAAGCAGATCATCGGCATCATGCGCGAGTACACCCCGCTCGTGGAGGTCTTCTCCATCGACGAGGCGTTCCTGGACGTGACCGGGAGCCTGAGCCTCTTCGGCACCCCGGAAGCGATCGCCGGGATGATCAAGGAGCGCATCCGGGAGCGTTTCGGGCTCACCTGTTCGGTAGGGATCGCGCCCAACAAGCTCCTGGCCAAGCTCGCTTCGGACATGCAGAAGCCCGACGGGCTCACGGTGATCGCACCGGAGCGGGTGGCCCAGGTCATGGAGCGGCTGCCGATCCAGCAGCTGTGCGGCATCGGCGCCAAGACCCAGCAGCAGCTGGCGGCGTTCGGCATCAGGACCTGCGGCGAGCTGGCGAGGTTCCCGGTCGACATCCTGAAGAAGAAATTCGGAGTTACCGGGGAGCGGCTGCACTACATGGGGCTGGGTGTGGACGACGC
Source organism: Geomonas oryzisoli (assembly GCF_018986915.1). Lineage (NCBI taxonomy): Bacteria > Pseudomonadati > Thermodesulfobacteriota > Desulfuromonadia > Geobacterales > Geobacteraceae > Geomonas > Geomonas oryzisoli. Next base: position 2,647,708 of record NZ_CP076723.1, read on the forward strand.
GCCGGTGGTCCCCGAGGAGGAGGCCGAGGAGGTGAAGAGTGTTGGTCACAGCACCACGCTGGACGCCGACCTGTGCCAGCGCTCGGAGATACTGGCGGTGCTGCTGCAGCTCTCCGAGATGGTGGGGAGACGGGCCCGGAAATACCGCGTCACCGGCAAGACCGTGACCCTGACCGTCCGCTACCCGGATTTCACCACCTTCTCCCGCCAGATGAGCCGATCGGCCCCCACCAACAACAGTGACGAGATCTACCGGGACGCGGTACAGCTGCTGGACCAGCTGGAGCTTGCTCAGCCGGTCCGCCTGCTCGGCGTGCGCATCACCAACCTCACCCACCAGGCCGAGCAGCTGCCGCTGTTTGAGAGCGAACGAAAAAAGGCGCTCGTGGCGAGCGCCATGGATCGTGTCAACAACAGGTTCGGGGATTTTTCGGTCACCTTCGGCACCCTGCTCGGCAAGGAATGCGGCGCCAAGGTCATTTCGCCGGCCTGGAAGCCGGAGGGGGTTCGCAACGTAGACGCGGAGTGAGCGGTACCGCGGGATGAAGGTTAACGAGAGCGGTCCTGCGGGCGGGCTGTCACAGCCTCCGGATCAGCTGCAGCAACAGCCTCCCGTTTGCCGCCGGGTCGAAGTAGCGCCGGCACTTGTCCGCCCCGCTTCGGCCGATCTTCGCGGCGGTTTCCGGGTGGTCGAGGCAGTACTCGAGGGCACCGGCGATGGCGGTGACGTTGCCGGGCTCGACGATGATGGCGTCCTCCATATGGCTCAGGTAGCGGCGCACGTCTCCCACGTCCGAGACGATCACCGGGTTGCCGGTGGCCAGGTATTCGCCCAGTTTGAAGGGGAAACCAGCGTTGGCGTAGGTCGAGCCGGTCCGGGTCACGCAGAGAACGTCCGCCCCCTGCAAAAAACGGTAGAAGGCACTGTTCTCCAGGTAGCCGATGTACTGTATCGCGGGGTTCGCCGCGATGCGCGGCTGGTAGAGCTTGACGCTCGCCCCGGTGCCGCAGAGCATGAGGGTGCAGTTCCCCTTCTTTTCCTGCACCTTCTCGAAGGCGTCCAGGAGCTGCTCGATGCCGTCCTTCCTGGCGAACGACCCCGCGTAGACGATCCTCATCGGCCCCGGTTCCCTTTCCCCGACACCTTGCGCCTCGCACTTGGCCGAGATCGGGATCAGGCACAGCGGTACCGACAGCGCAACCTTCTTGCCGTAGAGCTTTCTCAGGTAATTGGAGATGACCACCACGCCGTCGGCCAGCCCCAGAAAGAACCGGTCCAGGACCTCGCCGGCCAGCCACCTGAGCTTCCCGGGGAGGCTCAGCTTGTCGTCGATATAGGTGCTGTCCTCGACGATGTCGAACACGACGAAATACCCCATGCGCTTCGCCGCCAGGATGAAAAGAAGATTTTCGACCGTCACCCCGCCGTAGCTGTAGAGCACGTTTCTCACCTGCGGGACCCGCCACTGCTTCAGGGCGACGATCCCGTCCCTGTGATACCTGAACAGGGCCGGAAGCAGGGAGAACCCGAGCTTGAGATCGGCCCCGATGCGCCGGTACGGGGTCCCCTGATAGCTCCCTTCCAGGTCCTCGTCCGGGACCTCCCCCGTGGGCCTTAGCTGCAGCACCCTGGTGCTCGCCGAATTGAGGTTCAGATAATCCAGGAAATGCTGGATCCGCTTGGTCGATGCCATCCCCGAGGGGTAGCCGAATTTCCCCATGAATACCACGTTGATGTCGCTTCCCATGACAGGCTCTCCCGTTTCCCGCTAAAACCCCGGCACACCGGTGGGAATCTGATCCCAATAGGTGACCGAGCCGTTGTGCCAGCGTACGATCTGGACGCTCTCGTCCTGCGAGATGACGATGGCGATGGCCTGGTGCAGCCGCTGACAGAGGCGATACGCCGCCCGGTGCCTGGTGCCCACCCCCTCGCTCAGTACCGACTCGCACTGTTCGCCCTCCGTGTCCAGGGCATGCGCCACCATTCCCACGCTGTCGAGATCCCCCGATATGACGCCGCCGAAGCCGAGCAGCTCCTGGCGCTTGGTGATGACCACCGCGCCGTCCACGGCGGAGAGCGCCGCGATGAAGTGGGCGACGTCGAAGATGGCCTCGTCCAGAAGCGCTATGTTCTCGTTCTTGCTGTTGACGTACTCGTGCCACCCCACCATCCTCCCCTCCGAGGCCGCGCTCCCGTTGATCTCCGCCAGGGTATTCATGATACGCAGGGTGAGCGACAGGAAGCGCTGCCGCGAATCGAATTCCAGGAACTGGTACTTCAGGGTCAGGTACGGGTTCTGCTCCATGATCTCCTCGGCCATCTCCGCCGGCAGGTACACCAACAGGCCGCCATGGTTGGAATTCCTGATCACGCTGATAATGCGGCGGATCGCCTGCTGGCCGATCTTGCTGCCGAACTGCGGGTCAAGGTCGGCCCAGGGGCGCTCGGCGCGCTGCCGTGCCTTGCGGTGCAGGGCGAAGGTTTCGTCGTTCAGGGAGGCGAGGCTCTTCATCATCCAGTCGGAGTTGAAGACGTCGAGGGTAGGACAGTTGATCTGCCCCCCGTTCAGCGAGGCGATGATCTCGTCCCCGATGCAGACCGAGATCTGCCCGGGACCGGTGACGTAGACCACCAGGCTGGGCGGCATGGGGGGGGAGGTTTTCCTGCCGCCGTACACGGCATGCATCCAACGGGTCCCCGAGTGGAGCAGCCCCCAGATCTGGGCGCCCAGGGCCGGGTCGATGAAGATGCCGATCAGGGTGCGGTAGAAGTCGGCGGCGGGCGCCAGGCGGTGCAGCTCGTACTCGTTGAAGGGACGCGTCCTAGAGAAGATGAGGCGGTGCATCCCGGTCGGCGGCCCCTCGTGGGCGGCGAACAGGTAGGAGTCCCTGATGATCAGTCGGAACATGACGGGGCGCTCCTCCTCGCGCAAAAGGCTCGCCTGGTAGCAGGTCGAGATCACCTGTTCCAGTACCCCGCGTTCGGGGAGCTGCAGGCTCCCCCGCTCCGCCTCCGGGCAAACCCGGTCCAGGAAAGCCTCGTCCCGCCACCGCGCGTGGATGAAGGCGACCAGTTCCCTGGGGTAGCTATGTCCCTCTCTCATGCCGTCCTCCACCCCCTCACAGGCACCAGACCCTGATCCCCGCGGCGGCCATCTGACGGTTGTCGTAGATCCCCTTGACGTCGATCAGGACCGGGTTCTCCACCATGAGGCTCGCGAACTTGGCCGGGGTCCACTGCCGGTAGACGTCGTGGGCCACCGCCACGATGACCGCCACGGCCGGTTGCAGCCGGTCCGGCTCCTTGAGCGTCACCCCGTAGGCACTCCTGGCCTCCAGGGGATCGGCCATCGGGTCGCAGACCTGGATCTTCAGCCCGTAGTCCCCCAGCTCGGCCAGGATGTCCACCACCTTGGAGTTCCTGAGGTCAGGGCAGTTCTCCTTGAAGGTGAGACCCAGCACCGTCACGTAGGAGCCCAGCACATGGTGCCCCGCCCTGATGATCTCCTTAACCGCACGCTGCGCCACGAATTTCCCCATGCCGTCGTTGATGCGCCGCCCGGCGAGGATCACCTGCGGGATGTATCCGATCTTTTCGGCCTGGTAGGTCAGATAGTACGGGTCGACGCCGATGCAGTGCCCCCCGACCAGCCCCGGTTTGAAGTTGAGGAAGTTCCACTTGCTCCCCGCCGCAGCCAGCACCTCGCTGGTGTCGATGCCGAGCCGGTCAAAGATGAGTGCCAGCTCGTTCATGAGGGCGATGTTCAGGTCGCGCTGGGTGTTCTCGATCACCTTGGCCGCCTCGGCAACCCGGATGGAGGGAGCCCGGTGCACCCCCGGGACCACCACCTCGGAGTACACCGAGGCGACCACGTCCAGAGTGCGGGTGTCCTGGCCGGAAACCACCTTCAGGATACTGGTGAAGGTGTGCTCCTTGTCGCCGGGGTTGATCCGCTCCGGGCTGTACCCCACGGTGAACTCTTCCGGGCTCTTCATCCCCGAAACCCGCTCCAGGATGGGGAGGCAGATCTCCTCGGTCACACCCGGGTACACCGTGGACTCGTACACGACGATGTCCCCCTTCTTGAGGGCCTTCCCCACCGTCTCCGACGCGCTGCACAACAGGGAAAGATCGGGCTGGTTGGCCGGATCGACCGGGGTGGGAACGGCCACCACGTGGAAGTCGGCCTCGCGCAGGTCCTCGATCCTGTTGGTGTAGCAGATGTCCGCGCTGACGAGTTCCTCGGCGGCGACCTCGCCGGTCCGATCGCACCCCGCGCGCAACTCGTCGATCCTTGTCGTGCTGATGTCAAAGCCGATGGTGCTGCGCATCTTGCCGAACGCCACCGCCACCGGCAGGCCGACGTAGCCCAACCCCACCACCGAAATCTTACGTCCGTGCCCCATGCCGCACCTCCCTTGCCGGCCCCTTGTGCCGGTCGTTCACGCCTGCGTCACCTTCGCCCCATTCCTGCTGCCCATAGCGCGGACAGCAGCGCCCCCCGCCCCCACAAAAAAACATTAGGCAATTTTAAGTTATTTGCCGCAAAGCTCCAGAGAGCGGGTGCAAAAAATGCATTTTTTCGCCGCCCCCCCGACGACGCCCCTCCCCGCTCCCCCGGGCCTACCGTTTCTTGGCTAACCAGGGCGGGGAAGCTTTACATGACCCCGCGATTTTGCTAAGATGCCCGCGTTTCTCTTCCCCCGAAAAGGTTTCCAAATGTCTGAAATGACGCCCATGATGCGGCAGTTCCTCGAGATTAAGGCAGAACACCCCGACGCCATCCTCTTCTTCCGGTGCGGCGACTTCTACGAAATGTTCCTCGACGATGCGGTGAAGGCCTCCCGCATCCTCGGCATCACCCTCACCTCGCGCAACAAGAACGCCGACGGGTCCGAGGTCCCCCTGTGCGGGGTCCCCTACCATTCCTGCGCCCCCTATATCGCCAAGCTGGTCGAGGCCGGCGAGAAGGTCGCCATCTGCGAACAGGCCGAAGACCCCAAGCTCGCCAAGGGGATCGTGAAGCGCGAGGTGGTGAAGGTGATCACGCCCGGTCTCGTGGTCGAGGATGCCTCGCTTTCCCCCAAGGAAAACAACTACCTCCTCGCCCTTTGCTGCGACGGCGAGTGCTACGGCCTCTCCTACCTGGACCTCTCCACCGGCGAGTTCCGCGTCACAGAGCTCTCCGGTCTGCAGGCGGCACTGGCCGAGGTGGCCTGCATTGCGCCGCGCGAGATCATCCTCCCCTCTTCCTTCCGGGAGCCGCAACGGTCGAAGGAGATGGCGCCGGTCGCCACCGACCGCAGCGTCACCTACTTCGAGGAGTGGGTCTACGACACCGACTACTGCAACCGCCTGATCGGCAACCAGTTCAAGGGCGCCAGCGCCGAGACCCTGGGGTGCCACACCCTGCCGGTGGCGCTGCTCGCGGCAGGGGCCGTGCTGCACTACCTGGTGGACACCCAGAAGGGGAATGCCCCGCACGTCACCGGGATCACCCCCTACAGCCAGAACCAGCACCTGCTCCTGGACGAGTCGACCCGGCGCAACCTGGAGCTCACCCAGACCATCTCCGACGGCAAGAGGAAGGGGTCGCTGCTGGGGCTCATGGACCGCACCGTCACCGCCATGGGGGGGAGAAAGCTCAAGCAGTGGATCAACTACCCGCTCATGGACCAGGAGAAGATCCTCCGGCGCCAGGACGCGCTGCAGGAGCTGATCGAGGCACCCGGCGTGAGAGCCGAGCTGAAGACGCTCCTGTCCGGGGTCTACGACCTGGAACGCCTGAACGGGCGCATCAGCCTCGCCTCGGCCTCGGCCAAGGATCTGGCCGCGCTCAAAGCGTCCCTTTCCCGGCTTCCCGCCATCAAGGAGCAGGTCGCCGCCTGCGCGGCACCCCTTCTGAAGGAGCTGGACGGCGGCATCGACCCGCTCTCGGAGATCTGCGACCTGATCACCCGCGCCATCGTCGAGGATCCCCCGTTCGTCCTGCGCGACGGCGGCATCATCGCCGACGGCTACAACGCCGAACTGGACGAGCTGCGCGCCATCAGCCGCGAGGGTAAGGGATTCATCGCCCGGCTGGAGGCCCAGGAAAAGGGGCGCACCGGCATCTCCTCGCTCAAGATCCGCTACAACAAGGTGTTCGGCTACTACATCGAGGTGACCAAGGCCAACGTCTCCGCCATCCCCGAGGACTACATCAGGCGGCAGACCCTCGCCAACGCCGAGCGCTACATCACCCCGGAACTAAAGGAATACGAGGAGAAGGTGCTGGGGGCCGAGGACCGCATCAAGGACCTCGAGTTCAACCTGTTCCAGGAGGTCCGCGAGGCTGCCGCGGCGCAGGGGGAGCGGATCGCCAGGAGCGCAGACCGCCTGGCCTGCCTGGACGTCTTGGCCTCGCTCGCCGAACTCGCCCACGACAAGGGGTATTGCCGGCCCGAGGTGCACGACGGCAGCGAGCTCTCCATCACCGAGGGAAGGCACCCGGTCATCGAGGATATGTACGCCTCGGAGCGCTTCGTCCCCAACGACACGCTGCTGGACAACGGCGAGAACCAGCTGATCATCATCACCGGCCCCAACATGGCCGGTAAGTCGACCTTCATGCGCCAGGTGGCGCTGATCACCCTGATGGCGCAGATGGGGAGCTTCGTCCCGGCCGAGAAGGCCCGGATCCCGCTGGTGGATCGCATCTTCACCCGTGTCGGGGCCTCGGACAACCTGGCCCGCGGCCACTCCACCTTCATGGTGGAGATGATGGAGAGCGCCGCGATCCTGAGGGGTGCGACGGCCAAGAGCCTGGTGATCCTGGACGAGATCGGTCGCGGCACCTCCACCTTCGACGGGGTCTCCATCGCCTGGGCCGTCGCGGAGTTCCTGCACGACAACAAGGCGCACGCGGCGAAGACGCTCTTCGCTACGCACTACCACGAGCTCACCGAGCTCGCCGTCACCCGCCCCGGGATCAAGAACTTCAACATCGCGGTCCGCGAGTGGAACGAGCGCATCATCTTCCTGAGAAAGATCGTTCCCGGCGGAGCCTCGCACTCCTACGGCATCCAGGTGGCGCGCCTGGCCGGGCTTCCCCAGGCGGTGATCGACCGCGCCAAGGAGATCCTCGCCAACCTGGAGAAGGGTGAGTACGGCGAAGGTGGCGTACCGCGGCTGGCGCGCGGCAAGAAGACCCCGCCCCCCTCCCCGCAGCTCTCGCTCTTCGATGCGGGGGAGGACCTGATCCGGGAGAGGCTCAAAGGCGTGGAAGTGGCGCTCTTGACGCCGCTTGAGGCGCTGAACCTGGTGGACGAACTGAAGAGGATGATCTAGATGGCACCGACGAGAGGGCAAGGCGCATGAAGCGTAGGGAATTCGTGAAATACCTCGGGCTGGCCGCCCCCTACTGCCGCTGGCTCGCCTGCCGGACCGTGGCGGCGCAGGGCTCTTTGCTGCTCGCGCCGCTTTGGAACGGAACTGCCCAGGCCGCCCCCGGCGCCCCCCTGGTGCCGGTCACCGAGCTGAAACACTGGTCCACCCCTGACTACACCAGGGTTTCCATCACCCTGGATCAGGAGGTGCACTTCGAGCACCACAAGCTCCCGAACCGGCTCTACCTCGACCTGCAGGGGACCCACCTCAACCCCGGCGTCAAGGACCTCAACATCGGTGACGGCTTGCTGAAAAGCGTGCGCATCGCGCAGTTCGCGGCCTCCACGGTGCGCGTAGTGCTCGACCTGGACAGCATCAAGGAGTACAAGGTCTTCACCTTTTCCGACCCCTTCCGTGTCATCGTGGACGTGAAAGGGGACCGCAGGCAGGAGATCTCGGCTTCCAAAGAGGTCATCGAGAGCGCGCCTACCGAGCCCAAGAACGTGGAGAAGGTCAACCCGCCGGAGAAGGCGAAACCGGTAGAGAAAGAGAAAGGTAAACAGGCGAAGTTCAAGCCGGGGCGGATCCGCAGGATCGTGATCGACCCGGGGCACGGCGGACACGACCCGGGCGCGGTGAGCCCATCGGGGACACGTGAGAAAGACATCGTGCTGCAGATCGGCCTGGACCTGGCCCAGAAGATACGAGAGGAGTTGGGCCTCGATGTCGTCATGACCCGTTCCACCGACGTCTTCATCGAGCTGCAGGAGCGGACCGCGATCGCCAACAAGGTGGGGGCGGATCTGTTCGTCTCCATCCACGCCAACGCCTCGCTCAACCGCAACGCCAACGGGATCGAGACCTACTACTTGAACCTCGCCAAGACCGAGAAGGTGGCCCAGTTGGCCGCCAAGGAAAACGGCACCTCACTGGAGAAGGTAAGCACGCTGCAGGCGATCCTTTTCGACCTGATGGCCAACTACAAGCTGAACGACTCCGCCCATCTCGCCGACGAGGTGCAGAAGTCGCTCTACAAGAAGGCACAAACCGGATATCCCACGGTGAAGAACCTCGGAGTGAAGCAGGGTCCCTTCTACGTCCTGGTCGGCGCCACCATGCCCAGCATCCTGGTCGAGACCGCCTTTTTGAGCAACGAACGGGACGAGCAGAAACTGAAGGATCCGCACTACCAGGCGCTCACCGCCGACGGCATCCTGGCCGGGATCAAGGGGTACATCACCAGCCTGAACAAGGCCTGAGCAACCGGCGACGTATTTTCTTCTCCCGTTGTAAAACGCAAAAAGGCCGGCATTATGCCGGCCTTTTTTATTGTCGTCTGCTTGTCTGTTCCGGTTACTGCCCTGAGGCCACCGTGGAGCCGACCACCTCGACACCGAAGTCGGCCGCCTCCTTGGGCACGTTGGCAAGAGCCACCACGAAACCGATGGAATGGTCCGGCTTGACGCCGAGATTGGAGAGCGAGTCGCCGAACTGGTTGTTCATGATGGACTCAATCTTCGCCATCGGCAGCGTGCTCAGCTGTTCCGCTGAGAGGCGGTTGCCACAGTAAGCTGTCTTTTGCACCAGCACCTTGCCCGCCTTGTCGAAGATGCTCACCTTCACCTGGATCGAGGCACGCGCCTTGCGGAAGGAGTTGACCGCTTCGCCGTTGACCACGAACAGCTCGCCCGCCTCCTTGTTCTGGTGGAACGAAGCCAGGGCGTTCTTGATGGTGATGCGCCCTTCCTCGGGGACCTCGATGCCGAACCACTTGGCTACGAAGCCGATGCCGTACTGATCAAGCTTTTTCATCGCCTCCGGACCGCTTTGCAGCAGGTACAGGCCGGCACCGCTCAGTGCCAACACCACGACCACGCAGATCCCCACGATGGCGATGGTAACAGCGGAACGCCCCTTGCGCCTGGAAGATATCGACAGCGGGGGGAGTTCCTCGTCGAAGCCTTCCTCCGGAACGGCGGCGGCGAAGGACTTGTCGCCGAAGCTGAAGTCCAGTGACGACTTGGCCGCCGGTTTGGGCTCTGCGGGTTCGGTGGAACCGGCGGGCTCCTCCTTGGCCTGGGCAGCGCTGACAGCCGCGGCAGCCCCTAACAGGCCCGCAGCAGCGGCCGCCGGAGCGGCTGTTTCGCTCGCCTGCGCAGCCTTGGACGTCTCGGAAAAAGAGAAGTCACTGAAGCTGAACTCCTCGTCCTTAGCAGGGGCAGCCTCCTCCTTGTCGCTCTCAACAGCAGCACTCGCAGCTCCACCCCCTGCGGCCTCGCTCGCGGCATCTTCTTCAAACGAGAAGGATCCCACCTCCGGTCCGGCAGGCTCTTCCTTGGCGGGAGCCGCCGGCTCTTCAAAGGAGAAGTCGCCGAAATCAAACGAATCGGTGGCAGCAGCAGGGGCAGGTTCTTCCTTGGGAGAGGCTGCCGGCTCATCGAAAGTGAAATCCCCGAATTCAAGCGAGTCGGCTGCAGGTGCGGCTTCCTCCTTGGCGGCAGCGGGTTCCTCATCAAAGGAGAAATCGCCGAACTCGGCAGTTTCGGCAGGTGCGGCCTCTTCCTTGGCGGCAGCGGGTGTCTCATCAAAGGAGAAGTCACCGAAATCAGCAGTTGCGGCAGGAGCTTCCGGTGCCGGTTCCTGGCTCGGGGCCGGGCTCTCGTCGAAAGAGAACTCGCCGAAATCGAACGCATCGGCGGCGGGCTGAGCGGCAGCCTCCTCCTTCACTGCGGGCGCAGGTTCATCGAAGGAGAGTTCGCCGAACTCCAGCGTATCCGCTGCGGCCGAAGGGGCCTCCTCCTTGACTGCCGGGGCGGAATCTTCAAAGGAGAGTTCGCCGAAATCCAGAGCAGACTCTGCGGCGGCAGGCGCGGGTTCTTCCTTGGCCGGGGACGGTGTCTCGTCGAACGAGAACTCCCCGAAATCGAAATCCCCGGCGGCCGGGGCCGGGGCGTTCGCAGCAGTAGCGACCGGCTCGTCGCTGAATTCGAACTCGTCGAACCCGCTGTCGGCTGCGGCAGGAGTTTCCTTACCGGCCGGCATGCCGGTTTCCACGTTGATGTCACCGAAATCGAAATCGTCTGCACCGGCTGCTTCCGCACCGGCGGCTGCAGCGGGAGCGGTAGCGGGAGCGGCAACGGGAGCAGGAGCAGGAGCGGGCTCGGGTTCAAAGTCGAATCCTGCCATGTCGTCCTGCTGCGGCTGGGGAGCCTCAGCACCGAACTGGAGAGGAGGGTTCTCCTGGCCAGCAGGCGCAGCAGCCGGCTCCTTCTCGGCCTGAGCCGCGGCTGGAGCCCCGAGTCCGGACAGCAGGGCGTCGAAATCCGACTCCTCAGCCTTCTGCTCGGCACCGGCCACGAACACGTGCCGGCACTTGGAGCAGCGCACCTTGACGCCGCCCGGCTTCAGCTTGGAATCGTCCAGCCTGAACTTCGTATTGCATTGGTCGCATTGGAGAATCATCGACCCCTCCGGAATGTTTTGGATCTTCCATTAATTTTCTCAACGGTTTCCTATAACAGAAGCAAATTATAGTGTCAATGATTCTGGTCGCCCGGGCACCTTTATGGTATAAATAGCCGGTGGACCGCATCCCAGCGATTATACAAGGGGAACACCATGAAACGTGCGTCGTTTGTATACCTTTTGTTCCTGCTCGTCAGTCTGTGCAGCACCGCCGTCTCATTTGCAGCGCCGGAACTGCTCGTAGAGCGCGGAACTTTCAATTTCGGCACCGTCGCCCAAGGAAGGAAAGTCCAGCATACCTTCGCCATCAAAAATAACGGCGACGCCCCCCTGCAGATCAAGAAACTGGACGCCTCCTGCGGTTGCACCGCCGCCAAGCCAAGCGTCTCGGTGGTCCCTCCCGGCAAAAGCGCCGAGATAGAAGTGACCTTCGACTCCGCCTCGTTCTCCGGAAAGGTCTCCAAGACAGTCACCCTGACCAGCAACGCCGGCAAGACCCCGAGCTACACCTTCACACTGGAGGGGACGGTGCTCGATCAACTGCAGGTAACCCCGCGACAGGTGAGCCTTGGCGCGGTGACCAGCACCACCCCCGTTCAAGCCAGGATCAATGTCACCAACAACAGCAACGTGGCGATAAAGCTGCTGAACGTCACGGTCACCTCCTCCTCGTTACAGATCAAGCCGACCATCAGGAAAGCGGAATTGAAACCGGGAGAGACCGGCACCATCGAGATCTCTGTCCTGGCCAAGCCGGAGGCGAAGATCCTGAGCGGGTATTTGCATGTCACCACCAGTCATCCCCAGAAGAAGGAGATCACAGTGCCGGTGTACGGTTCCATATCGAAGTGAGTCTGAGGCAGGAGAGGATGGAGCAGAGACTTTTTTTAAAGTTTGATCTTGAGTTGGTTCTCAAAATAGTGTAGTAATGAGTTCTTTCCCGGGCGGGTAGCTCAGTTGGATAGAGTACTGGCCTCCGAAGCCAGGGGTCACGGGTTCGAATCCCGTCTCGCCCACCATGTTTTAAATACAGACATACCAGTCTAGACAAAAGGCCCTGAGAAATCAGGGCCTTTTTGTTTCCTTCCTTTCACCGCTTTCTTCCCAAACGGCTTAGAGCGCCGATGCCGCTCGATCCAGCGACTCGCCGTCCCGCTGCGATGCCAGCGCGGCTGTCACCACTGGAAGCCCCCTGCCAACCAAGACCGCTTAGCGACGTCTTTGTTCATGAACATTTCCGCCAACTGTAACGAACCTGTAACATCCATGCAGCAAGCTGTGGGCGTATCAGAAGCGGTCCCTCAGCAGATCCGGGCGACCACACTTGGAGGAAACTACGTGGAGTTAGAGATGCGTTCCTGCTGCACACATGAGGCGGACCGACCCGAATCGGCCAGTACGAGAACCGAACCGGCATTGGCCAGGAAACTGGGTGGAGATGCCATCTTTCGTTACCTGACAACCTTTTTTGCCTTCAGCATCCTCGCGATACTGGCACTCATGCTCTACGAGATGGCAGGCGAGAGCCTGCCAGCCATCAAGGAGTTCGGCTGGAACTTCGTGATTTCAAAGGAATGGGACGCGGTGCAGGGGATCTTCGGGGCGCTTCCCTACCTGTACGGCTCGGTGGTTTCCTCGGTGCTGGCCCTCGCGCTCGCCACTCCCCTGAGCATAGGCGCGGCACTGTTCATAACGGAAATCGCCCCGGGCAAGATCGGTTCGATAGTGGCTCCGCTGGTCGAACTCCTGGCGGCCATCCCCTCCGTCATCTACGGACTGTGGGGGGTGCTGGTCATGGCACCCTGGCTGCAGAGCACGGTCCAGCCGTTCCTGATCGAGCATTTCGGCTTCCTCCCGTTCTTCGAGGGTGCCCCCTACGGCGTCAGCATGCTGGCCGCCATCTTCATCCTGATGATCATGGTGGTGCCGATCATCACCTCCATCACGCGCGAGGTGCTGCTGGCGGTGCCGCAGAGCCAGAAGGAGGCCGCCATCGCCCTGGGCGCCACCCGTTGGGAAACCATCAAGATCGCCATCCTCCCCTACGGCAAATCGGGCATCCTGGGTGCCGCCATCCTCGGCCTCGGCCGGGCCATAGGCGAGACGATGGCCGTCACCATGGTGATCGGCAACGCCCCCAACATATCGCTGTCGCTCCTCTCCCCCGCCTACACCATGCCCAGCGTGATCGCCAACGAATTCGCGGAGACCACGTCGAAGCTGCACGCCTCCGCGCTGATGGAAATCGGCCTGATCCTCATGGTGGTCACCCTGGTCGTGAACGCCATGGCGCGGCTCTTGATCTGGAGCGTGTCCAGAAGCGCCAAGGGAGGTGCGGCATGATGCACGGGATGGCGTTACGCAAGGCCAAGAACCACATGATGAGTTTCATCATGCTCGCCTGCACGCTCGCGGTGCTGGTGCCGCTCGGACTCATCTTCTTCCACATCCTGAAGATGGGAATCAGCTCGCTTTCCGTCGACTTCTTCACCCACATCCCGGCGCCGACCGGTGAGCCGGGCGGAGGCATGGCCAACGGCATGGTCGGCTCGGCTATCATGATCGCGGGCGCCTCGGTGATCGGGCTTCCCATCGGCATCCTCGGGGCCATCTACCTCTCCGAGTTCGGCGGTTCCAGGGTATCCACCGTGATCCGCTTCGCCGCAGACGTCCTGTCGGGCACCCCATCCATCATCACCGGCATGGTGGCCTACACGCTGCTGGTGGTGCCCATGAAGGGCTTCTCCGGCCTGGCCGGGTCGGTGGCGCTGGCGATGATCATGATCCCGATCGTGCTGCGCACTACGGAGGAGCAGTTGAAGATGGTGCCCGGCTCGCTGCGCGAGGCCTCACTGGCCCTCGGCGTTCCCTTCTGGCGCACGAGCCTCAAGGTGACCCTGAGAAGCGCCCTTTCCGGCGTCCTCACCGGCGTCCTGCTGGCGGTGGCGAGGATCGCGGGCGAAACCGCCCCGCTTCTGTTCACCGCACTAGGCAACCAGTTCTGGAGCAAGAACGTCCTGCAGCCGATGGCGGCGCTCCCCCTGCAGATCTTCAGCTTCGCCATCGCTCCCTACGAGGACTGGCACAAGCTCGCCTGGGCCGGAGCCCTGGTGCTGGTGACGGTGATGTTCGCCTTGAGCCTCACCGCGCGCTACTTCGGCAGGACCAGACGGGCGGGATAAAGATAGGTCAAGGTTGAGGTTGAGATTAAGGTTGGGGCGGCGGCACCTGAGTTTGCCGGACTTCAACTGCACACGGACTTCGAGAGGAAAGAGATGAACAACAAGGTACTACTGGAACAGGTCAACATTCACTTCGGCAAGACGCATGCGGTGCACGACATCAGCATGACCTTCCCGGAACACAGCGTCACCGCCATCATCGGGCCGTCGGGGTGCGGCAAGTCAACGCTGCTGCGCTCCATGAACAGGATGCACGACCTGGTTCCGTCCGCGCGCGTCACCGGCAGGATCCTGGTGGACGATGGCGACATCTACGACAAGGGCGTGGACCCGGTGGCCATCCGCCGTCGCGTCGGCATGGTGTTCCAGAAGCCGAACCCGTTCCCGGCCATGTCCATCTACGACAACGTCATCGCCGGCTACAAGCTCAACGGCAGGCTGCCGCGCGAGGAGGCCGACGAGATAGTCGAGAGCTGCCTGAAGCGCGTGGCGCTCTGGGACGAGGTGAAGGATCGCCTGAAGAGCAACGCCATGATGCTCTCCGGCGGCCAGCAGCAGCGCCTGTGCATCGCGCGCACCATCGCCGTCAAGCCCGAAGTCATCCTCATGGACGAGCCGGCCTCCGCCCTGGACCCCATCTCGACCCTGAAGATCGAGGAACTGATCGAGGAGTTGAAGGAGCGCTACACCATCATCATCGTCACCCACAACATGCAGCAGGCCGCCCGCGTCTCCGATTACACGGCATTTCTGTACATGGGGGACCTGGTAGAGTGCGGCGAAACCAAGAAGATCTTCACCACACCCGAGCAGAAACGGACCGAGGACTACATCACCGGGCGTTTCGGCTAGGGACGGCTAGAGACAAAGGGGACAGGCACCTTGCGGAGCCAGTCCCCCTCAAGACAGACAGGAGACACTATGGAGAGAGAGCATTTCAGCAAGCAGTTCGACAACGAACTGAACGTGATACGCGAAAAGCTGTTGGAGATGGGCGGCAAGGTCGAATCGATGATCGCCAACGCCATGAAATCCCTGGTGGAGCGGGACACCGAGCTGGCAGAGCGCACCATCGCGTTCGACCACGAGATCAATACCCTGGAGATGGTGATCGACGAGAAGTGCCTGGAGGTGTTGGCGCGCCGGCAACCCGCGGCACGGGACCTGCGCTTCATCACGCTCGCACTGAAGATAGTGACCGACCTGGAGCGGATCGGCGACCAGTGCGCCAACATCTGCAAGCGCGCGCGGGAGCTGAACCAGGAGCCGTCGCTGAAGCCCTATATCGACCTGCCGCGTATGGCGAAGGCCGCGTCCGACATGGTGAAGGAGGCGCTGGACGCCTTCGTGCGCGGCGACGATGCGCTGGCGATCAAGGTCTGCCAGGACGACCAGTGCGTGGACGAGCTGAACGAGCAGATCCAGCGGGAGCTTCTGACCTTCATGATGGCCGACCCGAAGACCATCAGCCGCGCGATGAAGATCATCCAGGTTTCCAAGTGCCTGGAGCGCATCGCCGATCACGCCACCAACATCGCGGAGATGGTCATCTTCATGATCAAGGGGAAGGACATCCGGCATACTATCGCGTAGGTCCGGCCAAATCCCCCCTGCCCCCCCTTTGACAAGGGGGGAACGTGATGCCCTTATCTAGGCTGGATGGAGTTGGATGTAGCACCCATGGAACGTGATGCCTTTATCTCGGCTGGATTGAGTTGGGTGGAGCACACCGTGGCTCGCCGCGCAGGGGGGGACTGGCTCCGTCAGGTGCCTGTCCCCTTGGTGCTTGGGGGAGGTCGCCTGTTTCCTTTATGCTTGGGTGCGGTGGCCTGTTTCCTGGATGAATCAAAAAAGCCCGCGCTGGATGCACGGGCTTTTTGTCTGTGAGGTCGGTGCAGTCGCTTGGTGATGCCGGCACGGGCTGCCGGGTCGCTGCGCGATGCGCGGGACTAGAAGGCGGGAATGATGGCCGCGCCGTACTTTTCCTTGAGGAACTGCTTGAGCTCGGGGGACTGCAGCGCCGCCAGCAGCTTCTTGATGTCCTCGCGGTTCTCCTCACCCTTGCGCACAACGACGATGTTGGCGTAAGGGGACTTGGCGTCCTCACGCGCGATGGCGCTCTGCGGGTCGATCTTGGCGTCGAGTATGAAGTTGGTGTTGATCACCGCGCCGTCCACGTCCGGGAGGGTCCTGGTGAGTTGGGCCGCCTCGACCTCGACAAACTTGATCTTCTTCGGGTTCTCCACGATGTCCTGCGGCGTCGCCTGGAAGTTGGAGATGCCGGGTTTGAGCTTGATGAGCCCCTGTTTCTCCAGGAGCGCCAGGGCACGGTACTCATTGGAGGGGTTGTTCGGGACGGCGATCTGGGCGCCGTTTTTCAGCTCGGCCACCGACTTGATCTTCTTCGAGTAGAGGCCGATCGGCTCCACGTGGATGCTGCCGGCCACGCTGAACTGGTAGTTCTTTTCCTTTACCACGGCCTCGAGATAGGGGACGTGCTGGAAGTAGTTGGCGTCGATCTGCTTCTCGGCAAGCGCAGGATTCAGCTGCACCTCGTCGTCGAAGGTCACCACCTCGAGGTTAACCCCCTGCTCCTTCAGCTTCGGAACCACCAACTTGAGGATGTCGGCGTGCGGCACCACGGCCGCCCCGACCTTCAAGGTCTTCCCTGCCGCCGGGGCCGCGCCCTCGGCACCCTTACCGGCCTCGCCTTCCTTTTTCTTGCAACCCGCCGCGGCCACTGCAACCAGTGCCAGTGCGACCAGGGCTACGCTCAACCTGCCGGTAAATCTGCTCTTCATCTTTGTGTCCCTCCGTTGGTAATCAGGCCCTTAGCCGAGCCTATGTTGGTTTCTGTTGATCCATCGCGCCAGCCGGTCGCCGCTCCACTGCACCCCCTGGACAAAAACGACCAGGATGAGGACGGTGGCGAACATGACGTCCTCGCGGTAGCGCATGTAGCCGTAACGGATGGCGAGGCTCCCGAGCCCCCCCGCCCCGATCGCCCCGGCGGTCGCGGTGAACCCGGTGATGGTGATGACTGCCAGGGTCAGTCCGAGCACCAGCGACGCCAGCGCCTCGGGAATCAGCACCTTGCGCACGATCTCCAGCGGCGTCGCCCCCATGGCCAGGGCCGCCTCCACCTTGCCGCGATCGACTTCCTTCAGGCTGTTCTCGATGATGCGCGCCAGAAACGGTGCCGCCGCGATCGAGAGCGGAACGCAGGCGGCCGTGGCTCCCAGCGTGGTCCCCACCAGAAAACGCGACAGCGGCAACAGCAGCACGATCATGATGATGAAGGGAAAGGAGCGGGTGACGTTGATCAGGGCACCCAGGACGCGGTTCAACCGCGGCGACTCCAGGACGTGACCGGTTGAGGTGATCACGACCAGCACCCCGAGCGGGAGTCCCAGCACGATGGCCGCGACGGTGGACAGCACCACCATGTACAGCGTTTCTCCGAAGCCCGTCAGGAGCATCGGTATCAGGTCTTCATGCATCGTCATCTCCTCGCTCTAGATACCCGCTCCGTACCCCTGCAACTGCGCGCTGTGTTCCAAAAACAGCTTCATGGTCGCGCTGGAAGGCGCCGAGAAGACCTGCTGCACCGGTCCGCTCTCGACGATCTCGCCCCGGTCCAGGACCGCCACCTTGCTGCAGATCTGCCGGATCACGCTCATTTCGTGGGTGATCAGGACGATGGTGAGGCCGAGCTTGCGGTTGATGTCGGCCAGCAGTTCCAGGATGGAGCTGGTGGTCTGCGGGTCGAGCGCCGAGGTGGCCTCGTCGCTCAGGAGCACATCCGGGTGGTTGGCGAGGGCGCGCGCGATGCCGACCCGCTGCTTTTGACCACCGGAGAGCTGCGCCGGGTAGCTGCCGGCCTTGTCGGAAAGCCCGACCAGGTCCAGGATCTCCTCGACCCGCTGCGCGATTTCCTTGCGCGGGTAGCCGGCCAGTTCGAGGGGAAAGGCGACGTTTCCCTGCACCGTCCTCGAATCGAGCAGGTTGAAGTGCTGGAAGATCATGCCGACCTTCTTGCGCGCTTCACGCAACTCGTGCGTCGCCAGCCGGGTGATCTCCCTGCCGTCGATGACGATGCTGCCGCTGTCGGGCTCCTCGAGCCGGTTCAGGCAGCGGATCAGGGTGGACTTGCCCGCACCGCTCAGCCCGATGATGCCGAAGATGTCCCCCTTCTCGATCTGCAGGTTGACGTCGCGCAACGCGGTGAACGTTCCGCGCGGCGTATGGTACAGCTTGTTCAGGCTGTCGATGGTAATCACTTGCCCCCCGGGAATGAGACACTGATGCCAAAAGGAGGCAACGGAATTCTCTTATGCCTCCAGCATTCTGGTCGGCGTTTGGCGCTTTCTGCTTTAGTCAATTATGGTGATAGGGGGTTTATCAAATTTGACCGTAAAAGTCAAGTACGTAGTCATATTAACACAAACAAACCCACCCGCAAACGCCGTAGAATGTATCTTGTCACGAAAAAAAAGGTGGGCCGGCAAAACGCCGACCCACCCCCTGAACCAAGGGGGACAGGCACCTTGCGGAGCCAGTCCCCTGTTCCCATCGCTACTCAAAGGGGGACCGGCACCTATCGGAGCCAGTCCCTTTTGTCGAACTATTTGATGGTTTTGATGGTCTTCTGCACCATCTTCACCACGCTCTCGGGAAGCGGAGCGTACAGCATCGGGGCGGCCATCTTCTGCCCCTTGATCATGGCCCAGTTCAGGAACTCGACCAGGTGCTTGCCTTTGGCCGGGTCCTTCTGGTTTTCGTACACCAGCAGCCAGGTGAAACCGACCACCGGGTAGGCGTCCTTGCCGGGCTGGTTCACCAGGGAGATGCGATAATCTGCGGGCATGTGCTTAACCGCAGCTGCTGCAGCGGCGCTGGTGGACTTGATGGAAGGCTCCACAAAGACCCCGGCCTGGTTTTTCAAAGAGGCGTAGGGAAGCTTGTTTTCGAAGGCATAGGCCAGTTCCACGTAGCCGATGGTGTACGGCGTGGTCTTGATCTGCCCGGCGACCCCTTCGTTTCCTTTGCCGCCCAGGCCGACCGGCCACTTCACCGAAGCGCCCTTCCCTACCTTCTTCGCCCACTCGGCATTCACACCGGAAAGGTAGTCGGTGAAGATGCTGGTGGTACCGCTGCCGTCGGAGCGGTGCACCACTATGATCGGCTTCGCCGGCAGGTTCACGCCTTTGTTGTCATCGGCGATCCTCGGGTCGTTCCACTTGGTGATCTTGCCCAGGTAGATATTGGCCAGATCCTCGGAGTTGAGCTTGATCCCGGAAGGTACGCCGGGGAGGTTGTAGGTCACCACCACGGCACCCATGACGGTCGGGATGTGGATCAGCTTGCCGGGCGCACCCTTGAGCTCCGCGTCGGAGAGGAACTTGTCGCTGGCACCGAAGTCGACGGTCTGGGCGGTGATCTGCTTGATGCCGCCGCCGCTGCCGATGGACTGGTAGTTGAACTTCACGCTCTTGTCGGCCTTGGCGTACTCGCTGAACCACTTGGAGTACAACGGGTACGGGAAGGTGGCTCCGGCGCCGTTGATAAGGGTCTCAGCGGATGCCTCGCCCGCAGCACCGACTGCGGCGACCAGGGCAAGGGCAAGGAATGCTTTCTTAATGGTCTGAATCATCTTTTCCTCCTCTTTGGGTTTGAGGCGACTATAGCGGCGTTTTGTTGCAGTCCGGTTACAACCGCTGCAAGAGTTTGTAAAAAAGAAACCGGAACCAGACTGCAGCGCCAGGTACGCCCTTCTCCGTCAGAAGGACACATCAGGAAAGAGCCGAGCCGAGACTTTCTCTCTTGCCCTGCAAAAATAAAACGATATTAATAAAAACTCCTAAAGCCGACAATCAGGGTCCCCGAAAAGGGGATACTGGGGCCGAGCAGGAACGCGTTGAAAGGAGTAGGCCGGGGACCTGCCGGACCTGGTTGGGGGCAGAGATGGCTACCATTGAAGACAAAGCGCAGCGCTCCGAGCGTCACGGCACAGCAGAGGGGTGCACCATTCTGCTGGTGGACGACAGCCCGACACAGGTGAAGCGACTGGAACATCTCCTCACCGGCGAAGGCTACCGCGTGCTGGTGCGCCGCGACGCCACGGAGGCCCTCGCGGGGCTGGCCGCAACCAAGCCGGACCTGGTCATCAGCGACGTCATCATGCCGGACATGGACGGCTTCGAACTGTGCCGCCGGATCAGGGTTTTGAAAGAGGCGAGCCAACTTCCGATCATACTGCTCACCCACCTCAACGACCCGACCCACGTACTGCGCAGCCTCGAGGTGGGGGCCAATTACTTCATCTCGAAGCCGTACCACAACGGGATCCTGCTGTCGCGGGTGGCAGCCGCCTTGCGGCGGGACCAGGGTGGCTGTGTCGCCGGAGAGGACGGCGCGGTGAGCTGCAACTACTACGGCAACCGCTACGCCATCGCCGCTTCCAAACCGCAGATCATCGATCTTCTGCTGGCGACCTACGAACTGGCCGTGGAGAAGAACCAGGAGATATCGAAGACCCATGACGCCCTGAGAAGGCTGAACGAAGAACTGGAAACAAGGGTTGCCAAACGGACGGTGGAACTCAGAAACACCATCAGCGAACTGAGGCAGGAGATCGCGGAAAGGGAAAGTGCCGAGGAATGCGTGCGGCGGCTGAACCGGCTCCACTCGGTGCTCTCCGAAACCAGCAAGGCGGTGGTGCACACAAAGGACCGGGAATCGCTGTTCCACGATTTCTGCCGCATCGCGGTCGACCACGGCTGTTTCAAGCTCGCCTGGGTCGGTATGGTCGACGCAGGGGGGACACTGGTCCAGGTGGTGGCCGCCCGTGGCACGACGGCCTACCTCGACGACCTTACCATCGGGCTGAACCAGGAGCCGACCGGCAGCGGGCCGACCGCTACCGCCATCAAAAACGGCAGCTTCTACATCTGCAACGACTTCCTCAATGCGCCCATAACGGCGCCCTGGCACGAGCGGGGGAGAGCCTACGGCATCCGCGCCTCGGCGAGCATCGCGCTGCGGCAGGAGGGCGAGGTCATCGGCGCCCTCACCCTCTACGCCGACAAGAAGAACTATTTCGACCGCCCGCAAATCGAATTATTGCGCCAGATGGGGGCGGACATATCCTTCGCCCTGGCCAACATGGTCCGGGAGGACCACCGGCTGGAGGTGGAACGGGCGCTCCTCGAAGAAACGGCACGCCGCCTGAAAGAACGGGAACAGCATACCCAGAAGATCGAGTACCTCGCGCACCACGACCCGGTCACCAAACTCCCCAACCGCTTCAGCCTGATGGCACGCCTGGCCCACTCCCTGGAACTGGCCAAACGATGCGGCAGCCGCCTGGCACTGATCTTCATCGACCTGGACCGCTTCAAGAACATCAACGACTCGCTGGGACACCACGTCGGGGACCACCTCCTCTTCCAGGTGGCGGGGCGCCTGCTGGAATCGATACGGAGCGCGGACATCGTGGCGCGTCTGGGGGGCGACGAGTTCGTCGTGGGGCTCCCCCTGCTCCGCTGCAACATTTCCGCGGCGCACGCGATTCGCAAGATCCAGCACGCCCTCTCCCAGAGCTACTACGTCGAGGGACACGAGTTGAGCGTCACCCCGAGCATCGGCATCAGCATCTTCCCCGATGACGGTGAGACGGTCCAGGAACTGATGAAGAACGCAGACCTCGCCATGTACCACGCCAAGGCGGGGGGGCGGAACAACTTCCAGTTTTTTACCGAGGAGATGAACCAGACGGTGCAGGAGAGGCTGGTCCTGGAGGGGGACCTGCGGGTGGCGATCGAGCGGGGAGAGTTCCTGCTGCACTACCAGCCGCAGATCGAGATGAGCACGGGGCGGGTGATCGGCGTCGAGGCGCTGTTGCGCTGGCAGCACCCGGTGCACGGGCTGGTGACGCCGGACCGGTTCATTCCCGTCGCCGAAGAAACCGGGATGATCGTCGCCATAGGGGAAGTGGCTCTGAAAACGGCCTGCCGGCAGTTGGCCGCCTGGTTGGCGGCGGGACTGCCACCGCTCAGGGTGTCGGTCAACCTCTCGGCGCGCCAGTTCAAGCAGGACAACCTTCCCGCCCTGTTGCAGGACGTGCTGCGGGAGACCGGGATCGAGTCCCACCTGCTGGAACTGGAGATAACGGAGAGTTCGGCGATGGAGAACCCGGCCGATGCGATCCTGCACCTGCGCGGTTTCAGGGAGATGGGGGTGGAGCTGGCCATCGACGACTTCGGCACCGGCTACTCATCGCTGAGCTATCTGAAGCTCTTTCCGGTGCACCGCCTGAAGATCGACCGTTCCTTCGTGAAAGACATCGACACCGACACCGACGACGCCGAAATCGCCGCGGCGACCATCGCGCTGGCCCACACCCTGGGCAAGGAAGTGGTCGCCGAGGGCGTGGAAACCGAGGCCCAGTGCCGCTTCCTGCAGGGGCAGCGCTGCGACATCCTGCAGGGATACTACTTCAGCCGCCCGCTACCGCCGGAAGAGATTGTTCCCTACCTGCGTAACAACGCCGTCCCCTCCCCTCTCGTCCGGGCTTGACCGGAGCGACCGGGAGCCCCTCGCAGAGCAAAGACCAGAGCCACACCTGTCCAGCTATTCCCAAGCCCCCCTCCCCTCGCGGGAGGGGGGTAGGGGGTGGGGGACTGGCTCCGCAGGTGCCTGTCCCCTTTTCACGTCTCCCTGTTCAGAGTATGTAATCGGTGGACAGGAAGTGGGACTTTCTTTCCTTCACGATGCCGGTGATGATGTCGCGGTTGGCGTCGGTCTCACGCGCGGCGACCACGATCCGGATCGAGAAGACACGCAGCGCGTCGGCCACGGACTGGGTCCCCTCGGCGGAGTTCTTCCTTCCGTTGAAGGGGAAGCTGTCCGGGCTTCTCTGGCACTTGCTGTTGATGTTGATGCGGCATACCTGGTTCACCAGGGCGTCGATCAGTTGCGACAACTGTTCCTCGTTCCTGCCGAAAATGCTCGCCTGCTGGCCGTAGTTGGACTGCACCACGTAGTCGATGGTCTCCTTCAGGTCGTCGTAGACCACCACCGGCACCACCGGGCCGAACTGCTCCTCGTGGTAGACCCGCATCCGGTCGGTCACCGGGTAGAGGAGCGCCGGATAAAAGAAGGAACCGCTCCGCGTGCCGCCGCCGGGATTCACCACCCGGGCGCCGTGCGCCTCGGCGTCGCGCAAAAGCCCCTCGAGGTATTCCGGCTTCTCGGGTTCGGGGAGCGCCGTGATGGCGACCCCGTCCTGCCAGGGCACACCGCACTTGAGCGCCGCGATCCCCAGCGCCATCCCCTCCAGGAAACGCTCGGCGATGTTTCGGTGCACGAAGATGATCTTCAGCGCGGTGCAGCGCTGGCCGTTGAAGCTGAGCGCGCCGGAGAGGCACTCCTCCACGGCGAGATCGAGGTCCGCGTCGGGGAGGATGATGGCGGGGTTCTTGGCGTCGAGCCCCAGCACGCAGCGCAGCCGGTGCGGACGGGGGTGGCTGGCGCGCAGCGCGTCGGCGACCTTGCTGGTGCCGATGAAACCCAGCACGTCGATGCGGCCGCTGGCCATCAGGGGAGGCAGCACCTCCTCGCCGTCGCCGTACACCGTGTTGACCACGCCGGCCGGAAAGCAGTCGCGGAAGGCCGAGAGCAGCGGCTCGAAGAGGAGGATGCCGAAGCGCGGCGGCTTGAGGATGATGGTGTTCCCCATGACCAGCGACGGGATCAGCGTGGTGAAGGTCTCGTAGAGGGGGAAGTTGTAGGGTCCCATGCAGAGCACGACGCCCAGCGGCGCCCGGCGGATCTGGCCGATGATCCCCTGGTGGATCACGAAGCGCGAGGAGACGCGGTCCAGCTCCTTGAGCGCATCGACGGTGTCCTTCAGGTAGGCGAGCGCGCGATCGAATTCGGCCTCCGCTTCCTTCAGGGACTTGCCGATCTCCCACATGAGGAGCTTCACCACCTCGCTGCGCTTTTCCTTCACGGCGCGGCTGAAGCAGGTCACGCACTGGATGCGCTCCCCGACCGACATGGTGGGCCAGGCCCCGCGGCCGTTATCGTAGGCGTTGACCGCCACGTCGAGCGCCTCGAGCGAGGCGGCCACGGAAAGGGCGGGCGCCTCACCGATCCTCTGCGCGCGGGGCTCGGCGCCGTCGAGCACCTGCACCGGTGAGAGCACCTCCTGCATGGGGCCTTCCCAGCGGCGCAGTTCGCCGCCGATTAGGTAGTAGTCCTGGCGGATCGGGTTCGCTATGCGATAGGGAACAGGGATTTCCTGCGGCAGCGGGGACAGACCTGCGATCTTCTTCTTCACTGTGCCTTCCTTACTGACAGACGTCATTGCCGGACCTGAGAATCCGGCCTCTGGTTGATACCGAGTGTGACTGACAGCTATACGCCAACACAAAAGAAGGGTCAACTGTTTGATGGTTTCTTCTCAGACCGATACAGAGATTGCGGATGCCGAAAGGCCCAGTATACTGCTTTGGTCCGAACAGTATTGACGGGGACACTACACCGGAACAAGGAGATACAGGTATGGGATCAAAGGGACGTGAAATAGTCGGCATGGATGTGGAAGAACTCCTGAACCTGCTCAACCGCGCCTTCTGCGACGAGTGGTTCGCCTACTACCAGTATTGGCTGGGTGCCAAAGTGGTGAAGGGGCCGATGAAGGATGCGGTCGGCGCGGAGCTTTTGGTGCACGCGACCGAGGAACTGGCGCATGCGGACATGGTGGCGTTGCGCATCATCCAGTTGGGCGGCACCCCGGTGACCAAGCCCGAGGAGTGGTACAAGTTCACCAACTGCGGCTACGACGCGCCCGACGATCCCTTCGTGAAGACCATCCTGGAGCAGAACATCAAGGGTGAGCAGTGCGCCATCGGCGTCTACAAGAAGCTCTTGGACCTGACCCGTGAGAAGGACCCGGTCACCTACAACATGGTACTCACCATCCTGCAGCAGGAGGTCGAGCACGAGGAAGACCTGCAGGCGCTTTTGGAGGATTACGAACTCCTGGTGGGCGCGCTGAAGGGATAGCCGGCACCCCTCTCAGGAGACCTTAGAGAAGACTTCGGCGGCCCACTGGTTGAGGCTCATACCATGAGCCTCAGCCATCATGGCGGCACGGGCATGAACCTCTGGGGGAAGCCGCAGCATGACTTTGCCGGAATATGGCTTCTGAGGTGCCCTCTTCAGTTTTTCGCAGGTGGCGAGATAGTCGTCGACGGCCTCCTCGAACGCCTGCCGCAGTGCCTGGACCGATTCTGCATGAAAGCCGATGACGTCCTTGATGCCTGCGATGCGTCCAATGAAACAGGCATCCTCATCGCTGTATTCGATCCTCGCTGCATATCCCCTGTATGTCATTGTGCTCATGGTTTAACTCCTGCGTTTTCCAGAAAGGTTCTTGCGTCTCGAACTTGGTACGGCTTCGCCTCCTTAGCTGGGTGAGGCCGGTAAAAAGTGGCAACAACACCATTGAGGAAGAAACGGACGCGGGATCCGCTCCCCTCAATCGTTTGTGCTCCTAGTGCGATGAACAGTGCCTCGATGCGGCGCCATTCCAAACCCGAAGGGACAGGATGCGTGAAAATGGCTTCCAGAGTTTGGCGGTGGCTTTTGTTCATGAGATCAGCATACCCAAGGCAAGTTCAGGTTGCAATCATATTTTGATATCACTTCTTCACTTTCGACACCGCTCCACCTGTAAAAATGGCAGAATCTGCAGGTTCGTTGTCCTTGAACGTGAGCCGGTGTTGTGTAATGATTCCGGCAGACTAGCAACGAGCGGAAACGAGGAGGTGCCATGGACGCGCCAATCACTATCGCGGTCGCCGCCTACGAAGGCGCGGAACTCTTGGACGTGACGGGGCCCATCGAGGTCTTCAACATGCTGAACCGCTGCCTGGGAGAATCCGCCCCGGACCGCCCCGGCTACCGCATCGTGATCCTGGCCGAACAGGCCGCCCCTTTCAGCACCTGCCCGGGGGTGCGCATCGTGGCGGATCACGCCTGGGAGGATCTGCCGGAACAGGCGGACACCATACTGGTGCCGGGAAGCCCGGACGACGCGCTCGCGCGGGCCATGCAGAACCGGAGGCTCTTGTCCTGGCTGGCAACGGAGGGGCCGCGGGCACGGCGCCTTGTCTCGGTCTGCACGGGATCGCTCATCTTGGCCGAGGCGGGGATTTTGAACGGAAAACGCGCCACCACGCATTGGATGGACTTGGAGCGACTGCGACGCGACTACCCGGAGGTGCTGGTGGAAAACGACGCCATCTACACCCGCGACGGGCACGTGGCGACGTCGGCGGGGGTGACCGCGGGGATGGACCTGGCGTTGGCCCTGGTAGAGGAGGATTTCGGCAGGAAGACGGCGCTCGCCGTGGCACGGCGCCTGGTGATGTTCCTGAAGCGGCCGGGAGGCCAGGCCCAGTTCAGCACGCAACTGCGGGCCCAGATGGTCGAGGGGGGACAGCTTGCCCCGCTGCTGGCCTGGCTCAGGGAGAACCCCTGCCACAAGGTAACGGTGGAGGATCTGGCGCAGCGGGCGGCGATGAGCCCGCGCAACTTCGCCCGGGTGTTCCTGCGCGAGACGGGCAAGACGCCGGCCAGGTACCTGGACCAGCTCCGACTGGAGCGCTCGGTCGCCCTGTTGGAGGAAACCACCCTGCCGCTGGAACGCGTCGCCCGCGACAGCGGCTTCACCTGCGCCGAGCAGATGCGGCGCGCCTTCATCCGGGACGTCGGGGTCACCCCCCTCGCCTACCGGACCCGGTTTTGAGGAGTTCCCCGAACAGCAAATCCCCTCTGTCTCCCCTTCCGCAAAGGGGAGGACGCGAGGCCTCATGCTGCGCTTCGTGAACAGCAGTCCGGGTGACGCCGGAATTCCGGTTGAACGTTTTGGGAGAAGTTCTGAGAGGAGGTTCTTATGCGCTACCTGTTGACCCAAGGAGAGGTCGTCACCCTGCAAGCCGATGACGCCATCGAATCGCTGTCGCTGGTCGCCGGGGCTATCTGGCTGACCCGCTCCTCGGATACCCGCGACTACTGTCTGCACCAGGCGACGCGTCTGGCGGTGGTGCGCGGCGAGACGCTGATCATCGAGGCGCTTACCCCTGCCACCCTGACGGTCAACTGCCGCGAGCGCCGCGCCGCGGTCCACATCACCACGGCCTGGCCCCACACCTCCCCCCGCACCGCCTGAACGGCGCGCCTTACCCTTTCACCGCCGGGGCGACCGGCCAGCTGATGATAATCACACCGAGGATGCAGGTCGCGATCCCCACCAGCCGCAGCCAGTGCATCTCCCCGCCCAGGAACCACGAGGAGAGCAGCAGCACGAGGGCCGACTGGCAGCCGATGATGGCCAGCGCGTACCCGGCGTTGGCGCTCGACGAGGTGGCGAGGAACATGGCCCAGTTGCCGAGCACGCTGCAGGCTCCCGCCGCCAGCAGCAGGGGCACCGCGGACTTCCAGGCCGGCCACATCCCCCAGTCCCCGGCCGACCAGGCGGCGAAGCTCACCGTGAGCACCAGCGAGAGCACCAGCATGGAGAACTGAACCGAAACGCCCCGTTTGACGGCGGCGGTCATGAACAGCACCATGAAAGCGAAGCTCACCAGTGCGGTGAGGGCCTGGGTTACGTAGTTCCACATGCCTGACCTCCTTATGGCTGTCGAGTATCGGGATTGTGATCGAGCACCTGCCGGATGGTCCGCCCCAGGGTCCGCGAGGTGTACGGCTTCATGAGACAGGCACGGATACCGTACTCGGCGTCCCTTTCGTCGACGATCTCTTTGAACCCGGTGCAGAGGATGATGGGGACGTCCGGGCGCAGGGTCGTGATCGCCTTGGCCAGGGATTTACCCGACATCCCCGGCATGGTGAGGTCGGTGATGACCAGGTCGAACCAGGAGGGATCGGCACGGAAAAGATCAAGGGCGCCCACGCTGTTTATGCACGTGACCACGCTGTAGCCAAGGCTCTCCAGTATCCCCTGCCCCAGAACGGTGAGGGACTCCTCGTCGTCCACGAACAGGACGCGCTCGCTCCCCTGCAACAGCTGCTCCGGGACGTCCTCTTCGCGCTGGATCTCCAGGGAGACCGCCGGGAGGAAGATCTCAAAGCAGGTCCCCACCCCCAGTTCGCTGTGCACCGCGATGACGCCGCCATGGTTCTTCACGATCCCCTGGACCACGGCGAGACCGAGGCCGGTCCCCTCCCCTGCGGGCTTGGTGGTGAAATAAGGGTCGAAGATCCGCTCCAGCATGCGGCTTTCCATGCCGCGCCCGGTGTCGCGCACGCACAGGTGCAGGTGATCCACCGGGTCCAGGTAGGGATAAGGGGCGAGTCGGGGGGAGCCGGCCGCAACGGTCCGCAACGAGACGGTCAGGGTCCCCCCGTCCGGGCGCATGGCGTGGGCGGCGTTGGTGCCGAGGTTCATCAGCACCTGGTGCAGCTGGGTCGGGTCGGCGAGCACCTTGTCCGCGTCGGGAGGGACGTCGATTTCCTTGACCATGGCAATGGAGGTGGGAAGCGAGGAGCGCAGCAGGCGGAAGGCGTCTTCGATCACCGCTGCCAGGTGCACCGGTTTTCGTTCCTGCTCGGTGTGCCTGCTGAAAGTGAGGATCTGGCGCACCAGGTCCGCCGCCCGCTGCGCGGCGACGAAGACCTGCTCCATCTCCGCCCGGCCCGTTCCCCCGTCCGGTACCTTGTGCAGCACCATGTCGGTGAAGCCGAGGATGGAGGTGAGGATGTTGTTGAAGTCGTGGGCGATGCCGGCGGCCAGCGTCCCGATCGCCTCCATCTTCTGCGCCTGGCGCAGGTCCTTCTCGGTCTTTCTCAGTTCGGCGGTCCGTGCCTCGACCCGCATTTCCAGCAGGTCGTTGGCCTCAAGGACGGCGCGTGTCGCCACCTCGGCCCGCTCCTTGGCAGCCACCAGTTCCTCGGTTCGCTCCCGGACCAGGTCCTCCAGGTGGTCGCGGTACTTGATCAGCTCGGCCTCGGCGACCTTCTGCTCCGTGATGTCGGTGCCGCTGCCGATCCAGCGCACGATGAGGCCTTCTGCGTCCTTTTGCGCGACCGCGCGCGACAGCACCCAGCGGTACTGGCCGTCGAACCTCCGGTTGCGGTGCAGGCAACTGTAGGGCTCACCCGTCTCCAGGGAGTGTTTCCATTTTCGTGCGGTGATGTCGACGTCGTCGGGGTGGATGATGCTGCGCCACGGTTCGGGGTCGGGCTCGCCGGGAATGAGTCCGTTGAACTCGTACCAGCGCAGGTTGGCGAAGTCCTGAGCGCCATCGGGCGTGGCGGTCCAGACGATCTGGGGGATCGTATCGATGATGAAGCGATACAGCTCTTCTGTGGGGTGGAGAGTATCGGTCACTCGGCCCTCTGTTACAGACAAGCTTTTACATAGGGTGCAGACGAGCGGCTACTTTGTTGGGAAAATATACAGGCCTTTTGTGACAGTTCAACCCTCTTTATCGTTTACGAATGAGACACAGGCAGTGACTGTAAGAGAAAAAGACGCCCAAGTAATGACTTTGGATGAGCGTCTTTACTTTAGGAGTGTGTGTTCCAGCAGGATCTTGAGACCGATCAGGCAGAGCACCACGCCGCCGCAGACCTCGACGCGCTTGCCCCAGTTGTCCCCGAGCCGGCGCCCCAGGAGCATGCCGCTCACGGTGAGCACGCCGGCAACGAGGCCGATGACCACGGAGGGAACCCACACGCTCACGCCGAGCATGGCCAGGGAGAGGCCGACCGCAAAGGCGTCGATGCTGGTGGCGACCGAGAGCATCACCATGGTGAGCCCCTTGGTCGGGTCGGAGGGCGAGCTATCGTCGTCCTCCTCGAAAGCCTCGACGATCATCCTGCCGCCGACGTAGGCCAGGAGGCCGAAGGCGATCCAGTGGTCGTAGGCGGTGATCCATTTCTGGACCGTGAGGCCGAGCAGCCAGCCGGCGATGGGCATGAGTGCCTGGAACAGGCCGAAATGAAAACCGAGGCGGAACAGGTGCCGTCCGGTGATGGGGTTGAGCACCGCCCCCGTGGCCAGGGCGACGGCGAAGGCATCCATGGCCAAGGCCAGTGCGATGCCGAAGATGCTGATCCAATCCATTAAAACTCCACAGGGGACTGGCTCCGCCAGGTGCCTGTCCCCTTTTGATTTTGACAAAGTCCCCCTTTGGCAAAGGAGGCTTCAAGCAGAAGGGACTGGCTCCGGGAGGTACCTGTCCCTCTGGCGGAACGTCACTTTCAGCTCAGCCACCATTTTCAATCACTAAAGGGGAAAGACTAAAGGGGACAGGCACCTGGCGGAGCCAGTCCCCCCCCGTTAATAGCCGTAATCGAGGCTCCGGATGCAGGAGACGCGGCCGTCCTGCAGCTCCAGCTGGTACTGGAACTCGTTGGGACCGAAGTTGAAGATCCAGTTGTCGACGATGATGTTGGTGATGCTCCTGGTCGACCCGGACTGCTGGTCCTTCTGCATCACCTTCTTGGAGCTCTGCGTGGTCGTCGCGGGTTGGCCGCACTTGGCAAGCACCTCTCCCGCGGAGTCACCGACCGACACGATGCCCCCTTTGCACCTTACGGTGTCACTGTCGGCATACGCGGCGGCGGACAGCATCATCACGGCCGAGAGGGCAGCTATCAGGTTGACGGCTTTTTTCATGCTCAATCCTCCTTGTTCTCCTGTTGGCAAAACAGATAGGAATATAAGGCACAAGCGATGTTTTGCAAAGCGCTATTTACGCGGCGCGCCTGCGGATGAGATGGACAGAGGTGGCCTTGAAGGAGGCGTGAATCTCCTTGCCCTCGGAGAGCTCAAGGTTGGCGAAGGATTCCCGGGTCACGTAGGCGGTAAGCGGGAATCCACAGTCCAGCAGCAGCTTCAGAAACGGCCCCATCGAAGAAACCTCGGCCACACGGCCGGGGTAGAGGTTACGCGCGCTGGTCCTGGCGTCGGGGTGACTTACGCTCACCGTGACGTTTTCCGGGCGGATGCAGCAGTAGACCTGGGTGCCCGGCTGTTCGTCCCCCACGGTGTCGAGCTCCCGACCCGCCACCTGGACCACGATCTGCTGATCGCGGTTACTGACCACCTCCCCCTCGAGGACCGTCTCCATCCCGACGAAGTTGGCCACGAACTCGTTCACCGGGTGGTTCATGACCGCGGCGGGGATCCCCTGCTGGACGATACGGCCGCTGTTCATTACCACGATGCGCTGCGACATCCTGAGCGCCTCGGACTGGTCGTGGGTGACCAGGATGGCGGCGATGCCACGGTCCCGGATGATGCGGTCCATGTCCTCGGTGAGGGCCTGCCTGGTGGGAGGATCGAGGTTCGCGAAGGGTTCGTCGAAGAAGATCACCTCGGGCTCAACGGCGAAGGCGCGGGCGAGGCTCACGCGCCGGGCCTCGCCGCCGGAGAGCTTGCGGGCGGAGCGCTGCGCCATGTGGGTGAGGTTGAAGCGCTCGAGATAGGTCGCCACGCGGGTCTTGATCTCGGCGCGCCCGAGTCCCCTGAGCTTGAGTCCGCTGGCCACGTTGTCGAAGACGGTGCTGTCGAAAAGAAGCGGCTCCTGCAGCACCATGGCGGTGCGGCGCCGCAGGTCGAGCCAATCGGCTTGGGAGTCGATCAGGCGGCCGCGGTAGGAGACGCTGCCGGTCTGGCGCTTCATGAGCCCCAAGAGCGACAGGAGCAGGGTCGACTTCCCTGCACCGTTGGGGCCGATCAGGGAGACGAATTCGTTTTCGGACAAAGAAAAAGAGGGTATGTCGAGCACGGTCACGCCGCCTCGATCAACCCTCAGCTCTTTCAGGTCGAGCAGGTTTTGTTGCTGCGTCATCTTGGTCTTTCCCGCTGCTGGATGTAGGTGAGGATGTAGTTGACGGCGAAGCAGAATAGCAGAAGTATCACCGACAGGGCAATGGCCATGTCGAAGTTGCCCCGGCCGGTCTCCATCACCGTGGCGGTGGTGAGCACACGGGTGTACCCCCGGACGTTGCCGCCGACCATGATGGAGGCGCCCACCTCGGAGATGACGCCGCCGAAGCCGGCCATAACGCCCGCCATCAGCGGCAGCCGCGCCTCCTTGATCAGCATCCAGACCAGTTGCACCCGGGTGGCGCCCAGGGCCAGGATCTGCAGCCTCAGGTTGGCCGGGAGGTTCTGCATGGCGCCGATGGTGACCCCCATGACGATGGGGGTAGCGATCACCGTCTGTGCGATGACGATGGCGGTCGGGGTGTACAGGAGTTCCAGGTAGCCCAGCGGGCCGTTTCTCCAGAGCATGATGGAGACGAAGAGGCCGACCACCACCGGCGGCAGCCCCATCCCCGTGTTCACCACGCTGACCAGTATCTTCTTGCCGGGGAAGCTGGTGAGCGCCACCAGCGTTCCGATGGAGAGACCGATCAGCAGCGAGAAGAGCGTGGCAAGCCCCGACACCTTGAGTGACAAAAGGGCGATGCCCAGCACCTCGCGATCGAGCGATGCGAGGAGCTGGGCAGCCTTGGTGAAACCTTCCAGTATTACGTCCATTCAACCTCCGTGAATGGTGGAGGGGGACTGGCTCCGCCAGGTGCCTGTCCCCTTGCTTGCTTGAGGGGGACTGGCTCCGCCAGGTGCCTGTCCCCTTGCCTGCTGAGCTGAAAGAAGCGTTCCGCTAGAGGGACAGGCACCTACGGAGCCTGTCCCTTCCGAGCCTTTTACAGCCCCAGCGACTCCGGCTTCTTGCCCGCATCCGGGAAGAACAGCGGAGAGCCGAACTCCTTCTTGCCGAAGGTGGAGATGATCTCCTGGGTCTTCTTGGAAACCATGAAGTCGGCGAACGCCTTGGCACCCGCGTTGTTGACCTTGGGCCACTTGGCCGGGTTCACCTCGATCACGTGGTAGACGTTGAGAAGCTTCGGCTCGCCCTGCACCATGATCTCGAGCCCCAGGTGCGCCTTCTTGTTGAGCGCGAGGTAGGTGCCCCGGTCGGCCAGCAGGTACCCTTTCTTCTCGGCCGCAACGTTCAGGGTCTCGCCCATGCCCAGGCCGGTCTGCTGGAACCACTTCTGACCTTCCGGGTTGATGGCGGCAGCCTTGAAGAGCCCCTTCTCCTTGGCGTGGGTGCCGGAGTTGTCACCACGGGAGAGCCACAGTGCGTTGGCTTTGGCGATGGACTTGATGGCGTCGGCAGCGGTCTTGGCGCCGCGGATCTTGGCCGGGTCGTTGGCCGGTCCCAGCAGGATGAAGTCGTTGTGCATGACCAGCTTGCGGTTCACGCCGAAGCCGTCGGCCATGAACTTCTTCTCGGCGTCCGGGGAGTGCACCAGCAGCACGTCGGCCTCACCCTTCTCGCCCATCTTCATGGCCTGGCCGGAACCGACCGAGATGGTCTTCACGAAGTAGCCGGTCTGCTTCTCGAAGATCGGGATCAATACGTCCAGAAGGCCGGAGTCCTGGGTGGAGGTGGTGGTGGCGAGGATCAGGTTCTTGTGTTCGGCAGCCCAGCCGGTGGAAACCGTGGCGACTGCGGAAAGCAGGAACAGGGCGACAAAAAGCGGCAACATTCTGAAAATTCGGGTCATCTCAAACTCCTTTTTGGGATTTTTCCTGCCTTTGGTGTCGAGCGTTATGGTGTTTTTGCTACAGCGGGTAAACGAAAAAACGGGGCGGTGCCCCTTTTTGCTCCGGAATCCGTACCCATGGTCCCTCCTCCCCTTGCGGGAGGGGGTTAGGGGGTGGGGGAAGGTGCCATCATTGCCGCGGCCTTGCGGCTTCACCGCCCCCCCTGCCCCCTCCCGCCTTCGCGGGCCGCAGCGCTACAGCGCGCAGGCCCGTCAAGGGAGGGGGAGGAGACACTTAGCTGACGCCGAGGATGACGCTGGAGGCCTTGAACAAGGTGCAGGCGTGCGAGCCCACCTTGAGGCCGAGGCTCGCACCACTTTCGTGGGTGATCACCGCGCTGATGGTGTTGCCGCCCCCGACTTCGACGTCCACTTCGGTGGAAACGGGCCCTTCCACGATCTTGGCCACGGTACCGCACATGACGTTGCGGGCGCTGATCTTCGCGTCGTGCAGGTCGGTGCCGACCATGACCGAGCTCGCCTTGATGATGGCGTACGCCGAGCTCCCCTCCTTGAGGGCGAGGTTCTCGACCGCCCCGTTGGTGATGACGGCAACCAGCGGCGCGCCGCCGGTAAGGACCAGGGTGACCTCCGCGTTCACCGCCCCCTTGGTTATCTTGGTGATGGTTCCGGACAAGACGTTACGGGCGCTTACTTTCATGGATATCCTCCGTAACAGCTGATAAAGACTCGCCGTGTCGCCGAGCCTCCCCTCGAGATTCTCCAGGAACCTCCGGTGCTCCTCCTGGAGCACGCCGTACTGCTTGACAACTTCCTTGCCGTAAGCGGTGAGGGTCGTGCCCCCTCCCCCTCTCCCGCCGGTCACCCGCTCCACCAGCGGCTTCTCGGCGAGGTTGTTGATCATGTTGACCAGATCCCAGGCGTTCTTGTAGCTGATGCCGACCGCCTTGGCCGCCTTGGTGATGGAACCCACTTCGTCGATCTTCTTCAAAAGGGCAATCCGGTCCAGCCCCAGGAACTTCTGCTCATCCTTGTGAAACCAGAGAGCCCCTTCGAGCTCTATGCCGCGTTTTGTGCCACGACTCAATTGACACCTCGTTCGGGAGCAGAGACTGTAAGAGTCCCTTCCAGGATCTGCCAATGCCTGACTCAGTATACATCACATCAGTGAGAGTAAAGCCGTTCACTGCAATGAATGAGGCCACAGACACAGACAGGATTCTCATCGCAGACTATCGTTATATCATAAACGCTATAGCGTAGACACAAAAAGTGCCCCGCATTGTGTATACCTTTTTTCATAGGTGAAAACGGCCGGTTGCATGATGGAACAAGGCGAGAGGCAAGGCGACGCCGGCTCATTCACCGGCGTTGGTGGCGGAGAGGTATTCCGAACGGTTCCAGGTGGTCATGCAGGAAGGGTGAGCCGGGTCGGGGTGACAGAGGTAGATCTCATCGCCGGGGTAACCGGCTATCTTCAGTCCGGCCGAGCGGAGCATCGCCTCGATGCCGGCATGGTTGGCGATCCACCAGTTGGTCGGGTCCCCGGCGAAGCGTTCCTCGATGAAGGCCATCTTGGGCCACCCCGCGTCGAGCAGCGCGTCCCGCTCGTTGATCCAGAAGTCATGCTGTCCGGCGACCTCGCGGCCGGGCATGGTGACGGTCTGGAACAGCATCATTCCCGCCGTTTTCTGCGCCACGATGTCGAGCGTCAGCATCGGATAGCGCAGGTGATAGAACACCCCCATGAACAGGACCAGGTCGAACTTCCCCTTCACCCGCGCCAGGTCATAGACCTGCATCTGCCGGAACTCGACCAGCTCCTGCAGGCCGTACTGCCCCGCAGCCCAGTTGGCCTGGTCGAGGTAGTGGCTGTCGCAGTCGATGCCGAGCACCCGGGCGCCGCGGCGCGCCAGTTCGAACGAGTAAAAGCCCGCGTTGCAGCCGATGTCGAGCGCACTCCACCCGGTCAGATCTTCCGGAATGCAGCCCGAGATCTCGCGCCACTTGAAATTGGGGAAATCCCCCAGGAAATGATCCGGTGCGGTCTCCGTCCCGTCGGGCAGGTGCAGGTTGTGGAACCAGGGGGAGAGCTCCCTGATATCGTCTTCCAGCGTTCTCGGTTTGGCGTGGGTCATGCGGGTACCTCAAGGTTATTTTGGCTGCGGGAGCCGGGTCACTGTGGCATCGGGGCGACACGTCACAGCGCGGCCAGGTATTCTTCCAGTTCCTCGGCGCGGCAGGCGGCAGAGTGGGACTGCAGCACCCGGGCACGGGCACGCTCCCCGATGGCCCGGCGCTCCTCGTCGGGGAAACGCTGCAGGATGCGCAACATCTCCTGGCTGCTGGAGGCGAGCAGGATCTCCTTTCCCGGCTCGAAGAACTGCTCCAGCCCCTGCCAGTGGTCGCTCACGATGGGGACCGCACACGCGGCCGCCTCGAAGAGACGCACGCTCGGGGAATAGCCCGCCACCTGCATATGTTTCCTGGTCAGGTTCAAGGTGAAGCGTTGCGAGCTGTAGAACTCGCTGTGGCACTCGGGGGGGAGATGTTCGATGCGATGCGTGTTCGCGGGCCACTTGAGGTCCGAGGGGTACTGCGCCCCGGCCACCACGAAGCGCCCCTTCTCCCAGGAGGAGGCGGGCCGGCACAGCAGCTGGTCCAGACCGGGCTGCCGATCGCGGCTGTAGGTGCCCAAGTACCCCAGGTCCCAGCGCGGGGTGATCTGCATCGGGTAATGCACCATGGGATCGACCGAGCAGTACAGGGCGCGCGCCGCCCGCGAACCGTAGTGACGCTCGATGTGGTCCAGGGTGGGCCCGCCCGTGAAAGATAGGTAGAGGTCGTAACAGGGAATGAGTTCCTCGCTGAGGTACTGGCACTCCCCCCGGTCCAGGGCGGCCAGGGTCACCGGGGTGTCGATGTCGTAGAAGGCCTTGATCCCCTTGGCGTGCTTGCTGACCCACTTGCCCACCTCGATACCCTGGTAGACGTAGGAGCCGACGATGACGCAGTCGGCGTCGCTGATCTCGGGGCCGTACTCGGAGAAGAGCTCGTCCAGCGACTTGTAGATCAGCGTGTTGCAAAATGGCGGTTCGGGCAGGTCGCGGTGGGTCTCGTACCACTGCGCGTCCCGCTCCAGGAACAGGATTTCGTGGCCGCGCTTGTCCATCTCACGCAGCAGCCCCCGGTAGGTGGTGGCGTGACCGTTGCCCCAGGACGAGGTGATGGACAGGCCGAAGACGACGATTTTCATGGTGCACCCCCGAGGTAGGCCCGACGTACCGGGCCGGCGGCGAAGATCTTCTGGAACTGCCTGGCCCGGTGCGCATAGGTGTGGTGCGCCCGCACCCGCGCCAGCGCGCGGGTTCCCATGGCCGCCGCGACCGAAGGGGTGAGCCGCTCCAGGATTTCCGCCACCTGGTCGCCGTTGTCCGCGACACAGATCTCCCGATCCGGCTCGAAGAACTGCTCGATGCCGTCCCAGCGGTCGGTGATCATGCAGGCGCCGGCGCCGGCGGCCTCGAAGACGCGGGTGGCGGGGGAAAAGCCGTTGCGCGCCATGCCGTCGCGGCTCACGTTGAGAACGGCCCGGGAGCTGCAGTTGAAGGCGTTGTGGTCGCCGGTTCCGAGGTGCCCCAGGTAACGCACGTTCTCCGAGCGTTCCTTGTCCTGCCAGCCGCTGCCGGCCAAAAGGAAGCTGCGGTTGGGAAGCTTGCCGGCCACGGAGAGGAAGAATTCCTCGACCCGGCGTTCCCGGTCCGGCAGCCGGTTACCCAGGAAGGAGAGGTCCGCCTTGAGGCGCGGCGCGGGTGGCACCGGGAAGTGGGTATCCGGGTCGAGCGCGTTGTAGATGGGGATGCAGTCGCGGGCACCGAAGCGGCGGTAGGCACGCACGATGGGGTCCCCGCCCCCGTAGGTCAGGACCATGTCGTACAGCGGGATCAGGGCGCGAAACGGGTCCCTGGGGTCACCCGCGATCCGCTCCAGGGTCGCCGGTGCGTCCACGTCCCAGAAGACCACCTGGGTCCCCGCCCGCTTCAGGCGCAGCACCTCGGACTCGAGCAGCGCGTCGAAGACACCGACACCGCTCGCCTTGATGATCAGGTCGGCGCCGCCGGCCGCCTCCAGGGAGCGGAACACCCCCTGCTCGGTGGCCGGGTAGACCACCACGGTGGCCCATTCCGGGTCCTCGATATCCCGGTGCGCCTGTCGGTCGTAGGCGTCGGGCTCGTAGAAGGTGATGCGGTGCCCCAGGCCGGAGAGCGCCCGCACCATGCCGCGGTAGTAGGTGGCTGCGCCGTTCCAGTAGGCGGAGACGAGACTCGAGGCGAAGAAGGCGATGGAAAGAGGGGCAGCCATGGCAGTTCCTTTCAAGAGGGAAGTTAAAACCCAAATTCCATAAGCAGTTACGCAAAGTCGCACGAAGAAGGCGCAAAGGACACGAAGGAAGCTTTGTCATTAACCACAGGTGTTCTTTCCGCTCTTAGCGGATACTTCGCATCTTTGCGTAACTGCTTTTCAATCTTTCAATCGATGCCGAGCTCGCGACAGATGGCCAGCAGTTCCTCCACGCGGTGGCGGCAGGTGTGACGGGCCAGGATGGTCTCCCGGCCGTGCTGCGCAAGGCTCTGCGCCCGCTCGGGGTCGTGCAGCAGGCTCTGCATCTGCCGCTCCATCTCCTTTCCGTCCCGGGCGTAGACGAGATCGGAGCCGCCGGTGAAAAGCCCGTCGCTGTCGACCCAGGGCGCCGACAGCAGCGGAATGCCGCAGGCCAGCGCCTCGAAGGGACGGATGGTCGGGATGCCGGGCAGGGTCTCCAGGTAGGGACGGCGCGGAATGTGGACCGTGAGCCGGAACCGGCTGAATACCCGCGGCACCTCGAAGTTGGGAAGCCAGCCGCCGTAGCCGATGCCCGCCTCGGCCAGCAACTGGAGCGCCCGGCTCGGGTAGCGCACGCCGTACACCACCCCCTTCAGGTGCAGCCTCCGCACCGGCTCCACGAAGAACTCGCGGATCTCCTGGCTGCGCTCGTCATCCCCCCAATTGCCGATCCAGACCACGTCCCCGACCTTGTCCGGCGACTGAAGCGGCCGGAACACCCGCACGTCCGCCGCCTCATGCCACAGCCAGACCCGCTGCGCCCAGCCGCGGGAGAGGTAGATCTCCCTGATCCTGCCGCCGTAGGCCAGCACGCCGTCGAACCCGGAGAGGTCGTAGGCGGCCATGGCCGCCTCGTCGGTGACGCTTCTGTGGTGGGTGTCATGGAACAGGAGCCGGTATCCGCCGCAACCTTTACGATGCTCCCCCAGGCGCCGGACCAGTTCGTGTTCGCTCCACTCGTGGACGATGACCAGGTCCGCCCCGTAAAGGATCCGGTCCAGGTCCAGCTCCTCGAGCCGGTATTTCACGCCGGTGAGCCCCGGATAGGCCTGCTGGAAACGGCGCAGCACCTCCTCGCCGCTGTCCCGCAGCATGTTGCTGTAACTCCAGCCGTTTTCCGGTTCGTAGACCGTCACCTCGTGCCCGAGCTGCCCAAGTTCCGTGACGATGCCCCGCAGGAAATGGGCGTTGCCGTGGTTCCAGTCGGAAAGGATGGAGTGGTAAAACATGACGATGCGCATATTTCGGCGTTCCTCCTGAGAATTGCCCCCTTCCGGCGTTTCTACCACCTTCCCCCGTCACTGCCGGCTGTGTATCTCGTTCCCGGCACCGAGGCGGCTGTACAGGGAGAGGTATCCCGCGGTCATCCGGGCGGCGGAGAAGCTGCGGCTTCGCTCCAGGGCCTTCTCCCTGAGGCTCGCCTGACGGTTGCGGTCGGCGCAGAGGGCGCGCAGCTGCTTTTGCAGGTCAACCGCCGATTCGGGATCGACGAACAGGGCCGCCCCGTCCCACAGCTCGCGCAGGCTGGGAATGTCCCCGAGCACCAGCGCGCAACCGGAGAGGGCCGCCTCCAGGACGGTGAGGCCGAAGGGCTCGTAGCGCGCCGGGAGCACGTAGATGGCGGCGGCCGCGTACCACGGCGCCAGCGACTCCGGCGCCAGGAAGCCGAGCCGGTTCACCCCGTCGACGTTGGCCGCCCCGCCGCCGGGTTGGTTGATCTCGCCCGCCACGTACACCGGCCAGGGGAGATCGTAGGCGTTGCGCACCAGCGCGCCGATGTTCTTCGCCTCGTCCCATACCCGCCCCACCGACAGGATGAAGTCCTCCTTCCTGCCGGGGCGGAACCGGGTACGGCCACGGGCGTTGTAGACCACCTGCGCGTCGGGAAGCGGCAGGTACAGCCTCCGGATGCAGTCGAGCATCGCCGAGGAGGGGGCAGCCACCAGGTCCGCCGCCGCCAGCCCCAGCGCCACCCGGTCCCGGTAGTGGTCCAGCCGCTGCGGCGCCTGCTCGCCGCGCACCGCCTCCCACCACGAGAGTACGCAGGAGTGGGCGACGACGAGGCACGGGCTGCGCCAGGGAAGTACGGCATGGGCGTAGCCGTTCAGGTGCACCAGGTCGGGCTTCAGCTCCGCCTCCAGGGAAAGGAGCCAGTCGCCGCTCTTCTCCACGTCGCCCCACGGGTCGTCCATCCACTCCAGTCGATAGCCGCTCTCAAACAGCGTGACGTTCGCCTCGTCGGCCACCTCCCGGCGCTGCCCGGGGGAAACCGGCCGCCCCATGGTGGCGAGGGCGATGCGCACCCCGTGGGGGGCCAGGCCGCGGCTGAGCTCCAGGACGTAATTCCAGACACCGCCGATGGGATCGGCGGTCATCAGAATCAGCCCCGGCGCGCCGGTAACGACCTGCTCGCCTGCTGCTGTGGTGGGAGTCGAATTATTCATGAATAAAAAATCCCGGCGGCGCAATTTTTAAATAATCGGTCGATATATTAGGTAGTAACGCCGCACCGTCTCATGAGTTCGAGGCGGCGCTTCGGCAGAGACCTCCCCCTTCCCTTGGCCCGCTGACGCGGGAAGGGCTCCGCTCGATTGCCGCCCGGCGCGGCTTATCGGTTTATCCGTGTATCTCTTTACCGATTTACCTGTTTATCTGAATTACTTCCCGTAGGCGGCATCGAGCACCTCCGCCACCCGGATCAGTTGCTCCGCCTGAGGATCGAAGGCGCCCCCTCCTAATCTCAGCTGACGCGCCCAGGCGACGGCGCACCTCCCTCCCCAGTCGTCGGGGGGAGCGGCGATGGTCTCGGTTGCGGTACCGCGGAAACGTTCGGCGACGAAGTCGTAGAAGGAGCCCTGCACGTTCTTGAAGCTCACGCCGCCGCGGGTCCCGTAGAAGCTCGATTCGATGACGGCTTCCCTTCCGGCCGAGACGTTCCAGGAGCAGGCGAGCCGCACCGCGTGCCCGTCCTCCAGCACCAGCGAAACCACCGCGTAATCCTCGACCTTCCCGGACCCCACCTTCAGCCGCTCACCGCCGGCGAAGATCGAGCTGGCCACGCTGCGCACCTCGGGGTATCCGAAGAACCAGAGGGCGAGGTCCACCAGGTGGCTGCCAAGATCCATGAGGCAGCCACCGCCGGAGAGCTCGGGGTCGTAGAACCAGTCCTTATCCGGGCCGTAGGCGTTGTGAAAGACGAGGTCGGCGGCGTAGACCTGCCCCAGTTCGCCGGTATTCACCAGGTGGTGCATCTTCTGGATGGCGTCGGTGTAGCGGTAGGAGAAATCGACCCCCAACAGCCGGTTCACCGTCCGCGCCGCGCCCACCACCAGCCGCGCCTCTTCCGCGTTTCTCCCCAACGGTTTCTGGCAGAACACCGCCAGACCGCGATCCAGCGCGCGCAGCGCCTGATAGCAGTGCCCGGCGCTCGGCGTGGCGATCACCACGCCGTCCAGCTCCAGCTCCAGGAGCTCCTCCAGCGATTCCACCAGTTGCGCCCCCGGCGCCAGCTTTCCCGCCTCCCGGGCGTGTTCCCCGCAGAGGTCGGCTATCGCCGCCACCTCGGCCTCGCCGCTTGTGACGATCGCTTCCAGCCTGTGCCGGCCGATCCAGCCGGTGCCCAGGAAACCGAGCCTCGGCAATGCCTGTCGCTTCTTCATCGTGTCCCCTTTCCTACTGCTCGATGCGGATCATCCCTTTCAGGAAGCCGTCGGGGCGGTGCTCCAGCGCCAGGTAGGCGTGCCCCAGCTGGTCCAGCGCGAAGGTGTGGGTGATCAGCTCTTTGAGCAGGAACATCCTGGACTCGACGGCGGCGATCCCGGCTCGCATCCCTTCCAGGTAGACCCGCGCCTCGCGCTCGTGCGCGTTGATGACGTCGATCCCCTTCCAGTTCCAAAGCTGCAGGTTGACCTGGCGCAGCCCGTCCTGGTGGTAGCCGGCGATGACGATCTTGCCCCCTTCCCGCACCAGTTCCCCGGCGAGATCGAGCGGCCACTGGTGCCCGGTCGCCTCCACCACGCGGTCGCACCCCCTTTCCCCGGCCAACTCCCGCACCCGGTCCATCACCCTCTGGTGATCGTCCAGGAGCACGGTCTCCTCGGCGCCGCAGCGCCTGGCCAGATCCAGGGCGAAGGGGCGGCGCGAGATGGCGATGACGCGCGCGCCGCGCGCCGTGGCGAGCGCGGTGAAGATCGCACCCAGAAAGCCCGCCCCGATGAGGGCCACGGTCTGCCCCGGTTCGATGACGGAGCGCCTGAACACGTTCATGGCGCACCCCACCGGCTCACCCGGGAAGGGCTGCCCGTCCAGCGAGGCGGGGATCTTCACCAGGGCGTCGGCCCGGACGCGGTCGTACTGCGCGTAGGCGTTGTAGGAGAGGAAGGTGACGCGGTCCCCCACCTTTACCCCCTGCACCCCCTCGCCCAGCGCCTGCACCCTCCCCCACCCCTCGTGGCCGGGAGCGCCCGGAAGCGCCGGGTAGCTGAACCAGGTGCGCCCCTGCCACAGCGGCAGGTTGGAGGCGCAGACGCCACACCCCTCCAGCGCCACCAGCACCTCCCCCGCCCCCGGTTCCGGCCGGGGTACCAGCTGCACGGCAGCCTCTCCAGGTCCGGTGATCACCGCCGCCTGCATCATCTCACTCATCAGATCGCCTCCACACCCGTAGCCGGGTAATTTTTCCCCGCCGCATCCCTCCC
This sequence comes from Geomonas oryzisoli, assembly GCF_018986915.1. Classification (NCBI taxonomy): domain Bacteria; kingdom Pseudomonadati; phylum Thermodesulfobacteriota; class Desulfuromonadia; order Geobacterales; family Geobacteraceae; genus Geomonas; species Geomonas oryzisoli. The sequence goes on from NZ_CP076723.1 coordinate 2,690,427, forward strand.
GGCGGCACGGGGCGGGAGGGTCAAGGAGTGGGCAAGCCAGCCGTACAGCCGCTCCACCCCCTCCCGCACAGAATGGCGCGGCGACCAGCCGGTCGCCGCGGCGAACTTCCTGGTATCGGAAACGTAGTAGCGCTGGTCTCCGGTACGCCACTCGTCGAAGCTGAGCTGCGGCAGGAAGCCGTGCAGATCGCGCAACAGTTCCAAAAGCTCCAAGAGGCTTGCGGCGCGCTCGGGCCCGCCCCCGATGTTGAAGGCCTGCCCCGAGAGCTGCGGCATCGCGTCCGCCGCGCGGCACATGGCGTCCACCAGGTCCTCCACGAAGAGGAGGTCGCGCACCTGGTACCCGTCCCCGTAGAGGGTGATCGGCTCTCCCCTGAGGGTCCGGATGGCGAAGTGGGCCACCCACCCCTGGTCCTCGGTGCCGTACTGGTGCGGGCCGTAGATGCAGCTCATCCTGAACACGGCGCTATGGATGCCGAAGCTGCGCGCGTAATCGAGCACGTACTGGTCGGCGCACCCCTTGGAACAGCCGTAGGGGCTCAGGAAATCGAGCGGGGTCCCCTCGGCGAATCCGTAGCGCCTGAGCTCCGGGTCCAGCGGCTGGTAGCGGCTGCCGTTTTTGCGGATGCGGCACCCCTCGATGCCCCCGTAGACCTTGTTGGTCGAGGTGAACAGCAGCGAGGGGCGCTCCTTGGCGGTGCGGATCGCCTCCAAAAGGGCGAAGGTCCCCTGCCCGTTGACCGCGAAGTCGGCGGCGGGGTTCTCGACGCTGGTGGTGACCGCGACCTGTGCCGCGAAATGGAAGACGTGGGAGCACTGGGCGATGGCGTCGTGCAGCGCCAGGTGGTTACGGGTGTCCGCGATCCTCACCTCGAGGCGGTCCCCGCAGTTTTCCTTGAGCCAGAGCAGGTTCTGCTCCACGCCGGGGCGGGACAGGTTGTCGTAGACGATGACCCGGCGTCCTTCCCGGGCCAGGTGATGCACCAGGTTGGTGCCGATGAAGCCGGCCCCGCCGGTCACCAGGATCGCCTTCTCCTCGTGGTTTTTCCTGTGCGCCGGCGCCGGCGTCGCCACCGCGCCGACCTTTTTCAGGGCCGTCACCTTCCCCTCCTCGAGCAGGCGGTAGAGCAGCTTCGGCGCCCCGTCCGCCTTGCGGAAACCGAAGTAGTATTCCCGTTCGTCCAGGTGGAACCGGTCCACCGCGGCCAGCGCCGGGTCCAGGTCGTCGACACCGTACCAGTACAGGCGCTGCGCCGGTGCCTCCAGGAACTCCAGGAAGACCCGGGCCTGTTTGAACTCGTCGTGCTGCCAGGTGGAGAAGCCGGCCTCGGTGACCCAGATCTCGCTGGGGGATTGGCGCTCGTCGAGGATCTCCCGAACCATGGCGATGTTGCGCCCCCACCCCTTCCAGGTGTAGTCGAAGATGTCGGGGAAACCGTGGATGCCGACCACGTCGATGTGCTCCATCACCCCGAGATCGAACATCCGGCACAGCCAGTGCCCGTCGATCGGGCTCATCCCGCCGAGCACGGTCTTCTTGCCCCGCTTCCTGGCCCAGTAGGCGGCGGCGCCGATCATCTCTGCGAACCCGGTCCAGTGCGGGTCGAGGGTCCAGTCCCATTCGCTCAGGTTGTTGGGCTCGTTCCAGAGCTCGACGTACTCGAAATGGTCGCCGAATTCGGTGATGAAGAGGTCGTTGAAGTCGGCGTAGTCCCTGGCGCGCCTGGGCGGCGAGGAGGTCTTCGCCTCGACACCGATCGACGGCGGGGTGTAGAGCACGCAGGGGAGCAGTTCCACCTCGCTGGACAGGCGCGGGATCAGCCAGTCGAACCACCCTTTCCCATCGCTGGTGTACCAGTCGGCCCAGGAGATGCCGGTGCGCAGCCGCCTCGCCCCGAGCCTCTTCATGTCGGCGAGCACCCGCTCCACCCGCTCCCGCTCGCCGACCCTGAACCACTCCACCATGCCGAAATGTTCCGGCAGCGGCTCGACACCCGGGCGGCTCATAGCGTCAGTCCCCGCTGGGCCAGCTCGGCATGCGCCTCGGCGACCCGGTCTACCGCAACCTCACCCTCCAGCCAGTTCGCCAGCTCCCTCAGCCCCTCGACAAAGGGAACCCGCGGCGCGTACCCCAGGATCTCCTTGGCGCTCTTGATATCGGCGAAGCAGTGCCTGATGTCGCCGGCACGGTAGCTGCCGGTGATCTCTGGCTCGATGGCGGTCAGGTTGAGCACCTCACAGAAACGCTCCAGCACCTGCAGTACCGATATGTTGGCGCCGCTGCCGATGTTGAAGAGCTGCTGCTTCTGCTGGTCCACCTCCAGCGCCAGCCGGCACCCGGTCGCCACGTCGTGCACGCTGACGAAATCGCGCAGTTGGCGGCCGTCCTCGAAGATGCGGGGCGGGTTACCGTTCATGAGCCTGGAGGCGAAGATGGCGAGCACCCCGGTGTAGGGGTTGGAAAGGGCCTGCCTGGTGCCGTACACGTTGAACAACCGCAGCGCGATCACCGGGATGCGGTAGCAGTTCCCGACGATGAGCGCCATGCGTTCCTGGTCGTACTTGGACAGGGCGTACACCGAGGCGAGCGACGGCGTCTTCTCCTCGGGCGTCGGCACCGGGATCAGCGGCTCGCGGTCATCACGAAGCGGCTCCCAGTCCCCCCGCTGCAGCTGCCCGACCTCCCTGCTCACGTCGTCGTAGCACGCCCCGCTGCTGTCCCGGTAGCGCCCTTCCCCGTAGATGCTCATGCTGGAAGCGACAATCAGCTTCCGGTCCCCCCGGGCCTGTGCCATCGCCTCGAGCAGCACCGCGGTGCCGCAGTTGTTGGCCGAGGTGTAGCGCTCGATCTCGTACATGCTCTGGCCGACCCCCACCATGGCGGCCATGTGGAACACCGCTTCGGTGCCGATCAGCGCTTTTTGCACCGCGGCCGGGTCGCGCACGTCCCCCTTGATCAGCTCGACCTCGAGGTCCAGGTACGACGGCCGGCCCGCATCGGGGCCGTGGACCTGCGGCACCAGGCTGTCCAGCACCCGCACCCGGTAGCCGTGACGCAGCAGCTCGTCGGCCAAGTGGGAACCGATGAAACCGGCTCCCCCCGTGATTAGAACGCTCCCTGACATAGGATCCTCCCTGAGGGGTGAGATATCTGCGGTAGCGGTCAATCTAATTAGCACAAGGTTAATTCATTCAAATTAACAAAACCCAATACTATCAGTGACGGATTTTCTGTCAAACACTTCACGCAAAAAAGTGCGCTTTCCCCCAATAAGATGGCGGACATGGCGAGTCTTCGCCCTCCTGCCTCCATGTACAGTTGCGTCACTCCGGCGGTCGGGGCGACACCGAGAAAAGCACATGAAGATGGTCCGGCGCCGTTTCGGTTTTAAAATTCACGGAGTGTGTTATTTTAAAGCGTGTTAATTTTTCCAGACAATGAACGTCCCCCTTTCGCAAAGGGGGATTGAGGGGGATTTAAAGTACGTTGCAGAAGGGGGCGCTGTGGCTACCTCGCCCCCCTGCCCCCTTTGCAGAAGTGGAGGACGCGAGGCCTCCTGCAACGCTTTGTGGCTCGGGAGGGGCGATGGCTGCGGTACAGAGAAGGATGCCGATCGGAGCGGAAGTGGTCCCGGAAGGCGTGCATTTCAGGGTCTGGGCGCCGGGGCACATGGAGGTGGAGGTGGTGCTCGAGGGGGCTCCGTCGCCGCAAGCGACCCTGCTCGCCCCGGAGGAAGGAGGCTATTTCTCCGGCATCTGCCGCGAGGCCGGTGCCGGCTCCCGGTATCGCTACTGCCTGGACGGCGGGGAGTGCTTCCCCGACCCCGCCTCCCGTTTCCAGCCCGAAGGGCCGCACGGCCCCTCCCAGGTGATCGACGCCGCAACGTTCGCCTGGAGCGACCAGGGGTGGACCGGGGTGGATCGCGAGGGGCACGTCATCTACGAACTGCACCTGGGCACCTTCACCATGGAAGGGACCTGGCGCGCCGCCCAGGAGCAGCTCCCGGCGCTCAAGGACCTCGGCATCACCATGGTCGAGGTGATGCCGGTAGCCGATTTCCCCGGCCGGTTCGGCTGGGGGTATGACGGCGTCAACCACTTCGCCCCCACCAGGCTCTACGGCAAGCCCGACGACATGCGCAGCTTCGTGGACCGCGCCCACAGCCTCGGCCTGGGGGTCATGCTGGACGTGGTCTACAACCATTTCGGCCCGGAAGGCAACTACCTCGCCCGCTTCTCGGACTTCTACTACGGCGAGAAGGAAAGCGACTGGGGCAAGGTGATGAATTTCGACGGCAGGCAAAGCGGGCCCGTGCGCGAGTTCTTCATGGTCAACGCCGCCTACTGGATCGACGAGTTCCACCTGGACGGCCTGCGCTTCGACGCCAGCCACGCCATCATCGACGACTCCGAGATCCACATCCTGGGGGACATCACCAGCCGGGTCCGGGAGCGCGCCGGCAAACGCCGCCTGCTGCTGGTGGCCGAGAACGAGAATCAGGACTACCGTTGCCTGCGCCCCAGGGAGGAAGGGGGCTTCGGCATGGACGGGGTCTGGAACGACGACTTCCACCACAGCGCCCACGTAGCCCTCACCGGCTACCACGACGCCTACTACTCCGAATACTACGGCTCCCCCCAGGAGATGATCTCCTGCGCCAAGTGGAGCTACCTGTACCAGGGGCAGTTCTATTTCTGGCAGGGGAAGCGGCGCGGCTCCCCCACCATGGGCCACAGCCCCGACAGCTACATCAACTACATCCAGAACCACGACCAGATCGGCAACTCCGCCTGGGGCATCCGCATCGACCGGCTCACCAACCCGGCAGGGCTGCGGGCCATGACCGCACTGCTGTTTCTGCTCCCCCAGACCCCGATGATCTTCCAGGGGCAGGAATTCTCGGCCAGCTCCCCCTTTCTGTACTTCGCCGACCTGAGCCCGGAGACCTCTCAGCAGGTCCACGCCGGCCGCATCGAGTTCCTGAAACAGTTCACCAACGTCGACTCCCCCGAGGTGATCGACACCATCGACAAACCCTACGAGCTGGAGACCTTCCAGCAGTCGCGCCTCGACCTGAGGGAGCGCGAGCGCCACGGCAAGGTCTACGCGCTGTACCGGGACCTGATCCGTCTGCGACGCGAGGACCCGGTCTTCAGCCGCGGCTACGCCTGCCATATCGAAGGGGCGGTGCTGGGGAGATCGGGTTTTCTGCTGCGCTACTTCCTTGAGGAAGAGCAGCGCCTGGTGCTGGTGAACCTTGGGCGCGAGCAGCACCTGGTTCCGATCCCGGAGCCGATGCTTGCCCCCCCCTTCGGGTGCGCCTGGAAGACACTTTGGAGTAGCGAAAAGATAGAGTTCGGCGGTTCCGGCACGCCGAAGCTCGACACGGAGAAGTTCTGGCGCCTGCAGGGGTACGCGACGCTGGTACTGATGCCGGTGCCGGAGGGAGGGGACCAGCCATGACCACGGTGACGCGGGAATTCCATTTCGACCGCCACGATGAGGAAGTGAAGACCCGGCAGCTGCTCGAGCAGGAGTGGCTTGTGACCAACGGCCTGGGGGGATACGCCTCCGGGACGGTCTGCGGCGCGCTGACCCGGCGCTACCACGGCCTGCTCATCGCCGCCTACCCCTCGCCGATGGGACGCATCGTGATGCTGAACCGTCTCACCGAGGCGATCCGCTTCCCCGACGGGAGCATGCGCCGCTTCGGGGGGGACCAGAAGGAGGGAGGGCTCGACTTCCACGGTCTTGAGTATCTGACCGGGTTCCGACTCGAGGACGGCATGCCGGTCTGGCGCTACGAGCTGGACGGTACCGTGATCGAGAAGCAGCTGGTCATGGTGCACCGCCAGAACACGGTGCACTTGATCTACCGCCTGGTCTCCGGGGAGAAGATGGTGCGCCTCAAGCTGCAGCCCTACCTGCAGTTCCGCCCCCACGACGCCTCGGTCGACATCGTCTCCGACGATCCCTACATGTTCACCGCGGTGCAGAACCGCTACCAGATCTCCTCCGGCGCCAACTCTCCCCAGCTGAGGCTCGTGATCAACGGCGGCAGGGGTAACTTCACCCTGGAGGAGAAGCACAGCACCGACATCTTCTACGACGTGGAAAGCGCCCGCGGCTACGATTCCCTGGGGACGCTGTGGACCGCCGGGTACTTCGCGGTCGATCTCGCGAGCGGCCAGAACGCCTCACTCACCGCCTCCACCGAAACCTGGGAAACCATCGCGGCGCTCCCCCCGGCGGCGGCCCTGGAGATGGAGCGGGAGCGGCGCCGGCTTCTTGTCGCTGCGGCGGACCCGAGGGCACGTCAGGGGCTCCCGGCCGAGCTGGTGCTTGCCACCGACCAGTTCATCATCACCCCGGCCGGCCGCCACAAGGACAGCGTGCGGGCCCATGCCATGGGGGACGAGGTCTGCACGGTCATCGCCGGCTACCACTGGTTCACCGACTGGGGGCGCGACACCATGATCTCGCTGGAGGGGCTCACCCTGGCCACCGGACGCCACACCGAGGCGGGATGGATCCTGCGCACCTTCGCCCACTACGTGAAGAACGGACTGATCCCAAACCTCTTCCCCGAGGGGCACAACGAAGGGCTCTACCACACGGCCGACGCGAGCCTGTGGTTTTTCCACGCGCTGAACCGCTACCTTGAGTACACCAACGACCGGGCCACGCTGCACATGATCATGCCCCAGATGCGGGAGATCATCGACCGGCACCTTTCCGGCACCAGTTTCGGCATCGGGATCGACCCGAGCGACGGGCTTTTGAAGCAGGGGGCCGAGGGGTACCAGCTCACCTGGATGGACGCCAAGGTGGGGGACTGGGTGGTCACGCCGCGCCGGGGCAAGGCCGTGGAGCTGAACGCGCTCTGGTACAACGCGCTGCGCCTGATGCAGCAGTGGACCGAGCAGTCCGGGGACGAGCAGTACTCGCGACAGCTGAGCGCCTTTGCCGACCAGGCGTATCGCTCCTTCAACCAGCGCTTCTGGTACGCCGACGGGGGCTACCTCTACGACGTCGTCGACGGCGAGTTCGGCGACGACAACGCCTGCCGCCCCAATCAGCTCTTCGCCATCTCGCTCCCGTTCCCCGTCCTGGCGCGGGACCATTGGTCCCAGGTGCTGGACACGGTGCGCCAACGCCTGCTGACCCCGGTGGGGTTACGTACCCTCGCCCCGGGACACCCGGACTACAAGCCGACCTACCACGGCGACCTCAGGGCCCGCGATGCCGCCTACCACCAGGGGACCGTCTGGCCCTGGCTCATCGGCCCCTTCGTCGACGCGTGGATGAAGCTCTACCCGGACCAGGTCGGCGCGGCGCGCTCCTTTCTGGAAGGACTGGTGCAGCAGCTGAACCAGCAGTGCATCGGCTCCATCAGCGAGATCTTCGATGCCGAGCAGCCCTACAACCCCAGGGGTTGCATCGCCCAGGCCTGGAGCGTCGCGGAGATGCTGCGCTGCTGGCTTAAGACCGCCCAGTGACGCGGGGATGGGCGTCTTCCAGATCACGGCGCTGTTGACCACGCTCACCGCGACCATGGCACTCGCCCCCTCTCCCGTTGTCACCGTCCTGTTCATGGCGGCGTTTCTGGCGGCACTGGAGCAGCTGAACTCGCGTCGTCGCCTGCTGGACGTGCTGTCGCTGGCCACCGTGCTGGCAATGCCGATACCGAGAACTATCTTCGGAATCCAGGGTTAGCGCCCCATAGGGGGCCGGCCGCCGAACCAGTAGACGATGGTGCCGGTAAGATCGGCGATTACATTACCTGGTTCGTGTGCGGCACCGGGCTTTTGATGGTCCTGGCACAGCTCTGTTTCTGATCCCGATCGGTACTCATTGTGCGGGTTTTTTGAATTGATTAAAAAAAACCAATTCAATATAATCGACTTGTGATCGGGAATAAATAATTCAGCAGAAGGAGGAAGTTATGGCAACCAGGGGTACTGGTCATTCTCCGGCCGACGTGACAAAACATCTCAAAGGCATAGACTTCCCGGCTGAGAAACAGGACCTTCTCAAACATGCTCAGCACATGAAAGCTGAGAAAGTGGTCCTCGAGGAAATCCAGAAAATGGAAGACCGGGAATACGACAACATGGCCGACGTCATGAAGTCCTTCGGGAAAGAGCGTGGCGGTGAGGAGTCCGGACAATCCGGCAGGGCGAAACAACAGACAGGCGGGCAGGCAGGCCAGGGTAAATCCCACAGCAGGCCTCATCACTAACAAGCGACGCGCCCCCTCCATAAAGGAGGGGGCTTTTTTTTTGCTCCGCTACTTGGTGATCAGGTCGTTCTTCACTTCCCTCACTCCCTTCACGCCGCGGGCGATTTCACCCGCCCTCCTCGCGTTTTCAGCCGAATCCACGAACCCGCTCAGTTGCACCACCCCCTGGTACGTGGTCACGTTGATCTGGAAGGTCTTCAGCGCCAGTTCGTCGAAGATGGCGGCCTTGACGCGGGTGGTGACGGCCGCGTCGTCGACGTATTCCTCCGCAGTCTCGTGTTTGGTGGTGCGGGTGTCGTGGGTGCAACCGACGAGGGAAGTGAGCAGGCAGGCACTGACAAGGACCGTGATGATGCGATGTTTTTTAGCCATGACGATCTCCTTTCTGACTGAAATTGGCCACCTTAAAGCCGATTAAGGATAGCTAACCAAAGAAGGGAGTCAAGAAACGGGGAAAGGATTGATTTGAATTCTCCAACAGGGAATCTATACTTGGCGGGGTTATTCGGGGGGAGTCAATACTGGAGCCGGAGGTGATCAATGAAGCGGACGCTGCTGATACTGATGTTCCTGATGGCCGTCGCAACCGAACAGGCACAGGCGCTGGACGCCTCCATCTGCAATGCCGGCTCGGAGATCATCTACTATCCCAATGGAGATCTCAAATCGTGCAACCTGGGCGACGTCACCATCTTGAGCGGTGTGACGTGCAACACGCTCTCAACTGCGGAATTCTATGAGCTGGGCATGCTCAAAAGCTGCATCACCAAGAACTTTTTCTATTACGAGGCATTGGTCTGCAACGAGTACAGCTTGATCAGCTTCTATCCCTCCGGCAAGCTGGAGAGCTGTGTCCTGGCTACGCGGGCCGAGGTGGACGGAAAGACCTGCGTCGAGCAGCAGCCCATCGCGCTGTTCGAAACCGGCAAATTGAAGTCATGCACCAACCCGCGCTAGGCCGCTCCGGCCAGTCGGCGCATCACAAGCTTCATGTCCTCCCAGACGTGACGCTTGAGCCCCTCGTCCTCCAACAACAGCTCGGGGTGCAGGGTCGGCATGACCGCCCTGCCCCGGACGTCGTGCCATTTGCCGCGTACCCGCTCCAGTGAAGCGCTCCCGCCCAGAAGCAGCGCCGTCGCCTCTTCACCCAGCGCAACCACCGCCTCAGGCGCTACCGTCTCTATCCTTTTGATCACGCCGGCCGCCACGCCGGCTACGTCTCCCTCCGCATCGAAGCTCAGCAGGCAGACCTGGTCCGTCGTGAATTTCATGGCCCCGATGATCTTGGCCAGCAGGTCCCCCGCGGCTCCGTCGTACCCGGGGCCGGCCATCAAGAAGAGCAGGCGCGCCTGCGGGTTTCCTTCCTGGCGGCACGGAACTTCCGCGTCCTGCGCCGGGGAGGACACTGCCGCCGCAGATGCTACGGGTGCGGCGGCGGACACGGCAGCCTCGGCCGACACCGCTTCGGCTGGAATCGCCGCCTGTGCCTGTGCCTGTGCCTGTGCCTGTGCCTGCGCCTGCGCCTGTGCCTGTGCCTGAGCTGCTGCGGCCGCAGGAGCGACGGACGCACCGGAGGATGCAGCGGCCAAAGGCGGAGCCGTGACGGTGCCGGTAGCAAAGACGAGATCGTCCACACCGCTGTCGGCGAGATCCACCAGGTACCCTTTCAGCGAGCGTAACAGCAGCTCCCGCTCCTCCATCTCCGCCATCCTAAACCCCTTTACATTTCCGGTTTCATTAACTATGCTCGAAGGCATGCCGCTTTTACTGCTCGTCACATCCATGCTGGTCTTGGCGCTCCCCGAGCAGGCCCTCGCCTGGGGTGCCGGCGTGCACCTTCAACTGGGCATGAACGTGCTGAACAACCTGGACGCCCTGAAGCCGGCAGTCGCCGCCATCATCTCGGCCCATCCCTACGACTTCCTTTACGGCACCATCGCCGCCGACATCACGCTGGGCAAGAAGTTCACCCACTACCTGCAGCACTGCCACCGCTGGCGCATCGGGCACCGGGTCCTGGACAAGGCCGGCGATCCCGCCCAGCAGGCCTGCGCCTACGGGTATCTCAGCCACCTGGCCGCGGACTGCATCGCCCACAACTACTACGTCCCCTACAAGGTGATGCGCAGTTTTTCCTCGCTCACCCTCAAGCACGCCTACTGGGAGATGCGCTTCGAAAACTACGTGGAGAAGGAGATCTGGGAGACCGCGAAGAAGGTTTCGCTGGAACACTTCAGCAGCAACGACCAGCTGCTGCGCAAGGTTCTCTCGGACACCATCTTCTCCTTCGGCACCAACAAGAAGATCTTCAACTCCATCCTGCTGGTGAGCCGCCTGGAGAAATGGCAGAGCATCCTGCAGACCCTATCCGACAGTTCGAGCTACGTCCTCGAGGAAAACGACCGGGAGGAGTACATGCAGCTGGCCCAGGAAGCCGTCTTCGATTTCCTGAACAACGACGACTCCTCACGCTTCTTCCACGCCGACCCGACCGGTGAGCGGGCGCTGGCGGCGGCGGAGGCGGTGCGCAAGAATCTGCGCCTTTTGTACCGCACCGGCAAAATCACCAAGCCTCAGGCCTACGCGGAGCTCGACGAGTTGAAGCTGAAACTCAAGGAAGCGATCTGCGAGCCGGAACTGCTGCTGCAGATCCTCTCCAAGTAGCGCCTACTACTTCTTCTTCCTCGCCGCCCGCAACGTCTCCACGTTTTCCAGGATCACCCCCGCCAGTTCCTCTTTGCCCATCATCGGAAGTTCCTCGACGCGCCCGTCGCCGAACAACAGCTTGGCGATGTTGGTGTCGACGTTGAAGCCCGCGCCTTCCTGGGAGACGTCGTTGGCCACCACCATATCCAGGTTCTTCGCCTTGAGCTTCGTTCCCGCGTTGCGCACGAGGTCCTGGGTTTCGGCGGCGAAACCGACCAGGATGCGTCCCCCTTTGTTTGCCCCAAGCTCCGCCAGGATGTCCGGGTTCTTCTCCAGCTCTATGCAGAGGCTCTCCTGGCTCTTCTTGACCTTTTCCCCGGCGCGCGTCTTCGGGCGATAGTCAGCCACGGCGGCCGCCTTGATGACGACGTCGATGCGGGAAAGGCACCCCTGCACCGCGTCCCGCATCTCCTGAGCGCTCTGCACCCGGATCACCTCCACCCCGACCGGCGGTGCCAGGCAGCTCGGGCCGGTGACCAGGGTCACTGCCGCCCCCCTCAGACGGGCCTGGCGCGCGATGGCGTATCCCATCTTGCCAGAGGAATGGTTGCTGATGTAACGCACCGGGTCGATCTCCTCGAGGGTCGGCCCCGCGGTGACCAGGATTCTCTCTCCGGCCAGGCGCTTCGGGGTCAGGGCCGCCACGGCCTCCTCGAAGATCACCTCGGGCGCCTGCAGCTTCCCCTCCCCTTCATAGCCGCAGGCCAGCATGCCGCAGGCAGGGGCGACGAAGAGGTAGCCGTGCTGTTTGAGCCGCGCCTCGTTCTCCTGGTAGATCGGGTTGCGGTACATGTTGACGTTCATCGCGGGCGCGATCAGCACCGGCGCCCGGGTCGCCATCACGGTCGTGGTCAGCAGATCGTCGGCGATGCCGTGGGCGATCTTGCCGATGACGTTGGCCGTCGCGGGGGCGATGATGTAGAGGTCGGCGCGGTCGGCGAGCGCTATGTGCCCGATCTTCTCTTCCGAGATCAGGTTGAAGAGCTCCAGGTGCACCGGGTTGCGGGACAGGGTCTGAAAGGTGAGCGGCGTCACGAATTCGGTGGCCGACCTAGTCATCACCACGTGCACGTTGGCGCCGGCCTTCACCAGCAGGCGCAAGAGCTCCACCGCCTTATAGACGGCGATGCCGCCGGTGACGCCGAGAACGATCTCCTTGCCTTTGAGCATGGCTCCCCCTACTCGTTGAGGTACGGGTTGAAACGCCGCTCCTGCCCGATGGTGCTGGAGGGGCCGTGTCCGGGCCAGACGATGGTGTCGTCCGGCAGCGGCATGAGCTTTTTCTGGATGGAATCGATCAACTGGCCGTGGTCGCCGCCGGGGAGGTCAGTGCGCCCGACCGAGTCCGCGAACAGGGTGTCACCCGTGATCAGCAGCTTTTCGTTGGCGAGGTAGAGGCAGCACCCGCCCTGGGTGTGCCCGGGGGTGTGCAGCACCTCGATCTCGCGCCGCCCGAAGGCCAGTTTCATACCGTCGGTGAGAAAGGCGTCGGGCTCCGGAGAGTCCTCGACGTTCAGGCCGTACTTCTGGGCGGAGCGTCCGGCGTTGACGAGGAAGGGAACGTCCTCCTTGTGAGCCAGAAGCTGCGCCCCCGTCTTCTCCTTGAGAGTCCGGTTGCAGCCGATATGATCGAAGTGGCCGTGGGTGTTGATGATGTACTTGACCTTCAGCCCGAACTCCCTCACCGCGGCGAGGATCATCTCGCAGTCGGCGCCGGGGTCGACCACGATCCCCTCGTTACTCTGCTTGTCCCCCAGGATGAAGCAGTTCACCCCCAAGGGGCCCACCACTATGGTCTCGAATAACATGGCAATTCCTCCGTGCTGGGAGCCTCCGGTCCGTGAGGTGCGGGGCTCTCCGGTAGATGCGGCATGCCATCACTTCTTCAGGATGGCGAAGGGGTTGTTGCTGAAGGATTTACGCCCCTGGTCGCCGCCCCGCTGTTCCTGGCGCGGCTTTTCCGGCGCGGGTCGCTCCGGCTCGCTCATCTGCGGAGCTGGAGCGGGTACCGTTTCCGGCATCAGCTCGGAAGGCTCCAGGCAGTCGGGGAAGGCAGCGTGCCCGGGGGCCTCGGCCGGCTCCCCTCCCCCCTGCTCCGCGAGCGGCTTCTCCTTGAAGAAGTAGCGGTCGTAGAGGCGGTGGTACGAGGTCCAGCGCGATGGGTTGTCGGGCTCCTTGCGGATGTGGGTCCTGATGCCGTTGATCTTGGAATCGAGGTCGTCCAGGTAGTTCAGGATGGTCGCCTCCAGCGTCTTCGGGCGCTTGGGCGAGCCGTACTCGTACTGGCCGTGGTGCGACAGGATCATGTGCTTCAGCAGCATAGCGAGCTCGACCGGGAAGTCGGGGAGCTTCGCGATCCGCTCCTGCAGCATCTCGACGCCGATGGTGATGTGGCCGATCAGTTTCCCCTCGTCGGAGTAGTCGAAGCAGCGCAGGTAGGTCATCTCCCGCACCTTGCCGATGTCGTGCAGCAGAGCCCCGGTGATGAGGAGATCGCGGTTCAGCCCCTGGTAGAGCGGCACCATGGCGTCGACCAGCTTCGCCACGGCGAGCGAGTGCTCCAGGAGTCCCCCCAGGTAGACGTGGTGCATCCCCTTGGCCGCCGGTGCGGTGCGGTACTGGGCCAGGAGCTCCGGGTCCTCGAAGAAAGAGCGCAAAAGACGCGCCAGGTCGGGATCGGTAAGGGTCGCCACCATGGCGTGCAGTTCGGCGACCATGGCCTTGATGTCACGATCCGTCTCGGGGAGAAAATCGGCGAGTTCCACCGACTCTTCGGGGACCCGCTTCAGCTCGGAAACGATGAGCTGCATCTTGCCGAGATAGACGCTCGCCTTACCCTTGACCGCCAGGAAATCGTTGCGATCGAAGAGGGAGCCTACCTGGTCGGCGTTGTCCCAGACCTTGGCGTCGACCTCACCCGTCTTGTCCATCAGCTTCAGGGTGAGGTACGGCTTGCCGTTCTTGGCCATGGCGACGATCTTTTCCTTGACCAGGAAGACCGCCTCGACGACATCGCGGTCCTTTATTTCGGCAACGGTTTTTTTCAAAGTAAGGCTCCTTGTGTTGAAAGCTCCATGTTAAGTCAAAAGCAGTTACGCAAAGCACGCCGAGTAGGCGCGAAGCACACCAGGAAGGCTTTTTTGTTGTTAAACCCAAAATCCTTCTTTCCGTTCTTCGCGGGTACTCCGTGTCCTTTGCGATACCGCTTTTAAAAGCAGTTACGCAAAGCACGCCGAGTAGGCGCGAAGCACACCAGGAAGGCTTTTTTGTTGTTAAACCCAAAATCCTTCTTTCCGTTCTTCGCGGGTACTCCGTGTCCTTTGCGATACCGCTTTTAAAAGCAGTTACGCAAAGCACGCCGAGTAGGCGCGAAGCACACCAGGAAGGCTTTTTTGTTGTTAAACCCAAAATCCTTCTTTCCGTTCTTCGCGGGTACTCCGTGTCCTTTGCGATACCGCTTTTAAAAGCAGTTACGCAAAGCACGCCAAGAGGCGCAAAGCACACCAGGAAGGCTTTTTTGTTGTTAAACCCAAAATCCTTCTTTCCGCTCTTCGCGGATACTCCGCGTCCTTTGCGATACCGCTTTTAAAAGCAGTTACGCAAAGCACGCCAAGTAGGCGCGAAGCACACCAGGAAGGCTTTTTTGTTGTTAAACCCAAAATCCTTCTTTCCGTTCTTCGCGGATACTCCGTGTTCTTTGCGGTACCGCTTTTAAAAGCAGTTACGCAAAGCACGCCGAGTAGGCGCAAAGCACACCAGGAAGGCTTTTTGTTGTTAAACCCCAAAGTCTTTCTTTCCGCTCTTCGCGGATACTTACGCGTTCTTTGCGATACGGCTTTTAGCTTCCGGCGATCCGTGCCGCGATGGCGTCGGCCACGCGTATGCCGTCCAGCGCGGCGCTCATGATGCCGCCGGCGTAACCGGCACCCTCCCCGGTCGGATAGAGGCCGCGGTGGCTCAGGGACTGCAGATCCGCCCCACGCAAGATGCGCAACGGCGCGGAGGTCCGGGTTTCGACGGCGGTAAGCGTCGCCTCGGCGCTGATGAAGCCGCGCATCCTGCGGTCGAAGTGCTCGATCCCTTCCCTCAAGGTCGCCACGACCGGCATCGGGAGCAGCGAGGCGAGATCATACTCGGTCACGCCGGGACGGTAGCTGGAGAGGATCCGCCCCCCGCCCCGCCCGATGAAGTCGAGCAGGCTCTGGGCCGGCGCCCGGTAGCTCTCCCCTCCCGCCACGAAGGCGCGTCGCTCCAGCTCGCGCTGGAACTCGACTCCCGCAAGCGGCGAATGCCCGCCGAAGTCCGCCGGCCCCACGGTGGCCACCAGGGCGCTGTTGGCGTACGGGCCGTTACGCCGGTAGCCGCTCATGCCGTTCACCACCACTCCCCCCGCCTCGGAGGCGGCCGCCACGACCACCCCACCGGGGCACATGCAGAAGGAATACGCGGCACGCCCGGTCGCCTCGTTGTTGTAGGTCTGCGCGTATTCCGCCGGCGGCAGCGCGGGATGCGCGTTGCGGCCGTACTGGATCTCGTTGATGAGTGCCTGCGGGTGCTCCACCCGGAGCCCCACCGCGAACGGCTTCTGCTCCAGGGTCACCCCCAGCTCATTCAAAAGGGCGTAGGTGTCGCGCGCGCTGTGCCCCGGCGCCAGCACCAGGGAGTCGCACGGCTCTTCGTCGGCGTCGTTCACCACGATGCTTTGCACGGTGCCCTGGGCGATGCCGATGCCGGTCAGCCGGCTCTCGAAACCGATCCGGAAACCGGTCTCGATGAGGCGTTCCCGGATGCCGCGCACCACCGCACGCAAACGGTCGGTGCCGATATGGGGCTTGGCGGCGTAGAGGATCTCGGGGGGCGCACCGAAGTCGACCAGGCGCTGCAGCACCCACCCGCAGTTGGGATCCTTCACCCTCGTGGTGAGCTTGCCGTCGGAGAAGGTCCCGGCACCACCCTCGCCGAACTGCACGTTGCTCTGTTCGCAAAGCTCGCCCAGGCGCCAGAAGCGCGACACGTCGGAGGCGCGCCGGTCCACGTCGCGCCCGCGCTCGATGACCCGCGCGGTAAGCCCGTACTCGGCGAGCCGCAGGGCCGCGAAGAGTCCCGCCGGCCCCATGCCGACGATGACGATGCGCTCCGCGGAGGCAAGCCTCGGGAACCGCAGCGGCGCTCCCGCCTCGACCCGGGACAGGTCGCCTGAAGGGCGGACCCGCGACTCATCCTTCAGGGTCACCTGGACGGTGTACACCAGCTTGATGGCACCCTTTTTCCGCGCGTCGACCCCTTTTCTGACCAGGGTGAGCGCCGTGATCTCCGATTCGCGCACCCCCAGCTTGGCAGCAGCCAGCGGGCGTAGCGCACTCTCCTCCACCCCGGGGACCAGGGTGAGGTTACGTAACAGAAATGGCATGGGGTGTCCGTCAGGCGGCGCCGGTGTCGCGCCGTTTTCTTTCCAGGAGCTGTTCGACGATGATGACGATGTCCAGCGGAGAGGTGGATTTAGGGATGTGCACCTTGGCGCCCATCTCGGGAATGGGGTGCTCGTGCGGGGCGCCCTGGAACATGGAGGTCAACAGGATGATGATCGGGTCCGGCTCCTTGGCCAGACGCCCGATCTCCAGCGATGCGCTCACCCCTCCCATCCGGGGCATCACCAGGTCGACTATGACGGCATCGAAGTCCTCGGCGGCGTAGGCCTCGACCCCGAGGAGGCCGTCCTCTGCGGTCACTACGGCGAAGCCCGCGCCGGTGAAGGCATCGGACATCACCTTCAGGAAGAACTTGTCGTCGTCTACCAGGAGGATTTTGCCCCTGTTCTCTGCTGTCATTTCGACCTCAAGGCATGATGGAATGGGCCATCATACAGAAATGCGGCCGAAAAGAAAAGTGGAAACCGCCCCTTACCTGGGCGCGTTGAGCGGCAGGCGCACCGCGAAGGTGGTGCCGGTGGGGTCGCTTTTCTCCACCTCGATCTTCCCCCGGTAGGTCTTCACGATGCGCAGCACCACCGAGAGCCCGAGCCCCGTGCCGCGGCTGTTGGTGGTGAAGAAAGGGTCGAAGATGTTGGGGAGGTTCTCCGGCGGGATGCCGGGGCCGGTATCGGACACCCTGAGGCTGATGTAATCCTGGTCCTGGTCGAGCTCCACGGTCAGGGTCCCCTCCTCGGGCATGACATGGATGGAGTTCAAAAACAGGTTGGTGAAGATCTGCTCGATCTCCATCGGGTCCGCCTTGATGGCGGGCGGGATGTTCCTGTAGTCGCGCACCACCTTGATCCGCTTCTGGCGCAGTTGCGGCGTGAACGCCTCGAGTGTGTGCTCCAGGACGCGGTCCATGCGCACCTCGCTGATCTCGAACTTGGGGCGCTTCGAGGCGTCCAGGAGTTTGCCGAGGATGTTGTCGATCCGGTCCACCTCCTTCAGGATCTTGTCGACGTATTCCTGGCGCTCCGGCTCGTCCAGCCCCCCCTTGATGAGCTGCACGAAGAGCGCGATGGAGTTGAGGGGGTTGCGGATCTCGTGCGCCATCCCGGCGGAGAGGTAGCCAAGCGAGGCGAGTTTTTCCGACTGGACCACCTCGGCCTGGGCCCGGGAAAGGGCCTCACTCTTCTCCTGTACCCGCGCCTCCAGCTCGCGGTTCCAGTCCGCGATCTCGGCCAGAAGCCTCTCGCGCTCGCTCAAGAGGGCCTTGTTCTGCAGCTCGATGCCGCGCAGCTTGAGGACGCTCTCGATGCGCTCGACGAGGTCCTGGTTGTTGAAGGGCTTGAGGATGTAGTCGGAGGCGCCCGCCTTCATCAGCTCGACGGCGATCTCCTCGCTCCCCTTGCCGGTGAACATGATCACGTAGGTGTCGGGGTAGAGCCTCTTGATCTCCTTGAGCGCGGTGAGGCCGTCCATGTTCGGCATCATGTAGTCCAAAAGGACCAGCTCGGGGCGCTCGACCTCGATGGTCGCCAGCCCCTCCTGCGCGCTCAGTGCGGTGAATACTTCGTAGCCGCGGTTTTTGAGGATGATGCCGGTGAGATCGAGGATGACCTTTTCATCGTCGACGATCAGCACGCGGCCGCGCGGCTCTTTCTCCGTAGTGGTCATATCGGGGCCTGCTCCTTCCCGTTGTGATAGCATTCGTCAAAAAAAAGGGGCAGCGAACGCTGCCCCGCATGGATGTATGCCGCGACCGTCAGGGGAGTCTGACGGTGACCACCGGGCAGTGTGCCTTTCTAACCACGCGCTCGGCGGTGGAGCCGAACAGCAGGTGGTCGATGCCGCTTCTACCCTGGGTGCCCAGCACGATGCAGGAGGAGCGGTCTGCTTCGGCCCGCCTCAGGATCTCCTCCCACGGCACGCCGGTGACGATCGCCGTCTCGTAGTTGTTGAAGTCGGCGATGTTGTTGGCGACGAAGGTCGCCATCATCTTCTGCGCCCCCTCTTCGATCTCCTTCTCCAGGTTCTCGAAGGAGACGTGCGGGACGTAGAAGCCGCGCAGGTCCACCGGCTCGTTGATGACGTGGATGATGGTCAGCCGGCCATTGAACTGCCGGGCCAACGCGAGGGCGTAGCGGAAGGCGTGGTCGGAGTTCTCGGAGAAATCGGTGGCGAAGAGAATCTTGTCGAAACTTGGCATCTGCTCCCCCCGTTCGGCCATTGGGTCAGTGGCTCAGTGGCTCGTTTCCTTGAAGATCTTTTTCAGGATCGACTTCAGCTCGTCGATCTTGACCGGTTTGTTGATGTATTCGAAGGCACCCAGGTTCATCGCCTCGATGTAGGATTCCACGCCGCCGTAAGCGGTGATCATGATCACGTTGCTCGCCGGGTAACTGCGGTTCAACTCCTTCAAGAAGGTGATGCCGTTCATCTCCGGCATGTTGATGTCGGTGACGATGAGGTTCACCTCCTGCTCGCGCAGGTAGTTGAGGGCCTCGAACCCGTTTGCCACACTGTCTACCAGGAACCCTTCCTTGGCCAACAACCGGGAGAGGCCGATGCGTGCATTCTCCTCGTCGTCTACTACTAGTATTCGCTTCGGCTGCTTTGGCAAGATCGGCTCCAGATTCTTATTAAAAACCGCAGGATTGATTCTAACACTGCGGTTAGATGTGTCAAGCGCGGTTGCGCGCTGCGGCCGCGATAATGTCGAGAAGGTGTAACTACCTGTCGCAACAGGCTTGCGGCGTCAAGGGGGGGACCATGTTGCCGTCGGCAGGAAACACCCCCGTAAGGCGCCCTTCCCATTAAAGCCTCAGCGCCCTCGTCTAAAACGCTGCCTGCTCCTCGCCGTCACGGTGCCGGCTGATCGCCCTTCAGTTCCACATGCGCCGGTTTGCCCGCTTCGCCCAGCGCCTTCAACGGCTTGCCGTTGAACTCGGCCTCGACGGCGCCGCCGTCACCGAGATCCAGGGCAAAGGAGCGCTGTCCCTTCCACTCGATGATGTCACCCGCTTTCAGGTCGTAGCGCTGGGAGATGCTGTCGTCGATAGTGATGCTGAGCCAGCTGTCACGGTTGAAACGAAGCCGCAACACGATGCCGCTTTGCTTGCCCGCCGGCGATGTCGGAGCGGTCTCGGTCCCGGCCGGCACCGGGGCAGCCGCGTTGCGCGCGCTGCTCACCGGCTTCTGCACGGGCTGGGCGACCGGCGCCGGCGCCGGGGAAGCGGCCGGTGCGGGGGCACTCGGGGGAGGCTGCACCCTGGGGGGCTCGCCCTCGGTGAAGAACAGCGCCGCGATCACCACGGCGCCCAGAAGCAGCGCCGGCACGATCCAGCGGCCGGGGTTGCGGATCCGGGCCCGCTCCAGGGTATCGATCCCGGTCGGCGGGGCCATCCCCTGCGCGCGCGGGGCATGCGAGGCGCGCGGAGCGCTCGCTTCGGGCTGGGCTCCCGGAGGAGGCGCCAGTCCCTTCTCGTAGCGGGCCACCACCTCGTCCCCGGACAGGGAGAGAAAGCCCGCGTAGAGTCTCAGAAATCCTTTGATGTAGGCGGCGTTGGGGAGCTTGCCGAAATCCCCCTGCTCGATGGCGGCAAGGTAGTTCTTGCCGACCTTGGTGACGCGGGAGGCTTCCTCCAGCTCAAGCCCCTTCGCTTCACGGACACTGCGCAGGTACTCCCCAACCGGCATTTCCGCGCCGTTTTCAACATCTGGCTCTGCCACGTTACCTCACCTTGAGCAGGTCCAGGTACTCCCTGGAGAGCTGCCCCATCTCGGAATCGGGGGCGATCCGCACCACTTCCTGGAAGGCGCTTTTGGCGGCATCGGCGTCCTTCAACTTCATCTGGGCCAGGCCCATGTGGTAGTGAGCGCTCGCGTAGGAAGGGGTCAGGCGCAGCGCCTTCTGATACTCTTCAACGGCAAGCTCGGTCTTGTTCATGGCGAAGTAGACCCGCCCAAGGTTCACCCTGGTGCGGGGGTCGCTGCCGTTTTTGGCGACCAGGCCGCGCAGGACGGCCAGGGCCTGCTGGTAGTCCCCCTTGCCCAAGTAGGCGAGCCCGAGATTCCCCGCGGCGTTGTCCTGCCCCTGGAAGAAGAGATCCTCCTGGACCACCTTGAACTGGGCGATGGCGTCGTCCCAGCGCTTCATCTCCAGGTAGTTGACCCCGAGGTTGTTGCGCGCCTCGGAGTAGTTCTCCCGCAGGTCCAGCGCCTTGAGATACTTGGCTTCCGCGAGCTCGTAGCGTCCTTTGCGGAAATAGGTAAGCCCCAGAAGGTTAAGCAATTCGGGGTCTTTGGGGGTGAGCTTCTCCGCCTCGGTCAGTTCCTGGAGCGCGCCGGTGAAGTTGTTCTCGGCAAAG
The DNA here is from genome assembly GCF_018986915.1 of Geomonas oryzisoli. NCBI lineage: Bacteria > Pseudomonadati > Thermodesulfobacteriota > Desulfuromonadia > Geobacterales > Geobacteraceae > Geomonas > Geomonas oryzisoli. Next base: position 2,711,160 of record NZ_CP076723.1, read on the forward strand.
AAGGACTGCCCCATCTGGTAGTGATAGATGGACTTGTTCTTCTCAGCCTGGCTCAAGGCGCATCCAGAGGCAAGCAGGAGGAGGGCAACCGGCATGAAGGTTCTGGGACGGATCATAAACCTCACGGTAAACTCGCGGAAATACACCGGGAAAAATTAACAGATATGATCATCATTGTCAATGAAGAGCCATTTACCAGGCGCCCCGCAGCCGCACAATCACAGCTCCCCCACTCCCTGGAAGTGGGTCATGTTCTTGAAACTGCGGTAGCGCGCCTCGATCTCCGGATAGGTCAGCGTCTTCAGGCGGTCCAGGCTGAACGCCTCGACGTTGAAGGATGCCATCACCGAGCCGAAGATGATCGCCTGGCGCACCCCCTCGTCGGAGAGGTTGCCGGTGTTGGCCAGATACCCCATGAAACCGCCGGCAAAGGTGTCCCCTGCCCCGGTCGGGTCGAAGACCTCCTCCAGGGGATAGGCGGGTGCCGCGAAGACGGAATGGCCGTTGAACATGAGCACGCCGTACTCGCCGCGCTTGACGATGAGGTTCTTGACCCCCAGGGCGATGATGGCGCGGGCGGCCTTGACCAGGTTCACCTCGCCGGAGAGCTGGCGGGCCTCACCCTCGTTGATGATCAGGAAATCGACCCGGCTGATCACCTTCTTGAGCGCCTCGATCTTCGAGGAGATCCAGAAGTTCATGGTGTCGCAGGCGACCACGCGCGGCTGTTTCACCTGGTTCAGGACCTCCATCTGCAGTTCGGGGTCGATGTTGGCCAGGATCAGGTACTGCGCGTCGGCATACGCCTCGGGAATCACGGGCTTGAAGCTCTCGAAGACGTTCAGGTGGGTTTCCAGGGTCTGGGCCTCGTTGAGGTCGTAGCCGTAGCGCCCTTTCCAGTGGAAGGTCTGGCCGGGGACGCGGGAAAGCCCGGTGAGGTCGATGTTGCGCGAGTTGAGAAAGCGGGTGTGTTCCTCGGGGAAGTCCTCCCCCACCACGGCAACCAGGTTGACGTCGGTGAAAAAGCTTGCCGAGGTGGAGAAGTAGGTGGCTGAGCCGCCGAGAACGCGGTCTCTCTCCCCGAACGGGGTCTGCACGGAATCAAGCGCGACGGATCCAACGACGAGTATGCTCATAAAGCCTCCGGTGTGTTGCGGATCTGGTTGGTTCGAGTTGCAGGGCACGACGGCACCCGCCGGCTGCTCCGGCGGGTGCGGCGCGGGTATTACAGGTATTTGCCGAGGATCAGTTCCAGGTTTTCCCGGGTCTCCACCGGAATCACCGAGGTGTCGCTGATCACCGCGTACTTCAGGGCGTCACCGCAGGCGCAGCCGCGCCCCGCCGCCACGCGGGTCACGGCCCGGCGGATGATCTTCTTGGCGGTGGCGACGTTGTTCTTGATGATCTCGATGATCGCCTCGACGGAGACGTCATCGTGGGACTCGTGCCAGCAGTCGTAGTCGGTGGACAGGGCGATGACCCCGTAGCAGATCTCGGCCTCGCGGGCGAGCTTCGCCTCGGTCAGGTTGGTCATGCCGATGATGGAGGCTCCGAGGGAGCGGTACAGGTGGCTCTCGGCGCGGGTGGAGAAGGCCGGTCCCTCCATGCAGACGTAACAGCCACCCTTGTGCACCGTGGCCCCCACCTCGCCGGCGGAGCGGTACAGGATGTCGGAGAGCTCGCCGCAGACGGGATCGGCGAACTGGACGTGGCCGACCACGCCGTTGCCGAAGAAGGTGTCCTTCCTGAAGCCGCGGGTGCGGTCGATGAACTGGTCCGGCACCACGATGTGTCCCGGGACGATCTCCTCCTTGAGGCTGCCGACCGCGGACACCGAGATGATCCGGGTGACGCCGAGCTTCTTCATGCCGTAGACGTTGGCGCGGTAGTTCACCTCGCTGGGGGTGAAGCGGTGCCCCTTGCCGTGGCGCGGCAAAAAGACCATCTGCACCCCGTCCAGCGTGCCGGTCACGTATTCGTCGCTGGGGCGGCCGAAGGGGGTGTCCACCGTGACCTGGGTCACCCCGGTCATCCCCTCCATCTCGTACAGTCCGCTGCCGCCGATTACCCCGATTACCTCGTTAGCCATGAGTTCCCTCCAGCGTCATTGAATATAGAGTAGGTACTGTTCGGCTGGTCGTGTCAGCCGCGTTAATCGTTGTGCATCTGGTCCAGCTTTCCCTTCAGCTGCCCGCAGGCGGCGGAGATGTCCCCTCCGCGGCTGGAACGGGTGATCACGGTGACGTGCTTGTCCAAAAGGTACTTGTGGAACCGGTCGATGGTCTCCTGGGTGGGGCTCTTGAAGGAACAGCCGTCGTGCTCGTTGAACGGTATCAGGTTCACCTTGGACGGGATGTTGCTGATCAGGCGCACCAGGCGCTTCGCGTCGTCCAGGGTGTCGTTGAGATCCCGTATCATCACGTACTCGATGGTGATCCAGCGCCTGGAAGGAAGCGGGAAGGCCTTGCAGGCGGCCAGGAGCTCCTTCAGGGGATAGGCCCGGTTCACCGGCATGATCTGGTCGCGCACCTCGTCCGTGGTCGCGTTCAGAGATACCGCGAGGTTCACGGTGCAGCCGCGGCCGAGCTCGGCCATCTCCGGAACGAGGCCGGACGTGGAGACGGTCACCTTGCGCGTGGAGAGCTGGAAGCCGTCCGGGTCGGTGAGGATCTGCACCGCCGGGATCACGGCGGCGAGATTCGCCAAGGGCTCCCCCATCCCCATGAAGACGATGTTGTTCACCGGGTGCTCGCGCTTCACGGCGCAGACCTGGTTCACGATCTCGGCGGTGGTCAGGTTGCGGGCCAGGCCGAATGTGCCGGTGAGGCAAAAGGCGCACTTCATGGCGCAGCCGACCTGGCTCGAGATACAGAGCGTGTTTCTTCCCTCGTCCGGGATGAGCACACTCTCAACGCTGGCGCCATCGGCGAGCCTGAACAGGTACTTGCGGGTGCCGTCCTCGGAGGCCTCGACAGCCTCGGGGACCAGATTGCTGATCTCGGCCCGCTCCTTCAACACCGCGCGAAACTCCTTGGAGACGTTGGTCATCTCGTCGAAGTCCATGGCGTCCATCTGGTAGAGCCACTTGAAGATCTGCTTGGCGCGGAAACGCTCCTTGCCCAGCCCCGAGATGTACGCCTCGAGCCCGGACAGAGTCAAATTCTTTATGTCTGTCTTTTCCATACCTTCCGGATACTAAAAAAGCCCTTCTCGCGAAGGGCTCTTGGTCTGCCTGAACCAGCTTCGGATTAAACCAGTTCCAGCTGGTTGAAGAAATAGGGGATCTCGTAGGAAGCGGACTCCGGGGAGTCGGAGCCGTGTACGGTGTTCTCCTCGATGCTCACGCCCAGTTCCTTGCGGATGGTGCCCGCCTCGGCGTTGGCCGGGTTGGTGGCGCCCATCAGGCCGCGCCAGTCGGCGATGGCGTTTTCCTTCTCCAGCACCAGCGCGATGACCGGGCCGCGGGACATGAAGGTGCAGAGGTCGCCGAAGAACGGACGCTCTTTGTGCACGTAGTAGAAGCCTTCCGCCTGTGCCCTGGAAAGCAGGATCTTCTTCATGCCGACGATCTTGAACCCGCCGGCTTCGATCATGGCGAGCACCTTGCCGGTGACGTTTCTTTCCACTGCATCAGGCTTTATGATGGCAAATGTTCTTTCCATTGTTTCCTCCGAACCCATAGTAGTAAACGACCCTTCTAATTAGCATTCCGGTCACCGCGTTGTCAAGGCAAATGGCCGGATAGAGACGCAAAAAAAGCCCACAGATGAATCTGTGGGCTTCGTGAAACAGGGAGACCCTGTTTCAGCTTACTTCTTCTCAGCCGGAGCGGCCGGAGCAGCCGGAGCAGCTTCCGGAGCTTTAGCGGAGGACATCGGAGCCTGAGCCGGAGCGGCCGGAGCAGCCTGCTCAGCAGCCGGAGCAGCCGGAGCCTCTTCTTTCTTCTTGCAGCCAGCAGCAAAGGACAGGGCCAGAGCCAGGCAAAGTGCCAAGGAGATCAGTTTTTTCATTGACGATATCACCTCTTTTCTTTTTAGATTTACCATTACTGCGCAAGGCGCATGGTTTTTTTGTGCGACAACAAAGGGCGAATATACTAGCATTCACGGAAATGTCAATACTTTTTAAAGGTGCAAACCGCAAAAAAAAGTTAGAAGATTTTGCCAAACATTTGGATGGCGCGGCCAAACATGCAGGATACGGAATATTCGGCGCCTCCCGATCCGGAAAACGACAACGAGCGCCGAGCCGCGGCGCGTAACCTCCCGTTTCTTCGCAACTCTCCTACACGACACGCATCCCGGAGAACTACGTCCTCCCCGGCCGCCCCCTCCTGCCCCGCCGCGGCGGTACGGCTCACCCACCGGAACCTGAAAAAACTGCGGTGAGTCGAGGGTTCGGCAACGGTTCTTTCTTGTAAACGGCTCCCAAATATATTACTTTGGCCCAATTAATCTCCGGCGACACGGAGCAACGCCACCAAGGGGGACCCGTGAACGATACGCTCAACACCGCAGACAAGAAACTCCTTTTGCAACTCGCCCGCGAGGCGATAACCGCCACGGTCCAGACCGGGAAACTGAAGATGCAGCAAGTGGCCGACGACAGGCTCACGGCCGCCCAAGGGTGCTTCGTCACCATTAAGAAACAGGGAGCCCTCAGGGGCTGCATCGGCAATTTCAATTCGGACAAGCCGCTCTACCAACTGGTCCAGGAGATGGCCGCCTCCGCCGCCACCCGCGATCCGCGTTTCTACCCCATGAAGGAGGCGGACCTCGCCGAATTCGAGTTGGAGATTTCCGTGCTTTCCCCTCTCAGCAAGATCACCTCACCCGAGGAGGTCGAGGTCGGCAAACACGGGCTGTACCTGGAGAAGAACTTCTCGCGCGGGGTACTGCTGCCCCAGGTCGCCGTGGAGCACAAATGGGACCGGGAAACCTTCCTGAGCCAGACCGCCCTCAAAGCCGGCCTCAAAAAGGACGACTGGAAAGAAGGGGCCGACCTTTACGTCTTCAGCGCCGAGGTATTCGGCGAACAGCAGTAATTAAGTAAACAACGTCGGGAGCCGCTCATCGCCTGAGCGGCTTGCCTTCCCCCTCCCCTTCCCTGTCCCACTCCCTTCCGCTTTCCGCACTATTGCACAACGTCAAAAGCTGTAGCGCAAAGAACGCAGAGAATCCGCAGAGAACGCAAAGACGGCTTTAGGACTTCGGGTTTAACATCAAAGGCTCTCTTCGCGACCATTGCGCATGCTTGGCGTGCTTTGCGTAACTGCTTGCAAAAAAAAGAGGGGACACCTAAGTGCCCCCTCTCTCTTATTACAGTTGGCCGGCAAAGCCGATTACATCTTCCTGCCGCCCTCGGCAGCCCACTTCTCGAGCATGTCGGTGGTGACGGACTTCGGACGCTCGATGGCGTAGCCAAGACCGCGGTCCCAAGTGATGTTGGCCATGCAGCCCAGAGCGCGGCCCACACCGAAGAGAACGGTGTAGAAGTCCCACTCCTTGAGGCCGTAGTACCACTGGATGACGCCGGACTGTGCGTCGACGTTCGGCCAGGGGTTCTTGGTCTTGCCGTGCTCGGTGAGGACGCCCGGGGCGGTCTCGAAGATCATGGCGACCAGCTTGAACAGCGGATCGTCCTTGAGGCCCGGGGTCTTGAGGCAGAACTCGCGCTGCGCGGTGTAGCGCGGGTCGGTCTTCCTGAGAACGGCGTGGCCGTAACCCGGAACAACCTGGCCGGCGTTGAGGGTATCCCAGAGAGCCTTGGTGACGTTCTCTTTGGTCGGCTCGGCGCCGTTGAGCTTCTTCTGGAACTCCATGATCCAGCCCAGAACTTCCTGGTTGGCAAGGCCGTGCAGCGGGCCTGCGAGGCCGTTCAGGCCTGCGGCGTACGCGTAGTACGGGTCGGAGAGGGCCGAGTGCACCAGGTGGGTGGTGTGGGCCGAAACGTTGCCGGACTCATGGTCGGAGTGGAGGATGAAGTACATCCTGGCCACGTCCTTGTACTGCTCGCTCTGACCGATCATGTGGGCGAAGTTGGCGCCCATGTCGAGTTTCGGATCGATGCCGATCTGCTTGTCACCGCGGTACTTCAGGTTGTAGATGAATGCGGCGAGAACCGGGATACGGGCGACGATGTCGCTGGCATCCTCGTACACGTACTCCCAGGCGTCCATCTTGTTGAACTTGCCGCCGCTGTAGAAGGCAGCGAACTTGGAGTCCTTCTGCATCGCCATGATGCCGACGGAGAGCATGACCATCGGGTGGCTCTCTTTCGGGAGGGCGCGTACGGCGGTGTAGACGTACTCGGGCACAACCTGGCGGGTCTTGAACTCGGCCTCAACAGCGGCGACCTGGTCCAGGGTCGGAACTTCGCCGGTCAGCAGGAAGTACCAGAAGGACTCGACGGTCGGGTACTCGGAGCCGGCAGCTTTCGGCAGAGCCTCGAAGGTCTCCGGAATGGTCTTGCCGCGGAAACGGATGCCTTCCTGCGGGTCGAGATAGGAGATGTCGGTGACGAGCGACCTGATGTCGCGGGCGCCGCCGATGCACTGACCGATGTCCACCTTGTCGATTACGACGGAGCCGAACTCCTTGGTCAGCCTGGTGATACGGGGGCGGTGGGCCTGGATCTTCTCAAACAACTTCTCTTTTAATTGCGTCATGTGCCAGATCTCCTTTGCTGTTGGGGTTGAGGTACATACGTTGAATTACAAATCGAATCGCCCGCTGACACCGTGCCGGTCGATTGACTACACTCGGCCGGTTGCGTGAGGTAGGTATACTGTATACAAAGATTTTTCAAATGTATACCATTGCGCAGATCCAATTTCAACACAAAAAAATTGTGTTCTAGTATTTTGCATACATTTTAATTCACGCTAGAGCAGTACCAGTTCCTGGCTTGAGAAGGTGAGACGCTTAAGTCCCTGTTCGGAGAGATAAAAAGAATTTTCGATGCCGACTGCGCCCTCGCCGGGAAACACGAGTTTCGGCTCGAAGGCGAAGGCCATGCCTACCTGCAGGGTTTCATCGGCGAACCCCTTCGCGATGAAAGGGTACTCGTCTATTTCAATGCCCAGACCGTGGCCGATGAAAGAGATCTGGTTGCCGGCAGTACCCATGAAGTGCTCCGCGTACCCCATGCGCCGCGCCAGGTCGACGCAGGCGTCGTAGATCCCGCCCCAACTGGCCCCTTCCACCGCGAGTTCCACCATCAGCTCCTCGACGCGCAGCATGTCATCATAACCGCGCCGCATGCGATCCGACACCGAACCGATGGCGAACACCCTGGTCTGGTCCGCTAGGTAACCGTCGTAGCAGCTCGCCAGATCCACGATGATCGGCTCATCGCGTCTGATCCTGTTGTAGCTGGCGCCGTGCCCGAAGGCGGGGGTGAGCCCCATTCCGCCCAGCGCGGTGTTGGTGCAGGCGGGAGCTGCGCCGTCCGCGCCGGCAAGGACCTGGACTGCGGAGAGTTCCCCGTTGAAGGCGCGCATCCGGACATACGACTGGTGCCCCTCCTGGCGGCCCACGCGTTCCAGTTCGGAGGCGAGTTCGACCTCGCTCATACCCTCGCGGATCACCTCCGTGGCGCGCCGGTACATTTTGTCGGCCTGGGTGCCGGCATCCTGCAGGATGTGGATTTCGTAGTGGCTCTTGATCATGCGCACCCGCCTGATGGCGGGAGAGGCGTCCAGCGCCTGTGCGTTGGGAAACAGGGAGAGGTACTTCTGGTAGAGGTTGACCGGCAGGACGTCCAGTTCGAGCCCCAGACGTTGCGGCAGCGGGTGGCCGTGCTCGGTGAGGAGGCCGGCCAACTGGTTTAGGGAAGGAAGCGGGACCACGTGGGCGAGCCCGCTCTCCATGCGCGCCCGCATGAAATCCCTGCGCACGAGGTAGAGCGGAGCGCCGGACGCGGGGACGTAGAGCACACCGGTCTGCACGGTTCCGGTGAAATAGAAAAGATCGGCGTTTTGCACCATGAGGACCGCGTCCATGCCCGCGGCCGCCATTTCGACTTGCAGTTTCCTGTAGCGGTATTCCAGTTCATTCTTCGGCGTAAGCCGCATATCCCCTCCCCTCTCCCCATGAGCAGGACTCATGAGGAGGAGAAGGAAAGATAACTCACAATCGGTACCGCGTCAACCCCCGCAGGTCAATGAGATCAAGGGGTTATTAGAAAAGCTATCCTGCGGATCAGACATTTTCTTCCAGCTGCAGCTCGCGGATCGCCATCTCGCGCAGTTTGAACTTCTGGATCTTGCCGCTGGCGGTCATCGGGTAGGAGTCGACGAAGCGGACGTACTTCGGGATCTTGTAGTTGGCGATCCTGCCGCGGCAGAACTCCTTCACCTCCTCCTCGGTCATCTCGCACCCCTGTTTCAGGACGATGGCAGCCATCACCTGCTCGCCGTACTTGCGGTCCGGCACCCCGTAGACCTGGATGTCCGAAATCTTGGCATGGGTGTAGAGGAACTCCTCGATCTCGCGCGGGTAGATATTCTCGCCGCCGCGGATGATCATGTTCTTGATCCTGCCGGTGATCTTGCAGTAGCCGTTCTCGTCCATGACGGCCAAGTCACCGGTATGCAGCCAGCCGTCGGCGTCGATCGCCTTGGCGGTCTCCTCCGGCATCTTGTAGTACCCCTTCATGACCAGGTAGCCGCGGGTGCAGAGTTCCCCCTGCTTGCCCGGGGGGAGTTCCGCTCCGGTCTCGATGTCGACGATCTTCAGCTCGACGTTGGGGAGCACGCGCCCCACCGTGGCCACCTTCAGCTCGATGGGGTCGTCGGTGCGGGTCTGGGTGATGACCGGCGAGGATTCGGTCTGGCCGTAGGCGATGGTGATCTCGCTGGCGTGCATGTCGCGGATCACGCGCCGCATCACCTCGATGGGGCAGTTGGAGCCGGCCATGATCCCGGTCCTAAGCGACGTGAGGTCAAATTCCGCGAAACGGGGGTGCTCCAGTTCCGCGATGAACATGGTGGGGACGCCGTGCACGGCGGTGCAGCGCTCCTGCTCGATGGCCTGCAGCACCTTGAGCGGGTCGAAGATCTCCACCGGGACCATGGTGGTGCCGTGGGTGACGCAGGCCATGACGCCCAGCACGCAGCCGAAGCAGTGGAAGAACGGGACCGGAATGCAGAGACGGTCCTTCTCGGTGAAGCGCATGCACTCGCCGATGTTGAAGCCGTTGTTGACCACGTTGTGGTGGGTCAGCATGACCCCTTTCGGGAACCCGGTGGTGCCGGAGGTGTACTGCATGTTGATCACGTCGTGGATGGAGAGGGTCCGCTCGACCGCCTCCAGTTCGGTGTCGGCAACCTGCGCGCCCAGCTCGACGATATGCTCGAAGTTGATCATCCCGTCGGGAGCCCCGTCGCCGATGAATACCACGTGTTTCAGAAAGGGAAGCGTGGTGCTCGAGAGCTCGCCGGGTCTGCTGGCGGCAAGTTCCGGGACCACGCTCGCCAGCGTCTCTATATAATTGGTGTCCTTGAACCCCTGCACCAGGAAGAGCACGCTGGAGTCGGATTGTTTCAGCAGGTACTCAAGCTCCGCCGATTTGTAGCTGGTGTTGACCGTTACCAGCACCGCACCGATTTTGGCGGTGGCGAACTGCAGCGTCACCCACTCCGGCACGTTGTAGGCCCAGATGGCGAGGTGATCCCCCTTCTTCACCCCCATGCGCAACAGCCCCTTGGCCACCAGCCGGCACCGCTCGTTGAACTCGCGGTAGGTGTAGCGCAGACCGCGCTCGACGTAGACCAGCGCCTCGTTATCCGGATATTTTCCGGCTATGTCATCCAAAAGCGCCCCGACCGTCAAATTGATCTCTTTCGACATGATCCCCCCTACTGTTTCTTCACATCAAACAGTCGTTCGCGTAAAAACAACTCATTGGAAATAAAAGGTTTTACCAATTAACACAGCCTTCTGTGGCATGTCAAGAATTAAGGGATGCCGATCATTTGTTCGGTGGCTGTCAACAACGACATCGCGGAGGGCGGCCCGCAAGAAGGTGCGCCAGCGCCCTACGCCCTGCAGAAAATGCTTGACACACTTTTTATCCGCGAGACCGGGTGTTTAGCGTAAGCTACTGAAATCATTGATGGTGCAACAGAAACTTCGTTACGGTGACGGTGCCTATTCTGTAGGCAATCTGCAGAGGCGGGCAATTTACAAAGGCTTTTCCCTGTCTTCAACGTCTTTTCCACAGCGCTTTCCACAAACGGTGTGGACCAGAGAGAAAAAACAGAATTTGAAGCGTGACTTTAGATAGTTAGAACAAAACAGCTGTTACGCAAAGAACGCAAAGCATGCGCAGAGTTCACGAAGGGAGTCTTTGGGGTTACCCCAAAGTCCCAGGTTCTTCTTTCCGTACTTTGCGGATCCCCAGGGTTCTTCGCGCTATGGCTTTTAAAGGAGTTACGCAAAGCACGTGAAGCAGGCGCAAAGGTCACGAAGAGAGCGTTTGGCTTTACCCTAAAGTCTTAGGTCTTCTTTCCGTACTTTGCGGATACCCGGCGTTCTTTGCGCAACAGCTTTTAAAGCAGTTACGCAAAGTGCGCGAAGCAGGCGCCAAGATCACGAAGAGAGCGTTTGGTTTTACCCTAAAGTCTTAGGTCTTCTTTCCGTACTTTGCGGATACTCGGTGCTCTTCGCGCAACAGCTTTTAAAGCAGTTACGCAAAGTGCGTGAAGCAGGCGCAAAGGTCACGAAGAGAGCGTTTGGTTTTACCCTAAAGTCTTAGGTCTTCTTTCCATACTTTGCGGGTACCCGGCGTTCTTTGCGCAACTGCTTTTGGGAATTGGTTCGACCAGCTAAAGTCCGTTCACCACGTTCTGCAGGGTGCCTGCGAGGAAAGCGGAAATGTTGCCGGCAGTCGTCGCCATGAGGCGGCGCCGGGCGGCAAGGGTGGCCCAGGCGATATGGGGGGTGATGATGCAGTTTTTCGCGCTCAGCAGCGGGCTGTCGGCGGGAATAGGCTCGATGGCGGCGACGTCGACGGCGGCCCCGGCTATCACCCCGGCGTTGAGCGCATCGGCCAGGTCGCGCTCATTCACCAACCCGCCGCGCGAGGTGTTGATGAGCAGCGCGTGGGGCTGCATGAGCCGGAGACGGGCCGCATCGACCACCCCTTCGTTTTCCGCCGTCAGCGGGCAGTGCAGGCTGACCACATCCGCCCTGGCAAAGAGTTCGTCCAACTCGAGCCACTGCACCGCCATCCCGTCCGGCGCCACCTTGCGGCGCGGGTTGCAGGCGAGAATCTCCATCCCAAGCGCAGCGGCAACGGCAGCGACCCGGGCACCGATCCGCCCCAACCCGACGATACCGAGCGACCTCCCCTTCAGTTCGGTGAGCGGCTGCGCCACCAGGGTGAAATCGGCCGAACGGGTCCACTCCCCCCGCTGCACCGCGGCGTCGTACTGGGCCACCCGGTTGGTCAGCTCCAATAGCAGGGCGACGGCGTGCTGCGCCACCGAATCGCTGCCGTACTCCGGGACGTTGACCACCGGGATGCCCAGTTCCGCCGACCGCGCGAGGTCCACCACGTTGTAGCCGGTCGCCAGCACGCAGACCAGCCGCAGCTCGGGCAACTGCGACAGGGTCGCCGCGGACAGCCGGGTCTTGTTGGTAAGCACGATCTGCGCGCCGCGGCAGCGCTCCAGCACCAGCTCCTCGGGGGTGCGCTCGTGCACCACCAGCTCCCCGAAGGCGGCGACCTCGTCCCAAGGGTTGTCGCCGGGGTTCAGGGTATAGCCATCCAGCACCACGATCTTCACGGGCACCTCCCTAGTGCACCACCACGCCGCCGGAAACCACGAATTTCACCGCATCCTCGACGCTCATGCCGCAGTCGTACACCTCCGACTCCCGGAAGAACAGGGCAAAGCCCGAGGTGGGGTTGGGCATGGTCGGGACGTAGACCACCACCAGCTTCTCGCCGTCGCGCTCCACCTCGGCCGTCACGAAGCCGACGGCACGGACGCCGGTGCGGGGCCATTCGACGAAGACGGCCCTGCGGTAGGAGGTCTTCCCCTCCTTGAACACCTGGGTCAGCTGCTTGCTGGAGTTGTAGATCGACTTCACCAGGGGAATGCGGGAGAAAAGCTCGTCCCACCACCTGAGGATCCTGGTCCCCATCACGTTGGTCGCGAGCAGACCGGAGAGGTAGATGACGATGACGCCGGTCAGCATCCCCAGTCCGGGGATGTACGAGTGGTCGTTGATGAGCGCGGCCAGCAGCGAGTCGAGGTAGCTCCCCAGGATGCCGTCGGCGAAGTTGAACAGGAACTTCAGGATGAATATGGTGATGCCCAGGGGTACCACCACGAACAGCCCGGTGATGAATTTCCCCTTGAAATGCTTGATGATGTTCTCCACTTGTGCCTCCATGATGGACTTCGTCTGCGTTATGCAACAAAGTGGCCGCAGTGTCAACGCTTTTGGATGCGCCAGAAGGGACTGGCTCCGACAGTGCCATTCCCTCTCACGGAACGCTCCTTTCAACTCAGCCTGCATGCACGCTCCCCCCTTTGCGAAGGGGGGCGGGGGGATTTAGCCCAGGTAGCCATGGCACCCTGGACTGCTACAGCGTCACCCCCCCTAAATCCCCCTTTGCGAAGGGGGGACTTTTGAGCCAAATGGAGTTGACAACCACAAGGGCAAAAACATACAGTAGCACGTTACGGATTTATCCCCCCATCCCACGTCAAAGGCTCCCTCGATGTTGAAAAAAGCGTTCGCCATATCCGCTATCGCCGCCGTCCTCGCCGCCATCTTTTTCGTCGCGCCACTACTGGACAAGGAAGAGCGCGCCCGCAGAAGCGAGGCGGAGTACGTCTCCATGTTCAAAGAAGTAGTCGACATCGTCAAGGAGAGCTACGTCGACAAAGTCGACGACAAGAAGCTCATGACCGGCGCCATCAACGGGATGCTGGCCGCGCTCGACCCGCACAGCACCTACCTCCCGGTCACGGAGTACTCCGAGATGAAAGTGCACATGGCAGGCGCCTTCGGCGGCCTCGGCATCGAGCTGGACATGCGTAACGGCAAGCTCATGGTGAACGCCCCCATCGAGGACACCCCGGCCTTCCGGGCCGGCATCCTGGCCGGGGACCATATCTTCCAGATCGACGGGAAGCCGACCAAGGACCTTCCCATCAACGAGTGCGTAAGCCGGATGCGCGGCACCCCCGGAACCCAGGTCACCCTCACCATCATCAGGGAAGGGGCAGCGCAACCGCTCACCTTCCGTCTGACCCGCGCCATCATAAAGACCAAGAGCCTCAAGGCCCGCCTCCTCGAGTCCGGTTACGGCTACGTTCGCATCGCCGAATTCCAGGAGCGGACCGGCGAGGACTTCGAGAAGGCACTGAAGACGCTGGCAGCCGACAACGGCGCCCCCCTCTCCGGCCTCATCCTGGACCTGCGCTACAACCCCGGCGGGCTGGTGGACCAGGCGTACCGCGTGGCCGACCGGTTCATAGGCGAAGGGCTCACCAACGGCGACATCGTCACCACCAAGGGGCGCGACGCCGCCTCGGTGCACACCCTGACCGCCACCATCGGGGAAAAAGAACCCAAGTACCCCATGGTGGTGCTGATCAACGGCGGCTCCGCCTCCGCTTCCGAGATCGTCGCGGGCGCGCTGCAGGATCACAAGCGCGCGGTGATCATGGGTACCCAGAGCTTCGGCAAGGGGAGTGTGCAATCCATCATGACCCTGAACAACGGTGACGGACTGAAACTGACCACCGCCCGTTACTACACCCCGAGCGGCCGCTCCATCCAGGCCAAGGGGATCACCCCCGACATCGTGGTCGAATTCGCCAAGCCGACGGCAGCAAAGAAAGAGAAAGAGCAGGAGGTCCGCGAGCAGGACCTCGACGGCCACATGCAGGAAGTGCCCGAGACCAAGGCTCCCGCGCCGGCCAAGCCCGTCCACCCGGTCCTTTTGCCCCGCGTGAACGGCGCCGGCAAGGAGCTGAGCGAAGAAGAACTGCTGCAAAAGGACAACCAGCTCGCCCGCGCCCTCGAGCTCATCAAGGGAGTGAACGTCCTCAAAAAAGGTCTGCTCCGTTGACCGGCACGGGCGGCAGCAAGGCGCCCGCCTCCCCGAACCTGCTGGTGATACTCGGGGCGACCGCCTCCGGGAAGACCCGACTGGGGGTACAGCTTGCCGGCAGGCTGCAGGGCGAGATCATATCGGCCGATTCCCGCCAGGTGTTCCGCGGCATGGACATCGGCACCGGTAAGGACCTGCACGAGTACCAGGGCGTTCCCTACCACCTGATCGACGTGGCCCCACCCGGCCACGAGTTCAACCTGTTCCAGTTCCAACGTCTTTTCCTCGATTCCTTCTCCGACATCTCGAGGCGCGGCAGGCTCCCGGTTCTGGTCGGCGGCAGCGGCATGTACCTCGACTGCGTGCTGCGCGGCTACCGCCTCATCGAGGTCCCCGAGGATCCCGCGCTGCGGGAGGAACTCGCCCCGCTCTCCATGACGGAGCTTGCAGACCGGCTCATCGGGAGCAATCCCAGGCTGCACAACAGCACCGACCTCACCGAGCGGAGCCGGTTGCTGCGTGCCATAGAGATCGCCGAGTACCGGGGCGGAGCCGAAGCGCCCTGGCCGGAGATGACGCCTTTCACCATAGGCATCCGCTGGGAGCGCGCCCAACTCAGGGAGAGGATCACCAAGCGGCTCAGGGAGCGGCTGGAAGCTGGGATGATCGAAGAGGTGCAGCGGCTGCACGATGAGGGTACCGGCTGGGACAGGTTCGAGTTCTACGGCCTGGAGTACCGTTACGTGGCGCGTCACCTTAAGGGGGAAATCTCCAGGAACGACATGTTCCAGAAGCTCAACGCCGCCATCCACGACTTCGCCAAGAAGCAGGAGAACTGGTTCAAGCGGATGCAAAGCCACGGCACGGTGATCCACTGGGTCGAGGGAGCGGGCGACCCGCTGGCGGAGGCGCTGGAACTGCTAACAACATTCAAACAGGGATAAAAGGGATAAAAGGGATAAAAGGGATAAAGGCGTAAAGACTTTTCGTAACGCGAAGCCGCAAGGGCGCAAAGTCAGGCAAAACCTACAGAAACTTTGGGTTTAACCCAAAATGCTTTTGTTTTAGACGTGATCCCCTTCATCCCTTTTATCCCTGTTAAATGGTTCTGAAATCTTTTGGTTTCAGGTGTTATCCCTTTGATCCCTTTTATCCCTGTTAAATGATGTTGTCTTTAGATTTACTTTGCGCCTTTAGGCGGTACCGGCTGGTTCAAGCGGATGCAAAGCCACGGCACGGTGATCCACTGGGTCGAAGGAGCGGGCGACCCGCTGGCGGAGGCACTGGAACTGCTGACACCATTCAAACAGGGATAAAAGGGATAAAAGGGATAAGGGCGAAAACCTTTTCTCACGCGAAGCCGCAAAGGCGCAAAGTCAGGCAAAACCTGCAAGCCGCTTTTTGTTATACCTGAAATCTTTTGGTTTTAGGTGTTATCCCTTTGATCCCTTTTATCCCTGTTAAATGATGTTGTCTTTAGGTTTACTTTGCGCCTTTGCGTCTTGAGTGAGCGTAGCGAACGGGCGTGAGGCGGTACCGGCAGTTAATTATTGACGTAATCAGTGTGGTATGTTACGAAAAAAAAGGCGAAGCAGATGGTGCTTGTTTCGTTAACGTACTGGCAGCCAGGGAGGGTACCGATGTTTGCAAGGTTTAAATCGGACATTAAGGCAGTGTTTGACAGGGATCCGGCGGCAAGAAGTATGCTGGAGGTGATCTTCTGTTATCCCGGGCTGCATGCGATCTGGTTCCACCGGTTCGCCCACTGGCTTTGGAAGCACGAGCTCTATTTCCTGGGACGCTTCACCTCCCACCTGGGCCGATTCTTCACCGGCATCGAGATCCACCCCGGCGCCACCATCGGCAAAGGTTTCTTCATCGATCACGGCATGGGCGTGGTCATCGGGGAGACCGCCGAGATCGGCGACAACGTCACCCTCTACCACGGGGTCACCCTGGGCGGGGTCAGCTGGGAAAAGGTGAAGCGCCACCCTACCCTGATGGACAACGTCGTGATCGGCTCGGGCGCGAAGATCCTCGGCCCCTTCACCGTGGGCAAGGACAGCAAGGTCGGCTCCAACTCCGTCGTGGTCAAGGAAGTCCCTCCCAACTCGACCGTAGTCGGCATCCCCGGCCGCGTCGTGATGGCAACCGAGAAGCCCCAGGACCGCCCGGACCTCGAGCACGGCAAGATGCCGGACCCGGAGGCCAAGGCGATCTCCTGCCTGTTCGACCAGATTCGGGAATTGGAGAGAAAGTACGCCGCCCTCGCCGCCGATCACGAAGCCCTCAAGAAGAAACTCGGATAAAACCATTTCACAGGGATAAAAGGGATAAAGGGGATCACATCTAAAGATCAGAAGCTTTAACGCCAAGGCGCGGAGCCGCCAAGACGCAATGGAAAAGACGGTCTTGATTCTAAAAAGGGTTTGTCGTTCCCCAAAGGCCTTTTCCTGGCGTCTCCGTGCCTTGGTGTCTTTGCGTTAACAGAGATTTTTGCCTTTATCCCTTTTATCCCTGTTATCCCTGTTAAAAGTTTTTGTCTTTATCCCCTTTCATCCCTGTTAGCTTAGGATTTTATGACTAAAAGAATCGCCATCACCACCCTCGGCTGCAAGATCAACCAGTTCGAATCCGCCGCCATGACCGAAGCTTTGGAGCAGGACGGCTACAGCTTCGTCCCCTTCTCCGAAACGGCCGACATCTACGTCATCAACAGCTGCACCGTCACCGCCAAAACCGATGCCGAGTCCCGCCGCCTCATCAGGCGCGCTACCCGCATGAACCCCGAGGCACGCGTGGTGATCACCGGCTGCTACGCCCAGATGGCTGGCGACGAACTGCTGAAGCTGCCGGGGGTGAACCTCATCCTCGGCAACAGCGAGAAGAAGGACATCGTCGGCTTCATCAAGGGACTGAAGGATGAACCGCAGGCGGTGGTGAGCGATATCTCGCAGCAGAGGACGGGTGAAAGAACACAGTTGGAAAGCTTCGCCGAGCACACCCGCGCCTTCCTCCAGGTGCAAAACGGCTGCGACGCGCGCTGCGCCTACTGCATCGTCCCCTACGCCCGCGGGGCCAGCAGGAGCGTCGCCCCCCAGGAGGCGCTGGACGGCATGGCGGCCTTCGCCGCCAAGGGATTCCAGGAGATCGTCCTGACCGGCATACACCTGGGCGCCTACGGCCTCGACCTCGCCCCTCCTACCGACCTGCTCTCCCTGATGCAGCAGGCCGAGCAGCAGGGGTTGGTGCGACGCCTGCGGATAGGCTCGGTGGAACCGACCGAGGTGCCGGCCGAGATGATCGCCTTCATGGCCGGTTCCCGCATCGTCTGCCCGCACCTGCACCTGCCGCTGCAAGCAGGCTCCGACGGCGTACTCGCCCGCATGAACCGCGGCTATGACACGGCGCTGTTCCGTTCCGTGGTCCAGGACCTGGTCGCCGCCATGCCTGACGTGAGCATCGGCTCCGACGTGATCGCCGGCTTCCCCGGCGAGACCGACCGGGAATTCCAGGAGACCTACTCCTTCATCGAGTCGCTCCCCCTCGCCTACCTGCACGTGTTCCCCTTCTCGCAGCGCCCGGGAACGCCGGCTGCAACCATGGCGGCCCAGGTCCAGCCGCGGGTGATCAAGGAACGCGCCGAGGCGCTCCGCATCCTGTCGGAGAAGAAGAAGGCCGAGTATGCCGCACGGTTTGTCGGGCGGGAACTCCAGGTGCTGGTGCAAAAGGACGAAGGGGGACGCAAGGGGTTATCCAGGAACTACCTTCCGGTGCTCATCGAGGAGTGCGAGGGGCTGGTCAACCAGGAGGTCGGCGTGCTGATCACCGGGACCAACGGCGGGGAGTTGATCGGGAAACTGGCAGCGGCGCGCTAGAGGGTTACCGTCACCGTAGCGCCCTGCCCCACTTCAGCTTCTATCTTCACCTTGCCGCCGTGGCGGCTGACGATACGCTTCACGATGGCGAGTCCGATGCCGCGGCCGGGGAACTCCTCCTGGCTGTGCATCCGCTGGAAGGGAGCGAACAGCTTCTCCGAGTAGGCCATGTCGAACCCCGTCCCGTTGTCCCGAACGACGAAGGCGGAATGCCCCTCCCACTCGGTCGGGAAAACTTCCACCAGGGCGTGCTCCGTTTTCTGGGTGAACTTCCAGGCGTTTCCCACCAGGTGCTCCAGCACCACCTTCAAAAGGCGGGCATCGCCCCGCGCCGCCATCCCCTCCGCCACGCGTACATCGACCTTCCGCTCCGGTTGCGAACGGACCAGTTGCCCCACGACCTCCCTGGCCAGCGCGCTCAGGTCCACATCTACCTTGTTGAGCTTGCCCCGGACGCTGCGTGACAATTCCAGGATCGCGTCCAGCATGTCGGCCATGCGGCGGCTGGACCTCCTGATCCGGTCCAGGTAATCGTTGCCTATGGTGTTGAGTCTCGGTGCGTACTCTTCGGTAAGGGCCTGACTGAACCCCTCCAGGTGCCGCAAGGGTGCCCGAAGGTCATGGGAAACCGAGTAGCTGAACATCTCCAGGTCGCGGTTGGCCGATTCCAGCTGCGAGGTGCGCTCCACCACCCTGCGCTCCAGCTCGCCGTTCAACCTGAGCAGGCTCTCGTTTTCCTCGGTCAGTTCGCGGACCTTCTCCTCCAGGCGGGTGGCGACGACCTGGCTGTAGTCCCTGAGAAAGTCCTCCTCCTGCAGCGGGTGCGGCTCCGCCTCGCGCTCTGCGCCCGTTTCCGCCGCCAAAAGGCGCCCCACCTCCTCCCACAATGCATCCGGACGCATCGGCTTCTCCAGGAACGCCGTGGCTCCCAGGGAGGCAGCGAGCTCGGCTTCCCTGCTGCCGGTGTAGACCGCTGAATAGAAGATGAAGGGGATCTTGCCGAGCTCGTGGAATTTCTTGAGTTCGCGAAGGAACCGGAAGCCGTCCATCACCGGCATGAGGCAGTCGGAGATGATGAGGTCGGGGGCTTCGGCCGCTGCCATCTCGAGCCCCTGTTTGCCGTTGGCGGCCTCGACGACGTGGCAGCCGTGCCACTCCAGGTTGTAGCGGGTGATCTTGCGATCGTTTCGGGAATCGTCGACGACCAGGACCTTCATCCTCCCCCCCTAACGGCTGCGGCAAATGCCTAAGAGGATACCAATGAGGGAGAGGATTGCAACGAAAGGGGATGGAGGGGGGACCCAAGAAAGAACCCTTCGCGTTAATGGTTTAAAAACGAAACAGACTGAAACAAAATCAAAAAAGGCTCAACGCAAAGCAACCGTGTTCTCTGTCAAGCAAAAGTGTGGCTATCGCTCCAAGGCTGGTTATCTCTGAGCATTGCATTCAGTATGACCAAGAGCTTTCGCATCGTAGCGGTTATTGCCACCTTGTGCACCTTACCGGCGTTCCTTAGCCGGTCATAGAAGACTTTTATCGTGGGGTTAAATCGTACTGCTGCTAGTGCCGCCATGTACAGGACACAACGTACTGCTGCACGGCCTCCCCAGATCGAGCGTTTGCCTTTAACCCTGCCGCTGTCACGGTTGTAAGGGCACAAGCCGACTAACGCGCTGATTTGTTGCCTGGTGACAGATCCCAACTCGGGGAGTGCAGCGAGCAAAGTTGCTGCTGTCACAGGACCAATGCCCTTGACACTGGTCAGAATCTCCCCCTTTGCCTTCCACATTGGGGAAGACTGGATGAAACGAGATATATCGTCATCATAGGAGCGGATCTGCTCCTCCAGCCATTCGATGTGGCGGGTGATGCCATCTCGTACTGATTTCGGAGCAGCGGAAAGCCTGTTCTTTTCGGCCGTGAGCATCTCGACGAGTTGCCTCCGGCGCGAGATCAGCGCCGATAGTTCCTGGGCCGGCTCATCCTTAAGAGGACGAATTTCAGGCTCGATCTTCTGCCCGAATAGTGCGATTACCTTTGCATCGAGCTTGTCTGTCTTTGCAAGTAATCCACAGGCTTTGGCAAAGTCTCGAATCTGCCTGGGATTGATAATTACTACGGGAAGTGAGGCCGCAGAAGCAATTCCGGCTGCCAGCATTTCGAGTCCTCCTGTGGACTCGAAAATTACCCGGGATGGTGCTAGCTCAGCAAGGACCTTCACCAGCTCATTGCAGCCGCTCTCATCATTGACGAATCGCTGTGAAACACCCAGAGGGATCACGAATAGGTCGAGATTCTCTTTGCTTACATCAACGCCAGCTACAGCTACTTTAGGTTCCATGTGTTCTCCGTCCCTTTCTTGCGAAGATGCGGGCTCAGGCCCAGGCAACCGTTCGGGCTGTGAAGAAGAGGACATGGCGTTTTACGCTTTGCGACGGGCTCGAACCCAAGACGCGAACAAACTGCCATGTCCCGGAACAGAAAATCTAGCTGCTTGATGGTAAACATACAAGACGCAGAGGCGCGGAGACGCTAAGAAAACCCTTTAAAAGCTTTTGAATGGTTTACCCCTTGCGCCTCTGCGGCTCCGCGCCTTTGCGTTAATGATTTTAAAACTGCCTTTATCCCTTGTATCCCTTTTATCCCTGTTAGACAGGGGTTATTGTCACTGCAACTGGGCCAGCAGGTCGGAAACCCGCCGCACGTCCTCCTGGTCACGGAACTCCCGATAACCGTCGATACCGTCGGCATCGAGCCCGCGGTAGAAACGGGGACGCTTGGACTTCAGCCCCGCCAGGAGCTTCCCGGTGGCGTAATCGACGGTTTCGGTGTCGCGGGCGGCGAACTTCAACTGCAGCACGATGCTGTAACCGAGCTGGAACAGCCGCTTCAGCTCCTCCTCGACCAGGATCTGCGCAGCTTTACGCTCATCCCCACCGGCAAGCTTCTCCAGGGCGATGTTGAGATAGCCGCAGACGCGGTGCATCACACCGAGCATCGCCTCGGGCTCGTGAAAGGCCTGCCCCTCGGCAACCAGGGCGCTGTTCACCAGGTAGTTCAACTCCTGCAAGACGATTTCGGAACCGGCCATCCCCAGGGCGCGCGCGAGCAGCGTCCCTTCGTCGGCGAAGACGGGGATCAGCTGCCCCCCCTCCCCTGCCGCAGCGAGTTCCTTGCCTCCCTGCAACTGGAAATGGTCCGGGTGGATCCGGGCGTAGATGGAAAGTGCCTCTTCCAGCGGCGGAAAGCCGAGATCCTGCAGCCTCCCGGTGCGGAAACGCTGGCACTGCTCCTCGAGCTCCAGGTCCACGTCCCCTTTCACCCCCTCCATGAGCGCGGTGTACAGTTGGTTGTCCAGCTTGACCAGCATGGAGAGGAAGGACCCGATCAGCTGGCTGTGCTTCGGGTTCTTGAACTTGATCATGAAGACGTCGTCGAAGGTGTGGTCGTAGTCGGCCCGGCGCTCCTCGTCGTTGCCCTGGTCGCCGATGCCCCCGCCGACGATGATCTCGCGGCTAAAAAGCAGCTGCAGCAGCTCGAAATCCAGATGTTTCAGCAGTTCATGAACCCGCGCCTCGCCCCCCTCCATGAAGTAGGTGAGCCAATGGCAGGCCTGGTCTTCGGAGAAGGTCCAGCCGTCCCACAGTTCCATGTCCATGATGAAGACGGACTGCTCCGCCGTCGCCAGGCGCAGCAGATCCACCGAGTCGACCTCGCCCACCTCCTTCATGAGCCAGAAGAACTCCTGCGGCTGCAGACCGGCGGTCAGCCTCCTGGCGTCGGAATCGGCGACGATGAGGTCAAGTTTCTCCTTGCCGGAGACCGTCCCCAGGTAATCCTTTTTCTGTTGCAGGGAAAGCGTCTGGAACTCACGCTCGGAAAGTTTTACTACAGCTATCTGCTTCTTCTCTGCCATTACACTCCCTTTGAAACCGTTCTTAACAGGGATAAAAGGGATAAAGGGGATAAACCAAAGACTCTTGTTTACCCCCCGCCCTCTCCTGTATTCGTGTTTTCATTGCGCCTTTGCGCCTTTGCGTTAAAAAGATATGCTTTAAAACCGTTTTAACAGGGACAAAAGGGATGAAGGGGATGAACAACTTGTGTGCCCCCACGCCCTATGCCTGTTTTTATGTTTTCTCTGCGCCTTTGCGCCTTCGCGTTAATAACCTGTTTTTGTTTCTATCCCTTTTATCCCCTTTATCCCTGTTAAATGGTTTAAAGGATGCCTTTGCGCATGGCCTTTTTGTAGCCGCAGCTTCGGTGCAGCCACTTGAGCTCCTTGACCAGCTCGGGGGTGAGCTGGACGCACTCGGGGAAAACCTTGAAACGCTTCTTGTAAATCTTGCAGCGCCTCGTAGTGATGTCGAGATAACGACAGGGAGTCGAGGTGAACAGGATCCTGCCGTCCTCGTCTTCTATCTTCTCGAAACAGCAAAGGCCGCATTGCTCGCAAAGGGCCTCCCACTGCTGCTGATCCATTTCGGGTCCCGGTGCCATCGCGCCTTACTCCTCTCCCGCCCCGAGGGGGACGACAAGGCTGTTGCCCTTGCTGTTGGAAAACCTGACGCTGTCCTCATAGATCTGCTCGATCTTGTAGCCGTTCACGGTATTGCCCTGGCGCATGGGACTGCCGTTCACCATGGCGAAACTCGACTCGCTGCTGTTCTGCCAGGCGATACCGGTGACGCGGATCTCCGGTCGCGACTTCTGCTGGGTCACCGGTTGCGGCGCGGCCGGAGCGGGTGCGGCAGCTGTGGGTGCCGGTTGCGCGACAACCGGTTGGACAACGGCAAGAGCCTTGGCCGCACCCGACGGCTGAGCAAGTTGCTTCGCGGCAACCTTGGTCGCGATGTGAGGCTGGGCAGCGGCCTTGGCTGCCGCCTGGGTCACCGGCTTCGCGACCGGCGGTGCCTGTTTTGCCGCCGCTGCAGCAGCAACCGGAGCCGGCTTAGCAGCGACCTTGGCGGGGGCGGCCGTAGGCTGCGCCGGTTGAACGGACGCAGCAGGTGCGGCAGTCTGCTCGGTGACGATCACCTTTGGTTCCACGCGTACGGCCTGCGCCGCCTTGGCCGGTGCGGCAGTCGCCACAACATCGTCCTTTGGCGCAACCTGTGCGGACTTGTGGGAGAACCCGCCCATGAGGGCGTAGGTGGCCAGAGTGGCGATGGCAGCTCCCCCCAGGGTCCAGACCGGGATCAGCCAGGCGGGGCGACGCCCCCGTGCCTTGGGAAGCCCACCGGTGCCGGCGGGCCGGCGGGTCCGCTGCGACTCGTCCACCTTCTCCAATGCCTTCAGTATCGAACTCATAAGCTCCTCGAAAAGTTGAAAATCAGCTGCGGCCGCGCGAAAAGCCGCCGGTCAGGCGCTTCAGCAGCTGCGCCGCCAAACCGTAGGGGGACCGCCCGCCCACCTCGGCGACGGCCTGTGCCGCCATCGGGCCGGTGATGGTCCTCGCCTCCTCGGTGAACCCGATCAGGAGCGCCCGGTCGCAAACGACGTTGACTAGCCGCGGCACCCCTCCGGAGAAGCGATAGATCTGCTTCATGGCCGACGTGGAAAACTCGGCGGCGCGGTAGCATCCAGCCAGCTCCATGCGGTGGTCGATATAAGCGTGGGTGCTGTCGAAGTCCATGGGGAGCAGGTGGTAGCGGACCGTGATGCGCTGGTTCAGCTGGCGCAACTCCTTGCGTCCCAGGACCGAGAGGAGCTCCGGCTGCCCGGAGAGGACGATCTGGATCAGCTTGTCCGTTTCCGTCTCGAGGTTCGAGATGAGCCGGATCTGCTCCAGCACCTCCATGGGGAGGTTCTGCGCCTCGTCCATCACCAGCACCACGCTGCGTCCCGCCTGTTTCTGCTCCAACAGGAACGCGTTCAGCACCTGCAGAAGCTCCACCCTGCTCTCGGACTCCCAGACCAGGCCGAACTCCCGGTTCACGCTTTTGAGCAGTTCCAGGTCGGAGAGGCAGGGATTGAAGATGAGCGCGGTGCGGTGCCCCTCCTGGTCCAGACGGTTCAGGAAGGTGCGCAACAGCGTCGTCTTGCCGGTGCCGACCTCGCCGGTGAGTTCCACGAACCCGGCCCGGTTGTCCACCGCGTAGATCAGGTGGGCGTAGGCCTCCCGGTGCTGCTCGCTCATGAACAGGAAACGGGGATTGGGCGTAATGGTGAAGGGGCTTTCCCTGAAGCCGTAAAACTCGCAGTACATCGCAGGCATGTGGTTCCCTTGTGACGGTTGCCGTTATCGAGGCAGAGAATATAGCGCGAATCTGGCGGAAAATAAAGGGGAAAGGGGTGAGATGTGGGGGTAAAGGTTTACGGCTTTGAGGCCATCATCGCTTCGCCAGCATGTCTTTGTGAATCGTACAAGGCCAAGCGCTGCTCCAAATGGAGACCGTCATCCCTTCCATCCCTGTTGCACATCTTGCGATTCAAAGCACAGATCTCACTGCGAAGGAGTTCCTGCGCCCCTATCACAAGGTCCAGCTTCCTGTTTAACTCGGACAACAGCACCTCAATATTATCTTTTTTCACGGCCGCCTCGCTGGTAGGACTGTCGGGGGATAAGTGGACACCCGCGATTATCACACAGCGATGCGAGCAAGGCAAGGGCCACAGCCGCCGTCCAGGCGGTGACTGCGACAAGGGGCGCGGATTAAGTTTTTTACCCCTTGCATTCCGGAAAAACCGTGCGACACTTCCGGCGTTGGATTAGTAAAGACCAATACAAAAGGAGACGAGCACATGGGCAAAAAACCGAAGGTCAAACGCAGCTTGGGCCGTCTAAACGACGCCAGCCTGAGCGCAAAAGGGAAGGTGATTGTAACCTCGATGACCGACAACCCGCACTTCAAGGAACCATACCCCGAAGGCGTCACCCCACTGGCGCAAGTAAAGGGTACACTGGAAAGTTTTGACAATGCCTGCATCGAGGCGCGTAGCAATGCGAAACAGAGTGTCACCCTGCGTAAGAGCCTGCGAGCCCAGTTCATCAAAGAGCTCGGACAAATGGGGGGCTACGTTGACCTCGTCGCCCAGGGAAATATCGAGATCCTCGAATCCAGCGGCTTTGACTACACCAAGGAGACAACACCCTCCACGGTGAAGCACCAGGCGCCCTGTCCGGACATAGTATTGTCCCAAGGCGTAAAACGGGGCGGGATCGTCGGCAAGGCCAAAAGTGCACCTCGCGCCAGAAGCTGCGAATTTCATATAACGACGGGCGACCCCTCCGTGGAGGGGAACTGGAAGCATGCGGCGGTGTTCGGCCAGTTCAAGAACATGGAGCTGGATGGATTGACCCCGGGACAGCAGTACGCCCTCAGGATGAGGTGGATCATGCCTGAAGGGCCCGGTCCCTGGACCCCTCCCCTCTTCTTCATGCCCACCTAAGGAGTACCCGAAACGCCCGCAACTGCGGGCGTTTCCATTTTCCCACCAGCAGCATCCCCGCCGGCGTCATCTGATTACCAGGTCCATCCTCTTTGCGAAAGCCCTCTGCGCTCTGACTTTGGCGCTTTGCGCGCTGACTTTCCACCTTTGCAAGCTGACTTTTTACCTCTGCAAGCGTGCAAAGTACCTTTGCAAGCGTGCAGAGGTACTTTGCACGCTGACTTTTGCAGTATGCGCGGTTAAAAAATTGAAAAACAGCTATTTGAGGCGCGAATGAAGAAGGAGAAGGGGTATTGCGGCACGCTTTTTGTTCAAAACAAGTGGATTTCCAACCGACGCACGCTACAAAGGTCCAAAAGCAGCTTGTTTTTCGGCAAAAGCAACACGCAAAGGTCCTTTGCAAGCTTGCAGAGCTAGAAAAGCAGTCTGCAGCGGCATCAATACCGGTAGGAAAGCTCGGCGCGCAGGAGTCGGTTCATCCGGGTGTCGCCGGCACGCAGTTCGTAATTGTGGATCCACTCCTGCCCGTAGAGCAGCAGAGCGTTCCACTCTTTCGAGAACGGGAAGGTCCAGGTTGCCCGCAAGGCGTTCTTGCGCTCGATGGACTGCATGGTGCCGGCGGCATCGAAGCGACCGGCGGCGTTGACGGTCACCCGGCCGTAGTCGCCGCGCCTGGTATGGAAGGCCTCCAAGGCCAGGTTGTTGCGGACGGAAAACCAGTGACTGTAGCGCAGGAAGAAGTCCTGGGTCGCGCCCCCCTGCGAGTGCCCGATGGGCATGTTGTGGTAGAGGTAGCCTTCGGGGAAGGTACTGTTGGTGTAGAGGATGCGGTTGCCGCGGAAATACTCGAAGCGGAGATCGTCGCTGCCGCTTTCGGTGAGCCGCGGGATATAGAAGCCGGCGACATAGCTCTCCACGATGGGCCAGAAGGCGGCGGCGTCCTCGCCGGAAAACTCGCCGTAGAGTTCGGTGTTGCGCAGCCAGGGAAAGCGAAGACGCAGATCGAAGCCCGCCACAGTGTTGGAGTTGTCATCACTGGTGCCGCCGACCACACCGCGGATGATGTCGCCAAAGCTGTTGTTGACGCCGGGACCACCCACCTGCCGCCCCAGGTTGATGCCGAACTCGAGATCGTCGAGCGGCTTCATGGCCAGTTTGCCCGCGAACAAGAAAGGCTGACGCTCTTCACCGTTGGTGACGGTTTTTTCGAACCGGGAGAAGACGAGTGAGTACTTAAGGTCCCAGAGGTATTTAGTTTTAACCAGTTCGGGGCTGGAAAGCTTGATGAGATCGAAGTTCCTGGCGTTGTTGGTGAGCGTGAGCGCCCCGCGGTAGCCCGGCCCCAGCCAGTTCTCGTCGCGCCCCACCTCCAACTCGAGTACCCTCCCTCCCAACTTCGCATACCCCCTGTTCAGCCTGAGGGTTGCCTCGTCTCCCGCTTCGGACCACAGGAGCATCGGCTCAACCGCGGCTGAAGCTATCGAGCCGAAGTACAGCTCGCCGCTGCCGCGCAGGTCGACGTTGGTTCCCCGGTGGTAGACCACGCCGTCGTTGTTTTCGAAGAGAGGGGTACCTTCCGTTCCACGCTGCTGGACCGGTGAAGGGTAAGGATTCGGGGGTCTCAGGCCGCTGCCGATGCCGAAGACCCCGTCGTTGCCGGGGTCGTGGACCGGGCGGAAGTAGCTTCTAGGGGCACCGTCGAGGTAGACGTAACGAAGGCGAGCGGTATTGAGGGGGTCGAAGTCGAATGCCGGCGCGGCATCTTCACGGTCGTAGTAGGAGATTTCGCGCGGCAGCAGTTCTTTCAAGCGTTCGAGGAGCTCCGTCGCCAAGGCGGACGATGCGGTGGAGGCACTGCGTGCTTCGGCCTCCTTGACCAGGCGGACAGCCTCCGCCTTGGAGAAAGGACGGATTCCCTTAACGTCCGAGGAGATGAGTCCGAAACCGGACAACTTCTCCAAGTAAAGATAAATGGGACTGTCCAGCGGGATGTTGGGAGAAGACAGCGCAAAGGCAAGACATGGAAACAAGAGGACTATGGATGTCGCGACCACCACAAACTTGGAAAATTTCATTTAATTCTCAATCATTTAACAGGGATAAAAAGGATAAAAGGGATGACTACGTGCACAATCTGTTACCTAATCTTCGATACTCCAACTTCGGAGATCCAAAATTGATAAGTAAACCGATGCCAATGCCTGTGGCTTTAAGGTAATTCAAGATCTGGGCTACATGCTCAGGAGCTAAAGTTTTTACAGCTTTTAACTCTAGCAAGACGATTCCCTCAACAACGACGTCCGCATAAAAGTCGCCAACGTTTTTGTTGCGGTAAAAGACCTGTAGCGGAACTTGTGCCTGTGCCCGAAGACCTGCTTCTTCAAGAGCTATCAAAAGGGATTTTTCGTAAACCGACTCGAGGAACCCGTTACCGAGTTCGTTACTCACGTCGAAGCAAGCCGCTAGAATCTTCCCGGTCAAATCTTCATAAATCATCGGGTGGACTCCTGAGATTCAGAAGTTGAGATAGATGATTCTAAGAAGTGTGCTTCGTTTTATCCCCTGTATCCCTTTTATCCCTGTTCAATAGGGTTTGTCTCTGACTCTGTTTACGCCGCCGTTCCCTCGCTGGTGCCGGCGACGCGGAGGTTTCTGATGAAGGTGAGCCTTTGGGGCGGGAACAGGTCGGGCCTGACCCGCTGGAAGGCAAAGGGAGGAGCGACGTCGAAGTGATAGCGCGGCACGAACTCCGGCACGATGCTCCGCAGCGCATCCAGCACCGCTCCCACGTCATGAGACCTGGCGTGATTGAAAAGCTGCTCGAGGTCCGCCGTGATCTTCTTCAGGTCGGTCTCCACCGGGGCCATTACCCTGATCTTCTTGTGGCTGGTGGGCTTGATCCCCTCCCCGTCGATCAAAAGCTCCTCGAAGAGCTTCTCGCCGGGCTTCAAACCGGTGAACTCGATCTCGATCTCCTTGTGCGGTATGAACCCGGAGAGCCTGATCAGTTCCTCGGCGAGGGAGAGTATCCGCACCGGCTCTCCCATGTCAAGCACGAAGATCTCCCCGCCGTGCCCGATGCAGCCGGCCTGCATCACCAGTTGCGATGCCTCGGGGATGGTCATGAAGTACCGCACCACATCCTTGTCGGTCACCGTCACCGGGCCGCCGTTGCGGATCTGCTCCTTGAACAGCGGAATGACACTCCCGTTACTCCCCAAGACGTTGCCGAAACGCACCGTGGTGAACTTGGTCTGACTCCTGGCCGCCAGCGCCTGCACGTACATCTCGGCGCTTCTCTTGGTGGCTCCCATGACGTTGGTCGGGTTGACCGCCTTGTCCGTGGACACCATGACGAAGTTGCGCACCTTGAACTTGTGCGCCGCGTCCGCCACTATCTTCGACCCCATCACGTTGTTGAGCACCGCCTCGGCCGGGTTGTACTCCATCATGGCGACGTGCTTGTAAGCCGCCGCATGGAAGACCACCTCCGGGTTGAATTCGTCGAAGACCGTCTCGACCCGGTCCTGGTTCTTCACGTCGCCAACCATGGGGATGATGCGCAGGTCCGGGAAGGCCGCCGCAAGTTCCTTTTCGATGTAGAAGAGCGGAGTCTCGGCGTGGTCGAAGAGCACCAGTTTTGCCGGTTTGAAAAGCGCCACCTGGCGACAGATCTCGCTGCCGATGCTGCCGGCCGCGCCGGTCACCAGGATCCTCTTGTCGGTCAGGTAGTTGCGGATCGCCGTCTGGTCCAGGACCACCGGTTCACGTCCGAGCAGATCCTCGATCTCCACGTCCTTTATCTGGCTCATGGAGAACTTGCCGTCGATGATATCGGTGATGCCGGGAAGCGTCTTAAACCGCGCTTTGGCCCGCTCGCAGTTGGTGATCACGCGACGCATGAGTTCCGGCCCGCCCGACGGGATGGCGAAGATGACCTCGTCTATGCTGTACTTGCGCACGATGGCGCAGAGCCGGTCGGTCCCGCCAAGGACCCTGATCCCTGAAAGGCGCATCCCGTCCTTTTCAGGGTCGTCGTCGACGAAACCGACTACGTTATAGGTGGCCTCGCTCTGCTTGCGGATTTCCTTGAGCAGGAGGTTGCCCGCTTCCCCCGCGCCGATGATCAATGTCCGCCTCCCCTTGCGCAGGCCCGGCACCAATTGGGTTTCGCGATAGATGCGCCAGAGCAGCCGACTGGTTGCCACCATGGAGAAGAGCAGGAACCAGTCCAGGATGTAAATCGAGCGGGGCAGGCCGAAGGGACCTTTCATGAAAACAAGCACAAGAGCCGAGACGATCGTGGAGAGAGTCACCACCTTGAAAATCTCGTAACCGTCCTGCAACGATGCATAGCGCCAGATGCTGCGATACATACCGGAAGCGATGAACAGCATCGGCTTTGCAACCAGGATAACTGCCAATCCTGCCAGCATGTTTTTGAACTGTTCGGGGGGAATCTGAAAGTCGAAACGAAGCAAAAAGGAAAGACCAAAAGCACCGGCGATCAGCATTACGTCCAGGAAAAACACCAGGATTCTTCTTGCGCGGAACATGTTCCCCCCACAGCACAACAAGTCAGTGAGAAAGCTAAAGGGTCTACATTAAGGCAAACAGAGAATGACTATATCACCAAGCAAAGAAAAAGCAAACTCTAATCTCAACGTCTCCATTTCATTGTTTTAGTTCCTCTCACCCCATCAGTCATAGCGACTGTAATAAAAGAATGAATGGCGGCAAGAGAAGGTTTTCAGCCACTGCAAGTTGATTCTTCCACGCGTGTTGTCATAGGCGCGTCCGTAAAGAAACGGGCCAGCTCCTGTGACTGGAACTGGCCCATAGGTGTATGGAACAGGTATGAGGACGGCTACTGAGCTGCGTAGCTTACCCGGTGCAGTAGCATGCCTTCTTCGTGGCAGGGCTTAACCAGCCTGTTAACCGCAGTCACTATGTCAGCGCTGACGGGGTAATAGGCAGCTTCAAGGGTTCGACTAGCGGGAGCGGGAAGGTCGGGAAGGGTGACCCGCAGTACCGGTGCCCTCAAACAGCTAAAGGCTTTCTCTGCTGCCAAAGCGGCGATTTCGGCTGCAACCCCGCAGGTTTTCCAGCCGCCATCAGCCACCACCAGCCGACCTGTTTTTTGCAGCGACTTATGTATCAGGTCGAAATCCAACGGCTTCACCGTGCGCGGATCGATGATCTCTGCCTCAATCCCGTGCTGTGCCAGTTCCTCGGCGGCCTTGAGCGCCTCGCGCACCATGTAGCTCACAGCGACGATGGTGACGTCGCTTCCCTGCCGCCGTATGACCCCCTTGCCCAGCGGGATGCTGTAAAACTCCTCCGGGACCACCTCTTCCAAGCCGTAGAGCCAGCGGTCATCAATGAAAACCACCGGGTTGTTATCCTGAACCGCTGCTACCATGAGCCCTTTGGCGTCCGCCGGTGTTGCCGGCATGACCACTTTGAGCCCGGGGATATGGGCGAAAAGCGCGTGCAGGGCCTGGGAATGCTGTGCCCCCTGCTCTCCGCCCCGGTTGATCACCCCCCAGATGACCGCCGGGACCGGCAGTTTCCCGCCGTTCATGTAGAACCAGTTGGCAGCCTCGTTGACGATGGGATCGATGGCGTAAAGCATGAAATCCATGCGCGGATGCTCAACAATGGGGCGCATGCCGGCCAACGCGGCTCCGACGGCGGCGCCGGTCATGGCGTTCTCCGACACCGGCGTGTCGATAACCCGCCTCGCACCGAACCTCGCCAGCAACCCCTGGGCCGTGTTGCCCACATACCAGGGGCTCTTCACCCCTTGGCCGATGAGCATCACGGTTTCGTCGCGTTCCATGAGTTGGTGAAAGGCCTCATTTATGGCCAGGCTGTAGCTGAGTGTTCTATTGGGCGAAGACATAGTTCGAAAGTTCCTCCTTGGCCGGGAATGGGCTCTGCCGCGCGAAATCGAACGCCTCACTCACCTCTGTGTCGATGACTGCGCGTATCTGTTGCAGATCTTGGGAGCTGAAACCGCCCTGCTGCAGCAGGTATTTCTCCAGGCGCTTGATCGGGTCTTTCTTGAGCCATCTTTTTATTTCCGCGGCGGGGCGGATGTCGGTATGGGTGCCCTGGACGTTGTCGTCCGGACCAACGTGCCCGCGCTGCCGGTAAGTCAGGCATTCCAGGAAAACAGGTCCTTCGCCGTTGCGGCAAAGTTCCACCGCCTGCTTTGCATGCTCGTACACCTTCAGCACGTCGTTACCGTCGATGCGATGTCCCTTCTCGCCAAACGGCAACGCCATCTTATAGATGTTGCGACTGACGCGGATCTCATCGATGCAAAGATGGGTCGAGTAGAGGTTGTTCTCACAGACGAAAACGATAGGAAGCTTTTTGAGGGCAGCGAAGTTCAGTGATTCGGCGAGCGTCCCTTCTCCCGTCGCACCGTCGCCGAAGAAGCTGACGGCGACCTGCCTGGTGCCGCGCACCCAGGCGGACATAGCGGCACCCAGGGCCATCGAGATGGTGCCACCGACGATAGGGGCCGAGCCGAGCATGCCACAGGAGGGGTCAATGAGGTGCATGGAGCCGCCTCGCCCACGCGAGCAGCCAGTCTCTCGGCAGAACACCTCGGCCACCATCTCCTTCAATCCCCCTCCTTTAGCCAGGTAATGGCCGTGCGAGCGATGGTTGCCGAAGATGTAGTCGTCCTTTTCCAAGACCGAGCAGACTCCGGCAGCTATTGCCTCCTCGCCCGAACACAGGTGCACCGGGCAGCGTATCTCGCGATTGAGGATGGGCTCGACAAATCCCTCCTCGCTGATGCGGATGCGCAGCATCGTTGCGTACAGATCCTCTAGTAGTTTTCGCGAATAAGTCACGTCACCTCCTGGGTATACCGGTTATTGCATCGATCATGTCAAGTTCGTCGCCGGTCAGATTCCAACCGTCGCAACCGAGATTATCGCTTACCTGCTGTTCGGTCTTCGCGCCAAAGAGTGAACAGGTGAAGGGTGCCCGATCCAGCACCCAGCGCAGCGCCAACTGTCCTACCCGGCACCCCCGCGCCTGGGCCATATCCTTGAGCCGCGCCACGGCCTGTAGCCTGCGCTCGAATTCAGCGCCGCGGAACTCGGGCATGCGGCTTCTATGGTCGTCGGTTGCAAACTGAGCTGCCGCGGTGAATTTCCCGGTGAGCAGGCCGTCCGCAAGGGCTCCCCAGGCGACCAGCGTCACGTTGCGCCTGGAGCATGTTTCCTGCAGTTCGGTAAACGCTTTTCTGTCAAAGACATTCATCTTTACTTGCACAGCGCTTATCGGCGCAACTTTGAGTGCAGCTTCCAAATCCTCGCAGGAAAAATTGGAGATCCCGATTGCACCGATTTTACCTTCTTCACGCAAACGTTCAAGCTCACCGACTGAATCTTCAATAGGAGTTATGCCGTCAGGCTTGTGAATGTAATAGAGAGGAACGTGATCCAGCTTCAGCCGGGCGAGGCTCGTTTCCAGTGCGGACCTGAGATAGGTAGGAGAAATATCCACCCATATACCCCTTTCTTTGGTCCAGCGCACCCCTCCCTTGGTGGCGATCACCACCTTTTTTCTGCACCCTTCCAGCGCCCGGGCCAGCAGTTCCTCTGACTTGCCCAGCCCGTACGCGTCCGCGGTGTCGAAGAAGGTGACCCCGCCCTCGTAGGCAGCACGTATCGCCCGCAGTGATTCCGTTTCGTCCACCGCGCCCCAACCGTGCCCTCCGACGGCCCAGCAGCCCATCCCCAGGCGGCTGACCGGGCGGTCGCAGTTCCCCAGGGGCATGTGTTCCAATAGGCTCATCGGTGCGCGGCCCTTTTAAGAACGCGCCAAGCTGTCTGCCATAGGATAACGAGGTCGCTACCCAGGCTCCATTCCTTAACGTACTTCACGCGCAGCGCGTTTTTACGCGGCAGGATGTGCTCCCGAAAGAACCGGTCAGGATCCTCGCTCCCCACCTGGTCATCCAGGTCGGCAAACTCTATGGAGGCGTAGTCGGTGATGCCGGGGCGCATGCACAGGATGCAGCGCTCCTCACCGCTGTACTGCGAGGTGTACTCGAGCACCTCCGGCCGCGGGCCGACAAGGCTCATGTCCCCCTTGAGGACGTTCAGGAACTGGGGCAACTCATCCAGCTTCGTCTTGCGCAAAAAGGCACCGACACGGGTCACCCTGGGGTCGTTAGTCCCGGTGGTGGGGCCGCCCAGGGCCTCGGCATCGAGCACCATACTGCGGAACTTGAGGATCCTGAAGGTGGTCCCGTTCAACCCGGAGCGCACCCCTCGGTAGAACACGGGGCCGGGGCTGGAGAGCTTCACCGCGACCGCGGCAGCCAAAAGCAAAGGCCAGAGCACGAGGAGCACCAGCAGAGACAAAACGAAGTCTGCGCCCCTCTTCAACATAAGTGCCCAAGTCGGATGGTCTACGGAATCCGAGCAATGTTGTTGTTTTATGAAAGTCATGCTCACTCCGGATTCTGAAATAGCAATGCGTCATCCCCCTCACCATCGACATATACCAGCAGGTGAAGGTGGGCTGTACGTGTGCCACACGGTGCTTTCAATATCACGCCTTCAGCCCCTAGCACTTGCCAGGTTTTCGATATAGTCAGCGTATTGCCCATAAATCATGTCAGAACGAAATTGAGATTCATAAAGCTTGCGCGCGTTGGCTCCCAACTCACTACGAAGTGCCGAATCAGCTGAGAGCAGCGTGACTATTCGATAAAAAGAAGCGACATCGCCGGGAGGGTAAGAGTATCCGACGCTATATGCATCGATGAGTGCTTCCATTTCTCCTTGTAAAGAGGAAACAATAGGGATGGCTGCTGAAAAATATTCAAAGGGCTTGTTTGGCATAGCGTTATAATTGCTTTTGCCGGCCCCAGCCGGCATCATTCCAACATGCGAAATCGACATGAGGTGCAGGATATCTTCCTTATTAATCCACCCCAGCATAGTGACGTTCGGCAACTCATTGACCTGCCGACACACTTCGTCGTACTGCTCCCCTGTTCCCGCGAAGACAAAATGAATTCTGGTATTGCGCTCCTGACAAAGACGCTTAGCTGTGCTGATGACCGTGTCGAAGTCGTAGGTCTTACCGAAGGTCCCAACGAAGGAAAAGACAACCTTATCATGTGCAAGCTCCGCGTATTTAGAACGCGTAGCGTCAATAACAGGGTTGGGCTGGTACCCGATATAGAAAACCCGGTCAGTGCTGCGTTGAGGCCGTCCAGCTATTCTGACTCCCCACTGGAGGCAGCCGCGGGAAACAGCAACGATGCCATCAGCGTCTGTCAACAGCTCTTTAGTCATTCGGAAGTAACCGTCGAGGACCAAGCGGGCG
Source organism: Geomonas oryzisoli (assembly GCF_018986915.1). NCBI lineage: Bacteria > Pseudomonadati > Thermodesulfobacteriota > Desulfuromonadia > Geobacterales > Geobacteraceae > Geomonas > Geomonas oryzisoli. The sequence goes on from NZ_CP076723.1 coordinate 2,745,872, forward strand.
AAAGTCTTAAACGGTCGTGGAAATTCGTCCACAATGGTGTCAGGCCACATATCGCGGACATCTATGACAATGGGGATACTTTTCTCTTTTGAAAATCTGACCGCTGCGTGCGCTAAATCAATGATGGGCATTGCGCTGACTATGATATCCGGCGCAGGCAATTTTTTAGCGCAGGCGGAAAAACGCTTGGCTAGACGCCGGTGGTGCAGAAAGCGTCTAAATGAAAAGTTCTTTTTATAGGTTCCTGCATGTAAAAGCCGTTGGTTGAACTGAGCTTTAACCTCAGAGACTGCATCATGGTCAAAAAGAAGTTCCTTCCCCTGATGGTAGAAAGTGCTGCACCACCATGTTACGTTGTGCCCCCTTTCTTGCAGCACTTCTCCCAAAATCCAGGTTCGCATTTTCCTAGAGTTCGGAACAAGAGGCTGGTTTTCGCCGTCCTTTATCAGCCAGATGTTCATTTCGCCACTTTCGGATCAGAGAGAGTAAAGATCATCTGCCATGCCATCAGCTGGACATAGGGGATTTTCAGCAAGACATCATCGACGGCTTCGAGTGTAGAGAGGATAGGCTTAAAGATAGGAGTATTGCGAAAAGGGACCGCAGCAATGGAAGCGAGATGAAAATAATCTACCTTTACCGTCCCGAAATACTTCTTTGCCTTGCGCAGATCCCGCAGGGTCAGGATATGCTCGGCCTCCCATGCCGTGCGAAGATGGGGCGTCATCTTGCGATAAAGAGAAATGATAGGGTTGTACCCCAAAGCCTCACCACAGATGATGAGCCCACCCGGTTTCAGAACCCTTGCCAGTTCGGGGTAGGCATTATCCAGATCCAGGTGGTGCAAAACTCCACTGCAAAGGATGACGTCGAAGGTATTATCCGGAAATTGCAGTTCTTCGGCATCCATAACCGAAAAGTTAGTCCGGTCAGCAACCCCGGCCTTTTTGGCCTCTGCTTCTGCCGTCTTCACAGACTCGTCGCTTATGTCTATACCATAGACAATGCCGCCCTTTTGTGCCATCTGTAACGACATTGCACCTAACCCACAACAGTAATCCAGAACGGTCTTACCTTTCACACTGCGCTCGATAAGCCCGTCTATGTACTCAGTGCTCTTTCTCTGAATCGCATAGTATTTCTTGTTGGAATATTTCTTGAGGAAAGATTCCTCGTCCATACAGGACCTGTCTTCCTCTCGCATGTTGTGGAATTGCATTTCCTGCTCTTTCCTGTTCATGTTAGCTCCTCAAGATTTGGGAATTTGTCTTATGTCGCCAATTGGCGGTTAGCACGCATCGTCGTACCAGACCCTCAAATATCCCCGCTCATCCACTTCAGCTGTTGCGGGTAACTGCCAAGACCCGTTCCACATCCGTCGCTCATCGTAGCGATAATTGCTTTGAAGCAAAATCTTGTTGTCCTTCTTTTCAACGACCACTCCCTCGTAGAACGTGATCTTGCCGATGTCTGACATAGCAGCGAACATTGGCTTTGCTCTTCCTGAAATTTTACCGCTGCAGACCAACTCCTTGACAAGTTGAAGTCCCCGCGTAACGCTGGTCCGCAAGTGATGAATGCCAACCATGGGAATACAGTGGAAGAGATAATGAGACTCTATGTTGTTCTGTCTCATCTTGTTGTAAAGTTCCACCAGCGTCTCAATGTTGTCGTTTACTCCCTTTAGGAGGACATTCTGGGAATAAACTTTAACGCCACAGTCAGAGATCCTTTTGAAGGCAGCCTCCACCTCGGGGAAAAACTCCACAGGGTGGTTGATCTGTGTGGCCAGCTCAAATCTCAGCGAAGGCTTGTTGCTGAAAAGATTCTGAACGCTTTGGTCGATTCTTGCCGGATCCTGCCCCGGTATTCTAGAGGCGATGCGGGCAATCTTAATATTTGGAGCATACTCGATGAGCGCGTTGAGCAGAACTTCTAACCGTTGCGGGAAGATGAGGGGGTCCCCCCCGGTAATCAGCACCTCGTTGAGGATATCCCTGTTGCTGGGATGCCCGCAGTATTTCGCCACTTCAATCAATTGCTTTTCGGACAGGGTGTGCTTCGCATAATTACTTCTGAGACAATAGCGGCAATGGGCAAGACAGACCAAGGTCGGTTCGATGACGAGCGTCTTCCGATACAACCGCTCCAACCCGGGGAGGATGCACTCCTCATTGTGAACTTCTACCCCAGCCTCATAGTGCTTCAGGCTGTGCTCATTTGCTACGGCCCCCTCCTCCTCTGACTTGCAGTACTGTAGTGCGAGGCCGAGGTACGCACGTGATTCCGGCCCTTCAGACGATTTTAGGTCTGAGAGTCTTTCACGAAGAAAAGGTGTTATTTTTTCGGGCAACAACTGGCTCATGAATTCCCCCTTTAGATAGCATGGCCTCTCTAACGCAGAAACCTTGCAGGGTTTCCGACGTAGACACCTGGATCCGATAAGTCCTCCACTACGACCGCCCCCTGTCCGATGGTGACGTCGTCATGTACCGTGACATTTTCTCGGATGCATGCGTTCGGCGCGATTGTTACATTGTCACCGAGCACAACATTGAAAGCAATGACGGAACCTGCTGTGACCATGCATTTGCTGCCTATGTAACTTCCGCCTCCAATATGTACAAGATCGTCGAGCTTGGTATTGGCACAAACGGTCGTATCCTCGACGATAGCACGCTCTATCGTAGTGTTCGACCCGATCCATACCTGGTCGCCCACGATCACCCGCCCCAGTTGAGGAGGATGAAAAGGAACACCATCCTCGTCATCGATGAAGCCCCACCCCTCGCTACCTACCACAGCTCCGTCCTTTATCACGCATTGCTTCCCTATTGTTGCCGGACCATTGATTACGACGTTGCTGAGAATCTTGGTATTGTCTCCTATTTCCACATCGGGACCGATAACGGACAAGGCGCCGACCATGACGTTGCGACCTATCCTGGCTTTGTCGGAAACTACAGCGGAAGGATGTACGGTATTCATGGTAAGAGTGGAAAAAAACTCTCTTAGGACGTTGCCCATGTCCAGTTCGGGGCGGTCAGTGACGATGTATGCATGGCATGGCGATCTTTCCTCTGGGGTAGAGGTCAAAAGCAGGATGTTTGCGGGGTTGGCGACATTGCGCGCCGGCCCCGATTGGTAAATCCTTAGGGAACGGGGCCCCTCCAAGATAAAATCCGTCCCAACCAGGTCCCTGTTTAGGAACCCCGCTATCTCAGAGGCCCAAACTTCAAACTTTTTCAGTTCGTACATTGGTCATCTCCTTTTGATAAGTGCCAGATTAAGGATGAATCTGACGGGAAGGCACACCTGCTACTGTCGCGCCGTCCTGGACATCCTTAAGAACCACGCTCCCCAACCCAACGACTGCTCGGTCACCCACTATTACCTTTTGCTTAACCACGCTATTAGGTGCAATCCAGCACCGTTCCCCAATCACAGCACAGCCGCATATCACCACATTGGCCATCACCAACGTATTCCTACCAATGGTGACGTTGTGTCCTACCTGTACTAGATCGTCAATCTTGCTCCCTTGCCGTATCAGGGTAGCCCCGAGCGAGGCGATTTCGACACTGGAGCACGCTCCAATCCAGACGTCGTCCTCGATTACAATCCTGCCAAGATGCGGAAAGTGTAAAGGACTTCCGTCGTCATCATATTCAAAGCCGAAGCCCTGTGCCCCGATCACGCTATTGGACTTAATTCTGCAGCGCTTGCCGAGGCTGACATTACCTTCTATAACCACTCCGGAACCGATTTCACAGCCTTCACCGATCTCGACTCCTCCCTCTATCCTGGTGTAGGCACCGACAATGACATCGCTGCCAATGCGAGCATCGGGAGAGACGAGTGCGGTCGGATGAATCCCTACGGTCTTGCGAGGCAAAAAGAACTTGGTTAGAACCTTGATGAAATCCAAACGCGGATTGTCCGAAACAATATGCGAACCAGACAGATGTGGCGCAGTTTCTTGGTCGCAAATGATCAAAGCAGGGTTCCCCTTGACGACCGCGGCTATTCTCTCAGGCGTCAGACTGCGCACCCACACCAGGTCTCCCCCCCCACACTCTTTCAAATCAGCAGGTTTCACTACCGGAACATCTGCTCCGTGCAAAGGCTTGCCGAGAAACCCGGCGATGTCAGCTGCAAATAGATCCCGCATTCGCGTCCCCTCTTTTGTCAATAAGCCTTTCTCACCCTCTTGGTTTTCCCTTCCGATCGTGGGAACATCCCATATTCCAACAGTTCCACTGCAGGCGTAAAATTGAGCTCTGATGCACACAACTCTGTTAGCATCTCCATAAGTCCGGGGAATTCATCCTTGGTCACCGTCTGCCCTGCTTCAACACGAAGCACCGGCCTTTCATAGGGAGGCGGTGTCGTAAGGACCAGCTCATACTCCCCGCTGAAACAGGCGTGGCGATCAGACAGGATTTTGCCGACTGAACTGGGGTAAACGTTGATCCCACGCACGGTAATCATGTCATCAACACGGTCTACCACCTTGAATCTAAGAGAGTTCCGCCCGCAATCACACCTGGAAGTTGACAACACTTCGATCAGGTCACCGGTTTTGTAACGGAGTAGAGGCTGTGCCTCACGAGTGAGGTTAGTCAGAACCATCTCGCCAATCTGGCCTGCAACAACAGGCAGCTTGATTCCACTATCGGGATTTATCAGTTCCAAATGGATTATCCCCTGGCCATGGAAATGAAGCCCTGCTTGATGTTCACATTCGGATCCGAAAATGCTCAGCACATCCGACATTCCGTAGTTGGCATCCATGGGTTCAAGCCCCCAAGTGCTTCGTATTTTTTCTCTGATTTCCGGATTCTGCAGTCCCCCTTCCCCCCCCAGGAAGGCCTTTTTGAGTCCGAGATCCTTTGGTGTGATTCCGAAATCCTCCTTCAGTAAAAGCTCAAGCCGTGACAGGTATGACGGAGTGCAGGAGATGCCCGTGGGCTTTATTCTTCTAATGGTTTCTATCAGTTTATGTGAGTGGCCTACACCAAAGGGAACAACCATGGCGCCGACTCCCTCAAGGCTCAAATGGTCAGTGACCCCTCCCGCCCACATACAATAACTTAGGCAGTGAACAACGGTATCGTTGGGAGTCAACCCGGCGCATCTAAAGGCACGGATTCCTGCTGTCAAAGTAGATTGGACGTCCTTTTCCGTCATTGCAATGAAGACGGATCGCCCGGAAGAACCGGAAGTGACATGGACCCGCCGCAGATTTTCCTGCATTTGTGGAGCATTGGCCAACCGGCCAAAGGGTGGAAAGTCTGCCTGCTCCTTTAAGACATCTTCCTTTGAGGTGAACGGAAGCTCGCCAAAGTTTTTCATCTCCAACACATCGGAAGTGGCGAGGCCAACTGCTTTCCATTTTTCGTTGTAAAAATCACTACAGTCGGCGATGTACTTCAGTTGTTTGCCCAAGAGGGGAAAGTCAACCTTTTCAGAGCATTCCTCATACGTAAGTGTTTCAATGGCTTCAAGCACGTTCAAAAATCACCTCCAATGATATCCACTACAGAGGGGCATCGTCACATGATCCAGCGAAGGACCTCGAATGTCTCTGCATACTTGACACCTACCTGGGTTCCCCTCGTGATGGCCAGTGATCTGAGGAACTCTTCACTAGAATAGAACCTTTGATTCTGTGACCTGTAGCATGCCAGGGCAGCTATTTTTGTTTTGAGATGATCCTCAGTCAGCGTGACGAAACAAGTCGTATTGAAAGACAGGTTGTTCCACGGGACCTCATATCCCAGAATCGTCGACGAGAGTTTGAACGCCCTCAGCCCTTCGCTCGCGATAGTGCCATGATCCTGGTGCAAGTCCTGTGACGACGGGAGGAAGACCAGATCGGGCCGAATATCTTTTCCCAGCTTTACCATGCTGTCTAAAATTTCTTGCCGGTCCCGGGGGAAGCAACGGACCTCGAAGCCTAGATTGAATACATTTGCTGCGGGAATCTTTAAGAGGCTGGTGGCTTCTCCCAATTCACGTGCCAAGGTTCCAGAAGGGCATCCCGGTGGAAGAGATTTCTCGCAATCGGAGAAGGCTGCGTAAAAAACCTCCTTCTGTTCATCTATGAACCGGGTAAGAGTTCCACCACAGCCAAACTCACCGTCATCGGTGTGCGGAGCAAGGACAAGAATACGTTTAAAGGACCTGATCATGAAAATGCACCCTTTCTGAAGGTTCTCCAGCTTCGTGACAGGTACATGGCACCGTCACTCAGCCAGCTCTAGTAACGGCTGAAATTATCCAGAAGTTCTGCGACTACGCTTTCTACTGCAAAATGTTTCATCACACGGGATCTTCCTGCTTCTATAAGTCGCAGACGCTCAGTGTTGTCTTCCAAGATATGTTGAATAGCATCGGCCAAAGCCAAAGCATTCTCCGGTGGGACCAGTACCCCCGCGCCATCAGACAGAAGCTCTGGAATCCCTCCGGTACGTGTCGAGACAACGGGAATCCCATATCCCATGGCCTCGATGAGTGATACAGGTATGCCTTCATGCAAACCGTTGCCTAGATCGATACTGGGCAGGATAACCAAATCGACCTTGTTTTCGCGGTACAGCGACATCACGTCTGAATGCGGCAAGTGGCCCATAAACTGCACAATAGGTTCAAGGCGTAGTGAGGCAACCTGTTTCTGAAGTTCATCGTAAAGAAAGCCCTCGCCTGCAAGTTGTAGCCGACATTGGACACCGCGGTCTCTCAGGATGGCGATGGCACCAAGGAGGTACTTGTGTCCTTTTACCGGGAAAAAAGTAGCCGGGCACAGAAGCGTCGGTGTGCTGCTGAGTGTTGCTGTTACCTTGAACACTTCGGGCAGAATTGCCCCCATATGCACAATGACAGCAGTTGTTTTGCCTAGGTCGGCGCCCACGGACTTGGCAAGATTGCGGCCGCTATGGGATATGAACCTCACAAACCTGGCATTTTCGAATTTAACCTGCAACAGGTTGTTGGCAACTATATCTCCCCTGTGGGCGGTGACGCTCCAAGGAATCCCTGAGACAGTACTGGCAAACAGTGCAAGCGATGCAGTAGTAGAGCACCAGTGAGCATGGATATGGTCTACTTTCTGGCAGGCGGCAAGCCTCGAGAACCAGAGCGCTTTCGGAAATACCGCGACATTATGAAAGAACACCTTCGGGCTACGGCAACGCAAAAGGAAACGGGCGGCCTTAATTGTCGCGAGTGGCTTTGAGAGCGCCTCCAACATCGCCCCCCACAACACTGGAAAGGACAATAAGGGTGCCGGGAATGCCAACCTTGCCAGTTCAGGGGCCATGACTTGCGAAGAATTCTCGGGTGACCTCGGTACAATGATGACATCAATGCCCTTTTTGAGGAGTTCGGTCACCTCGGCGATGAGAAAGGATTCGCCATTGCCAAAAGGCATCGTCGCTGTTACATACGCGATCTTCATGCCCTCTCCGCCTCCTTCTTTTCAGCAGGGCACAAGAAACTGCGGTTCAACGATGGCAGCAAGAACACGACTAGGAACGGGATGAGCCCCATAAGCAGATTCTTGAAGTTGCCGAAGAGACCGGAACGCACGGCGGCCAGGACCAGTGCGTTGTACATGACTGCGTAGATCAATGGGACCGCGTCGTAATGGATGTTTTTTTTGACCCACTGGAATATGGTCTCTACGCACCACCCGTAGACAAAAGTCAGCACCAGAACTCCCAGCACGCCGCCGGCCCAATATCCTTCCTGCAGGAAAAAGAAACCGAAACCGCCCCCCTGCTCGAGTTCTCCCGGATAAAATGTCGCTGCGAACTGCTCGCTCAGAGGCAAGGGACGGGAAGGAAAGAGTACCTTCGGAATGAAAACAAGGAACTCGGAGATCAAGGAAAGCCCGTAAGTGAAACCTGATTCGTTGGCATTGATGCCTGAAATCAGGCGCAGCAGGTTAGTGCCGACCAGCAGTTCCGTGGAAGAGGTGAAGCTTAGAAACTTGGCGTCGCCGGACTGCAGGGCGGCCTGCACAAGATTGTACATCTCGCCAAGGTTGCTTGTGCTTCTGACAAAGCTCATAACATTAACAAAAAGGTACACGAGAGCCCCTGAAAGCACAGCGGCAACAGTCTTTATTCTTCTGACGCGATAGTGATAAAAAATTGCAGGGATAATCACCGCTGCCATCACCTGTCCCCGCCATCCCGCCATAGTGTTTCTCGCCAAATAGGACAAGATGATGACACTGCCGGCTATCATGTAGGCCCGTTTCCGGCTTGTAAAAACATACAAAGTGGCAAGGCAAAGTATCAGCGTTAAAGGAAGGTTGGTGAACAGGGTCTCTGTTATCCCCGAAGCGCTATCTTGCATTCGTTCCAGGCGCAGTGCCAAGGCCCGCTCTGCATACGAAGGGACATTCAGGAAATTAAACCACGGTAGCAATCTGTAGCAGAAGATCCCTCCCAACAACAACGCAGCCCAAAACAGCTTCTGGTGAAACTTGTTGTTCTCAACAAGGAAAACGGAGGGGAAACGAATCCCTGTCGCCGGCATCTTGATGCGCTGGGCGAAAAGCATTCCACCGACAAGCCCGATCAGCCCCGCCAGGCATGAGAAGTAGTAGGTGGTTAGTACATCGTCACCGACAGGATCATTGTGTGCAGTTAGCCCCGTAGTTTCAGCAAACAGCGCGGAAGATACCGCGTACAAAAACAGCAAAACCGTGAGGCCAACACCAGGAGAAAAGAAATCAATGTCCCTTCCCTCGCAGTAAGCTGACAGGAACAGCCCAACTATCACTACGTAGACAAATACAAAGGCTTGAAAGGGGGAGCTTAGGTCATAGACACCGGCAAGCTGCCCCAGGACGGCACCGCCAGCCAGGGACGACATCAATATCCCTTTTCTCAGTGCCTGAAGATTATCTCTGTTGGGATTCAAAGCCGCTCATTCCTTTATAGGGCGAGGGATGGCAGTGGTTTCTTAACACACTCCTCGCTTTTTCTGTCTCCTCCTCAGTAGGGAAGCGAGACCTTACTGGTTTGGCCGGGATCCCGGTACAAATGGTGTAGGGGGCCACGTCCCTGGTAACAATGGATCCGGCACCGATGACGGCACCGTCGCCGATGGTAACGCCTCTTAGCACGATGACGTTGGCGCCGATCCAGACGTCGTTGCCGATTACCGGCGGTGGCTGCTCCTTGTCGGTAGTGGCATCTTCGCCTTCCAGCACTTTGATGAGGTTGGGAGAAGTTGTTACTCTCCTGTAATCATGTTCGGTAGGGCCTATCAGAACGTTGTAACCCAGCGATGACCAAGAGCCTATTACACCGCTCATGATTTCGCCGGAGTTGACGTAGGTCCCCTTCCCTACGGAGACATTACTCCCGATGGTGACGTCGCCAAAGTAAGCGGCTCCACGGATCTTCGCCCGCGGGCTAATTCGCGCCCCGGCTCCAAGCTTTACCCCCAGCAAGGACGCACGGGTAAAGCCCGCAGCATAAAAGAGCGTGTAGGCCACCAACGCCACAATATTCTGTAAAAGTTGCAACATGTGTCTTCTCCGTCCGGGACGCGAGGGGTGGTCGGGTGCCTAGCGCACACTGATTGCGGGCAGGACATACCTCCTGAAGATGCTGTTGGTCGCTGGAGTTACCAAGACGGTAGCCACAAAGCTGAGCAGGTAGCAAAGCGCAATAGTAGCGACACCTGCAAGTCCAGACATTCTCCAGAAGACGGCAAATTTGATGAGAACCACTACAGCTACCGCGGCGGCCAGTGGCCGGCAGAGATCTTCCCAGAACCATTTTGCCTGCTCCCCTGGGATGAAGCGCTTGTGTGTCACGAAGACCGCAATGGCGTTTTGCAGCAGACTGATTAACGAAAAAGTGACTGCTGCCCCTAACACACCCCATACCTTCACGGCCAACACGAGCAACGGCGCATAAACCAAAAGAAATGGCATGAACACGTACAATATGTACCTGGTCTCCCCGAAAGCCTGCTGCAGCGAGTACGGCATGTACAAGAGCCCGTTCAGCGTCCCTCCAACGAGTAGCACTGATAGAATCAGATAGCTGTACTGCACCGTTTCTTGATCGGCAATCCACAAGGACAGGATTTCCCGTGAGTAGACGGCAAGCACTGCGGAAATGGGGAAGACTGCCACCGCCATGAGTTGGCATCCCTTGTGGTAGGTAAGCTTCAGCTCAGCATGATCTCCCTTCGCGCGCAGTTGGGTGATCACTGGGAAGAAAGCTGCGTAGATAGGGTAATAGAGCATAAACAAGCTCCCTACAACTTGCCACGCAAGGCTGTAATAGCCAAATTCGATGAGCGAGAGTTGCTTGCTGAGCACAATCTTGTCCAGTTGGTTGAAGAGTAGGATCACCACCGACACAGCGCTCATGCCGATCGCCAAGCGCCAGACCGATTGGACCAGCTCGCCCTGGAACCTCGAGCGCTGGCCGCCCACCGGAAGCGAACGCCAAAGTGCAATGGCGACTGCAGCGACATTGGTGATACTCATAAGAAGTTGCCACCAAAAGAAGGCAAGTACCGGCGATGAGGCCAGCATGACTACCACCAGCGCCCCTACGCCGCGTAAGGTCCACAGCACAGTGTTGATTGAGTTGAACAGGACCTGTCGTTGCAGCCCCATTAGTCCACCGGTGTAGAATCCTACCGGCCACTGGAACACGATAGAAAGCCCCATGAGAAGAACAGATTGCTTCACCACCTCCAAAGGAAGCGCTTGAGGTTTTACCCAGTTGGCTGCAACCATTGGCGAAACCAGGAGCACTACACAGCACAGCACCGCTGCAAGCCCCCAATAAACGACTTCCAAGGTGCGTACGAGGTTACGCATCACCTGTTCTTGCCCCGACGCGGCGGAATAGCGGGCAAGTTCACGGTTGATTGAGGGGCTGAGTCCCAAATCCAATATGGTCATCAGCGGTTGGATCGTCGCGAAAATGCCAACCAGCCCATAGGCCTCGATCCCCATGTGCTTTATGTACAGCGGAACGAAAGCGATGTTGATAAGGGCAGCCCAGGCCTTACCGGCGTAGTTAGCTATTACATTCTTCTTGAGTGTGCTCAATGCCCAGCCCCGTTGCCCCTGTCGAATAATAGCTCGGTGGAAATCAGACGGTTCATTCGCGCGGCCAGCACGGCGTCTTGAACTGCAAGGCTGCTATTTTCGTTTGGATCTTTCTCCAGGTTGTACAGTTCCTCTTTTCCTGTCTGAAGATTACGGACATACTTGTAGTTGCCATCAACAACTCCGATGGTCCCTGACTTGACCACAGCCTTCTGGTAGTTCTGTTCGAGGTTCATCGAGAAAATCCTTTGTTCCTGCCTTTGCCCGCCTCTCAGTAGACCCATGAAGGATTTACCCTGCATTTCGGCAGGCGTCGGTATCCCAACGGTAGCGAGGATGGTCGGTGCCAAGTCAACCTGTTGAATATTCTGCCTGATGCGGGAGCTACCTTTTTGCCCTGGGAGGCGTACGACGAGGGGGATATGAATAAGCGGCTGGTTCAGCCTGTCCCCGCCGTGTGACTGCTGGCCCTTCTCGAAGATTTCGCCATGATCGGCAGAGACGAAAACGGCAGTATTCTCCAGATAGCCATCCTTCTCGAGTTTTTTGACAAAGAGCCCGAACTCGCTGTCGGTATAGAGAATCAATTCATCATAACGTGCCCTTAGAACGTCTATCCTAGGCTGGTCTTTAAGATCATAATTCATGCCATAGATGGTGTTTTGTGACACAGCTGTATCGTAAAGTTTCTGTTTCAGGAAGGAATACTTATACTTCTCCGGCGGCAGGTAAGGTGCGTGCGGGGTGAATACATGTATCCATAGGAAAAAAGGTCCCTCCTTCCTAGCATTCAAGAATTTCGAGGCTTCCTCGAAAGTTCTTTCCGGAGGGTTCATGACCCGGGTGTTCCACCCCTTGTTGCCGACCAAGAACAAGTCATGCCACTCGGCCTGCATTGGAGGGGCAAGAACTAAATATTTGAAGAAGTACTTGTAGGCGGTATAAACAACGACACCCTTCATGCTGTAGAACCAGTTATTGATATTACTGTCCAGTTTCAGCAGCTTTGGAGTGAATGTATTGTAGCACCAGCCGGAAACGTAGTCAGAAACATAGGGGACCGGAGCCACATAGCTGAAATCAGGGTAAGACCTGTTATGCCAAGGATGCGCCGCCGGGTTAGCCACCACCGCCGCCGTTGTATAGCCATTTTTCTTCAGTGTGGCGCAGAGATTATCGCGACGCGCTTCTTCTGTGAGGACCATGAAGTTGTTGTAAACCTTGTGCTGTGTTGGGTATTTGCTGGTCAGTATGCTGCAAACGCTGGGGGAGGTGTGGTTGGAGTTAGAGTACATGCGATCAAAGATGAAGGCGCTCCTCGCAAATTCATTCATGTTCGGGGTGGTATCCCTTGGGTAGCCGTAGAGTGACATATCCGATGCGCTCAACGCGTCGAAAGTGACCAGAATGACATTGAGTTTGCTTGTTGAAGCAGATTTTACCGGTGGTGTCGGTCCTGCATACAAAGAGACGGCAGCCAATTTCAGCACGAGGAGGAGGGCCGAAACGGCCGCAAAGACCGGGATCACCTTAAATGCCCGATTTACTATCACCGGCATCTGTTTCAGTTTTGTGGCCATGAAAATATTAAAAAGCAGAAATATGCCAATTACTGTGATGCGCCGCAGCGTGTTCTGTCCCTCGGGAACCACCGTTGCCGACCAAAGGTTCAAATAGATGAAGAAGACGAGATCAGCAAAAAGCCATACCACCACATTGTTGATCGCCAGCGTCAGTTGTCCCAGCGTCTTGCTAAAAAGACCCAGCAGGGTGCTTATCAGACCGACAGCAAGTGCAATAACTGCCGCAGCGAATCCGAGGACCAAGCCGAGCAATGACGCGTCTACAGCAATGGTAGTTAAGGTGAACGAGCGAAGGAAGGAGTCGATCCGGTAAAGAAAGTCGGCCGGCAGCAAGACGAGCAGCAGCGTGCAGCTCCAGTACTTGAATATGCTTAGCGTGTTCTGCTTAATTTCATGCGCCGAAAACTGGTTCATGGCCTGCACACACTCCCGATGACCCCGGCGACGTCGAGCACGGTGCCGATAGCTGCCATATCTTCCCTCATGTTGCCGAATATAACCCCCGGTACCAGGGAGGCGTCGCAACAGTGATCACCACTCCACTTTTTAAGGTTGTCCTCCACTACAGGGCCAGCACCGAAGGCACCTATGGCATTTTGCCAAGAGGAGCGATAGCCATCGGAAAACCCGACCACCAAGTCCGGCCCCTGTCCGGTCCCGCCGTAGAGTCCACAGGTGTCGTAGCATCCCTTGACGGCGCTGGCTCCAGCATCCGTAAGCGCCAGCAATTCCTTGGCCAGCTGTTCCTTCATGCAGGGCAATTTGTCTGGCTCCACTACACCGTGGCGCTCCCTCCCCTTCAGGTTGAAGTAGATGCTGGTGAAGCCGACTGCGTAGGCGCTGCTTTGGGACCAGTCCACCCCCTCGAAGAGTCCAGGGCAGGAGTCCGCACCCTGCTTCAGCTTCAAGTACCCCTTTTCCATGAGCCAGGCGTTGAGATGTACCGAGCGCCGGAAAGTAGTGAAACCATGGTCGGAGCAGACCAGCAACTGCGCCCCGGGTGCCCGCTCCATGACCTCGCCCAATATCCGATCCATCCAGCGGTAATACCTGCCGATCACGTCGCCTAAGTTTTCTACGGCCTGCGGGTCATGCATCGGGTGCGAGGTATCCTGCAGGCGCCAGAACATGTGCTGGATGCGGTCGGTGGTATCGAAGACGCAGCCGAGCAGTCCCTGCCGGAAGCGTGCGAGCTCATGCATCAACATCGCCTCGCGCTCCGCCATCACTTGGTCGCACAATTCGATGAATTCGCGGTCGGAGAGGACGCCGTCGTTGAGCGCGTTGGTGTCCTCGGAGATGCCGAGGGTGGCGTAAGGACCAATTGCCCTGCACAGTTCTTCGGCGTACCCTGCGGGGGTGGCGATGGGGAACTCTGCACTGGCATAGCCTACCTGAATCGGAGTCAGGTAGAGCCTGAATTCGGGGTCGGTCTGCTGCAGCAGGAAACGGCAGACGCCGGTCACGCTGCGGAAGAAGCCGATATCGAAGGAAAGGTCGATCCACGGGCTCCAGGAGCCGACCGGAAGCGTCACCACCTTCCTGCCGATCTTGAGCGTGGCCTGACGCTCGTCGAATTCGATCAACAGCGGCAGCGTGGCCGCCTTTCTCCCGGCGAGCGATGCGGTGAAAGGACCGGCTATGTCGGTCTGGATCCTGCCGCCGCGGGGAGAGACCTCGACGATGCGCCCTTTGCTGTCGGGTGCGAGATCCCCCTTCTCGGTGGTGTACCAGGCGTAGCTTCCCAGCATGCCGCGCACGTCGGGAACGCCGAGTCCGGCCAGGAGCTTGCCGTCCTGGAATGGGCGCGGGGGAAAACCCATGGGCCACTTAAGGAGCGTACCCTGCACGCCGCGCCGGGCCGCCTGCTCCCAGAAGGTCTCCCCCTGCACCGGGTTCACGTACTTGCCTCCCTGCTGGCGGTGCAGGGACAGAAACGGCTGGTAGGTAGCCGGATCGCGGTGGATGAAGTCGAAGATGCCGTGGTCGCTGGGCGCCTTGCCGGTAGCGATGCTGGACCAGACCACCGGGCTCTGCGGCGGCGCGATGGTGGCGAGCCTGCCGTAGGAGCCCTTTTTTGCCAGCCGCTCGAAGTTGGGGAGGCTCCCCTCCCCCATCATGCGTTCGGCGATGACAGGGTCCATCCCATCCACCCCGAGGAAAATGCGCCCGGTCATGCCACGATCCCTGCGCCGGCCGGGACGCCGTCGCACTCGATCACGAAGCGACCCAGTTCGGGGACCCGCGCGAACGGGTCAATCACAAGCGAAGCCTCGGTACGGATGCGGCAGCGCGCCATCTCCCCTATATTCAGGCTCTCCGGATCAAGCTCCTCGTCAGGCGCGGCCGGGTCGTACACCTTGAGGAGCTCGATTACACCGGCAACCGCCTGGGTGGCACAGCGGATCATCACGCGGCGGCCGGAGACATAGGAATCGGCGAACCAGAAAATGGTGGCGCCAAAGAGCGAGACGGCGTTGGGCGCCGGTTCACCGGCAACAACCTCCCCGCGCTGTGGTACCCGATCCGCATCAAGGAACAGCCCGACGGCGTCGCCGTAGCTGGCTGCACCCACGTCCGGCTCCGGATATTTCGCGATGGCGCGGACCCGGGCGCTGTCCCCCCCAGGCCAGACGACGACCTCGTCCCCGGTGGCCAGCCGACCGGAATCTACCTTGCCGACCACGACCGCCCCCTTCTCGTGCTGATAGACGTCCTGAACGGCGAAACGGAAAGGACGCTCTTCGATGGGCGGGGTGTCTATGGCGTCGAGCACCTCCAAAAAGCAGGGGCCGTAGTACCAGGAGAGTCCTCCCTCCCGGGCGCGGGTGGCGACGTTCTCCCCGGTCAGGGCGGAGATGGGGATGATGGCGAAGGGGGTGCCGGAGAACTCGGCGAACAGGTCGCGCACCTGTGCCGCCACCTCGAGGTAACGCCCCCGGTCGTAGCCGGCCTGGTCCAGCTTGTTGATCAACACGCAGATGTCCTTGATACCGACCAGGGAGAGGAGCTTCGCGTGACGCCTGGTCTGCGGGCAGATACCCTCGACGGCGTCCACCATCAGCACGGCGGCGTCGGCGTAACTTGCGCCCGTCAGCATATTGCGGATGAACTCGCGGTGTCCCGGCGCATCGATGATGACGTAGGGGCGCCGCGCACTGGTGAAGTAGATCTGCGAGGTGTCGATGGTGATGCCGCGGGCACGCTCCTCCTCGAAGGCGTCCAGGACGAAGGCGAATTCGCTCGCCTTGCCGGCGTCCTGTGAACTCTGCCGCATCTCGGCCAGACGGTCGGCCTGCAGCGCGCCGGTGTCGTAGAGCAACCGTCCAATCAGGGTGCTCTTGCCATGGTCGACGTGACCGGTGATGACGATCGGAAAGGGACGCATCACATGTACCCCAACGAGCGGAGTTTCTGCATGGTGTAGAGGTTCTCCTTGTCCTGGGCGCGCCCGGCCCGCTCGGACTCAGTGGTGAGCTGCAATTCCTCGATGATCTCCTCGATGCTGGCCGCGGGCGACGCGACCGGCGAGCAGCAGGGAACGCAGCCGATACTGCGGTAGCGATGCCCCTGCCGGCTCAGGTACAGATCCACCAGTGGGAGCTTTTCGCGCTGGATATAGCGCCAGATGTCCAGCTCGGTGAAGTGCAGGATAGGGTGCACCCGGTAATGCTCGCTGTCGTTCAAAAAGGAGTTGTACTGGTCCCAAAGCTCGGCCGGCTGATGCTCGTAGTCCCACTGGAACTGCGAGTCGCGCGGCGAGAAGTAGCGCTCCTTGGCCCTGATGCCGTGCTCATCCCGCCTGATGCCCAAGAGGATGGCCTGGAACCCCTCCCGGTCGATCAACTGCTTCAGTGCGTTGGTCTTAAGTTCGGTGCAACAGTCGAGCTTGGCCCCCTGGTCCGGCCCCATGCCGCAGGCAAGCTGCTCCTCGTTTCTGGCCACGATGACCTCGAAGCCCCACTCCTTGGCCAAGCGGTCCCGGAACTCGTACATCTCCGGGAACTTGTAGCCGGTGTCGATGTGAATCACCGGGAACGGGATCTTCCCGAAGAAGGCCTTGCGCACCAGACAAAGCAGCGTGGTCGAGTCCTTGCCCACCGACCAGAGCATGCCGGTGCGCCCCTTGAACTTCTGGTAGGCTTCGCGGATCACGCAGATGCTTTTACTTTCCAAGGCGTCGAGGTAGTCCATAAAACGTCCTTTAGGCCAAAGGCCCTGCGCTAGTTGTCGTCAGGCCTGCGGAAGATCTTCCGCACCAGTTTCACTATGCCGTCCCTGCAGAAGACGAACCCCGCCGCTATGGCCGAGATGATCGGGAAGAGCACCTGGAAGACGTAGCCGCCGGTGTTGGGGTCGATATAGGCATGGGCATCGGTGCGATTCAGCGCCACCAGCACCAGGGCCAGCGCCGGTACCATAACAGCCGCTCTCAACATGCGCCCTCCTTGGCCGCCACCCTGACCGAGTCGGCGATGCGCCGCTGGTCCTCGACGCTCAGGTAAGGGTGCATGGGGAGACTCATTACTCGATCGGCGGCCGCCTCGGCCACGGGGAAGCTCCCCTTGCCGAGCCCCAGGCCGGAGAAGACCGGCTGCAAGTGCAGCGGTACCGGGTAGTGCACGGCCGTGGGAATACCCGCGTCGGCGAGTATCTTCTGTACGTGGCCCCGGTTCGCCACCTGCACCGTGTACTGGGCATAGACCGAGCTGCATCCCGACGCGAGGTATGGTGTCACCACCGCGTCCCCCAACAGCTCACCGTACCGTGCTCCGACGCGAGCGCGCTCCGCCACCTCGTCCGGGAACACCTCCAGCTTCGCCAACAGCACCGCGGCCTGCAGTGTATCGATGCGGCCGTTCACACCAAGGGCGGGATGGTGGTAGCGGCGGTCCTGGCCGTGCACGCGCACCTGACGCATCCTGGCGGCCAGTTGGTCGTCATCGGTGAAGCAGGCCCCGCCGTCGCCGTAGCAGCCCAGGGGTTTGGACGGGAAGAAGCTGGTACAGCCAATGGTGGAGAGGGCACAGGAGCGCTTGCCGTGGTAGAGGGCGCCAAAGCTCTGGCAGCCGTCCTCGATCACCGGCAGACCGTGACTGGCCGCGATGGCGTTGATGGCGTCGAAGTCGGCGCACTGGCCGTACAGGCTGACCGGCAGGATCGCCCTGGTGCGCGGTGTCAGCGCAGCCTCGATCTTGGCCGGGTCGATATTGTAGGTACGCGGGTCGATGTCCACGAAGACCGGCTTCGCTCCCAGGAGCGCGATCATTTCGCCGGTGGCGATGAAGGTGAAGGGCGAGGTGACAACCTCATCCCCGGGGCCGATTCCCAGCGCCATCAACGCGATGAGCAAGGCATCGGTGCCGCTCGCTACGGCGATGGCGTGGCGCGAACCGGTGTAGGCGGCAAGCTTCGCCTCCAACTCCCCCACTTCCGGCCCCATGATGTACTGGCCGTGGCTGAGCACAGCCCTCATCCTCTGGTCCAGGTCGGGCAGGATACGCTGCTGCTGTGTCTTCAGGTCGATGAAGTCGATTGCGCTCACGGTCATGCCCCCGCCTTGAAGTTGTCGTAGAATTCCTTGCCGACGGCAAGCTCCGCCGGGAGTGCGGCCTCCTCGTCCAGGTCAAGGCAGCGCAGAACTTCTCCGCTCAACTGGTAGCGCAGCCCGCTCTCCGGGCAGGTCATGATCCCCGCGGCGTCGGGCGCGGCGAGCAGGTGTCCGTGCCTACTCATCCATCCCTTCTGGCGCGCCGGCACACCCACCATGAGGGCATAGTCGGGGACGTCCTTCGCCACCACGGCGCCTGCTGCGACAAAGGCGTAGCGCCCGATGCTGATGCCGCATACGACGGTGGCGTTGGCGCCGATGGAGCAGCCGCGCCTGAGCAGGGTCTTCTCGTAGAGCGAGCGTCTGAGTACCTGCGAGCGCGGATTGGTGACATTGGTGAGAACGCAGGAGGGCCCCAGGAAGACGTCATCCTCTATCACCGTCCCCTCGTAGATGGAGACGTTATTCTGCACCTTCACGTTGGATCCGATGACAACGCCAGGGGAAATGACGCAGTTCTGGCCGAAGCTGCAGCGCTCGCCGATCTTCGCGCCGCTCATCACATGGCAGAAGTGCCAGATTTTAGTCCCCGCACCGATCTCGCACGGCTGATCTACGAAACTGGATTCGTGGACGAAGAAGTCAGACACGCTTGGCCTCCTTGAGCTCTTGCAGGAACTCGTGGGAAGCCGAGGAAACACCCTGCGGCTTCGCCTCGCGGATCTCGTGGGCGAGGACGATGGCGGGGCGCGCATCTTTCAGGCCAAAGCCGTTGCCTTCCAGGGTGCGCTGGTAGACGACGGTGTGCAGATCGGTAAAACCTTCCGAGAACTCGACCTCCTTGCCATCGACGGTGATGGAGCGGAAGGTGGAGAGGCCCTGGTCCGTAGCCGCCTGCGGCAGGTCGCTGCGGTCCACGGAAAGGAACCAGCGCACACGCGCCCGCTCCAGTTCCACTACGCCGCCGGTGCGGTGTCCGTCGGCGTGATGCACCTCGCTGTTCTGCACAGCCCCGAAGAGCCAGATGAGCAGGTCGAAGAAGTGGATGCCGATGTTGGTCGCCACCCCACCGGCCTTGTCAAGGTTCCCCTTCCAGGAGTTATGGTACCAGGGGCCTCGGGAGGTTATGTAGGTCAGGATGACGTCGTGCTTTTGCTGGTTCGGCTTGGCCTCGTGCGCGGCCGCCAGCGTGTCCTTAAGCGCTACCAGCGATGGGTGCACCCGGAGCTGCAAAATGGTGCATACCTTTTTGCCGCTCTCCGCCTCCATCTCCTCCAAAGCATCCAGGTTCCAGGGGCTCAGTACCAAGGGCTTTTCGCAAATGGCGTTGGCGCCGACGCGCAGGGCGAAACGGATGTGGGCATCGTGCAGGTAGTTCGGAGAGCAGATCGAGACGTAGTCGATCCGTCTGGCCGGGTCCTGGCGCCTGAGTTTCTCGACGTAGCGGTCGAAGCGCTCGAACTCGGTGAAGAAGGAAACATCGGGAAAAAACCGGTCCAGTATCCCGACCGAGTCATTAACGTCCAAAGCAGCCACGAGCCTGTTGTTGGTTTCCTTGATGGCCTTCAGGTGACGGGGCGCGATGTAGCCGCCTACTCCTATCAATGCGAAGTTCTTCATCATGATAAACTCCCCTTCTTCAGCATTTTCGCGTTGCCAACTGCGTTTTCAAAGTCTCCAGAACCGAACATCGTGCTGCGCCAGTTGCTCCCTTTCGTAGATCCCCTTCACGTCGATCAGAAGCGGCGTCCCGTTCATCATCCCCCTGATATCCGGAACGCTCAGCGTCCGGTATTCCTTGTGCGCGACCGCCACCACCACAGCGTCACTTTTACCCAATTGCTCCTTGGGTACCAGCTTGACCCCGTACTCGCGCTGGGCCTCCTCCGGGTTTGCCAGCGGATCCGTGACCTGCACGGTGACCCCGTATTCCTGCAGTTCGCGGATGATCTCTATCACCTTGGAATTGCGCAGGTCAGGGCAATCCTCCTTGAAGGTAAGCCCGAGCACAGTGACCACAGACTCCCTGACGCTGTGCCCGGCACGAACCATCTCCTTCACCGTACGTTGGGCGATGAACTTGCCCATGCCGTCGTTGATCCTTCGGCCAGACAGGATTACCTGCGGGATGTAGCCGGCTTTTTCTGCTTTATGGGTGAGGTAGTAGGGGTCGACCCCGATACAGTGCCCGCCGACCAGGCCGGGCTTGAACTTGAGGAAGTTCCACTTGGTGCCGGCCGCTTCCAAGACATCGGTGGTGTCGATATCGAACTTGTCGAAGATGACGGCAAGTTCGTTCATGAGGGCGATGTTGAGGTCGCGCTGTGTGTTCTCTATGACCTTGGCGGCCTCGGCCACCTTTATCGAGGAAGCACGGTGCACACCTGCGGTCACGACGGACTCGTACATGGCGGCCACGATGTCGAGGGTACGCTGGTCCTGCCCCGAAACGACCTTCTTGATCCTGGTGAAGGTGTGCTCCTTGTCGCCGGGATTGATGCGCTCGGGGGAATAGCCGACGGTGAAATCGGTGCCGTTTTTCAGACCGGAAATTTTTTCCAGGATGGGAACGCACTCCTCCTCGGTGACCCCCGGGTACACCGTTGACTCGTACACCACAATGTCCCCCGTTTTGAGGGCGCGGGCGACGCTTTCGGAGGCACGCAGCACCGGCGTCAAATCAGGACGGTTGGCACTATCGACCGGGGTGGGCACGGCAACGATGTGAAAATCCGCCAGAGTCAGCACCGACACCTCGTCGGTGTATCTGACTTCTGCGGCGGCGAGTGCCTCGGCGGTCACCTCCCCGGTCCGGTCATATCCCTGTTGTAGTTCCCGTATCCTTGCCCGGTTCACGTCAAAGCCAATGGTCTGGTGCTTCATCCCAAAAGCTATCGCTACAGGCAAACCAACGTAACCTAACCCCACGACAGATACTGTTCTGTTCTGCATGATCTCCCCCATTTTTTGGGTTATCTGATCTGGATTGCAGATTTTTTTATTTCTTGCAGTAGCTTCCTGTCCTTCTCAGGAAGCCGTGCGAGGTATTCCTGGACGAAAACTATAAAAACACTGCCGAAAAATGCAAACAAGGTGGAAAGTATGACGATGCGGGATCTAACTGGCCGTGTTTTCTTTACAGGTATCACGGCCTCGTCCAAAACTTGTAACGACGAAGAATCTTTCGCTTCGTTCAGCTTTGCTAGTTCATACTGCTTAGTCAGCTGTTCATATACTGCTTCTTGGGTTTTGAACTCACGCATCCGTCTTGAGTACTCCAAGCCTACTTTGGGCACCTCACCCACAGCGGGAATGGCGCCTCCACCTGTGTTGCCGGTTAAAGCATAGATTTGGGTCTTGAGACTGCGGATGCTGCTCTGTACAGCTTTAACCTCGGGGCTTTGGTCGGTCTGTTTGCTACTTAACACAGCCAGTTGAACCTCTTTACTGGCAAGTTCCGCACGGAGCTTGGCGATCCCTTCAATGGAAGCCTTGGCTTGGGAGTCAACTGCAACAATCTGTTTTTGGAGGGAGTACGACTTCAACTCATCTTCAGCAGCTTTCAGGTCCTTTTTGACCACCTCAAGCCGCCTCTCCAAGAAGCTCCTCTCGGTCCCCGCCTTACTCAAGTTGAGCCTGACCATTGCCTTTCCCAGTTCGTCGGCAAGAGTGTTAGCCAACTGCGCGGCGAATTTGGGATCCTTATCCTCGACTGTTATTGCAAGGATGCCATCCTTTGACGCTTGAACCTTCAGTGATCCGGCTAGAGCTATTCTGGCGTTTTCAATGGATTCACTCTGATAAACCTTCATGAGGTCCAAGCGTCTGATAACTGCATCCGCCACGGACCTGCTTTTCAAAATGCCTTGATAAAGTTCGGTCCCTCCCCCCAACCCTGCAGCAGCAAGCCCTGTCAGTCCACCACCTTGACCGAGAAGCGCGGTCAGCCCTCCGGCAGTTTCCTTCTGTGGTGGCAGAACTTTTGTTGTCGCAGAGTAAATATTTTGAAGGGAAAGGCTATAGCCGACAGAAGCGATAACCGCTACAACGCACACCTTTGCGATGAATAGCTTCCGCTTTAACAGGATGTGCACAAGGTCAAGCAGATTTATTTCTTGTTCCACTGTTTTCTCTTTCAAGTCCATATGTGAAAGCACCTGATCGTCGGGTTAACTTGGATTAGAGTCCGGCGGCAACCAAAACACCGGCAGTAACAGCTATGTTGCCAATGACTGAAGCGATATCCTTGGCACCTCTAAGCCATGCCGTCTTCTCGTACTGCCTCGGCACGATGATGGTGTCGCCGGAGTCAAGCTTCTTGCCCCAGAAGGAGTTGTAGAACATGAACTTGGAGGAGTTTGCCTGGCTGATGACCGAGCCGTCCACCTTCACCACGTAAATGCCGTCCATGTCGGCATCGCCGGTTGGCCCGCCAACCTGCTTAATGTACCAATCGATATCCCGGCCGCGCTGGGTAACGACGGTGCTCTGGTTGTAGACGTCCCCGATCACGTTGATGCCACCGGGGTCACTCGGGACGGTAAGCTGATCCCCCCCCTGCAGTTCGAGGTCGTACATGCCACCCTTCAGGTCGCGCAGGGAGGTGATCTCCATCAGCACGCGTCCCTCCGCCTTCTTCGCTTTCAGAATCTCTATGCTGCGCATCAGGTTGTCGAGGGTGGTCTTGGAACTGGCGACCTCTTCGGCGGAGGCTGCGGTCTGGGAAACGTTGCTCTGCAGCTTGATGATCTGGTCCTGCGCCCTGTCCAGGGCCTCGTCCATGCGCTGCTGCTGCAGCTTGCGGACGTTCTCCCTGGTAAAGCGCACCCCTTTCAGGTAGGCAAGGTCGGTGAAGCCGCCGGCGCGGGCGATGACTGAGCTGAGCCGCTCCCCCTTGTAGATGGGATAGGTGCCGGGGAACATCACTTCACCCTTCAAGGTGACGTAACGCTCGGTGGCCTCTGCCCAGTTGGGAATGCGGCGCACGGTGAGTTCGTCGAACGGCTCGAGCTTGATGTTTTCCTCGCCGCCTTTCAGCGCCTGCTCCAGGTTAACGGTGAGGGAGTAGGAGGTGACCGAGCCGCCATCGCGCTTGATCCTGGTGATTTCGGCACTGCCGAGATAGGCGGAGAGCTTCACGTTCCCCACCTGCATGAGCAGGTCGCGCACGGTCATGTTGTCCAGGTAACGGACCTGTCCCGGCCGTTGCACCTCACCGCTCACCTTGACGACGGGGGTCTCCTCCATCTGCTCCCGCGAGAAGATCTTCACCCGGTCGAACTCCTTGAGCTCCACGTCCTGGGCGGGATCGCCCTTCAGCGCTCCGGTGACGTCGAAGTAGACGATCTCGGGATGCAGGTCCGGCGGATAGAGACGGATGATCTGCCCCGCACCGCCGTGATATTGCGGCAGGAGGTTGTCGCCCTGCAGAAGGGAGCTGACCTTCATGCCCGGCTTCAGCGCGTAGTCCCCGGGGCGCAGCACATGCCCCTCGAGCCTCACATAGCCACGCAGCACGCTGTCTATGGGCAGGACGTTGACCAGGTCCATGTCCTGCATTTTGATGCCGGAGATCTGTTGCTCCGCAGCCGGCCCGCTCAGGTCCAGGTTGAAGTCCTTGACGACTTTCTTGTCGTGCGCCTCGACGCGGTACAACTGCACCCTCTGCAGGTAACCGGTCGGATTGGCGCCGCCGCCCAGGGCGAAGACATCCTTCAGCGTGCTCTCCCCCTTCAGCTCGTAGATGCCGGGACGCCTGACGTTGCCCACGATGCCGGCGACGCGGCCGATGACCGGAACCAGGATGGTGTCGCCCGGCTGCAGCCGGATGTCCTTCCCTTTGTCCCCCTTCAGGAAGAAGTCATACAGATCGACCGTCTCCATAACCTTGCCGTTGCGATTGATCTGAATGTTGCGCAGGCTGCCGTTTTTGGTGGGACCGCCGGCGGCGGAGAGTGCGCTGATCACGGTGGAGAGCGAGCTCACGTTGTAGTCGCCGGGGGAAGCCACCTCCCCTACCACGTACACCTTGATCAGTCTCAGCTTGTCGAGGTTCACGTTGAGCTGGAAGTCCTTGTAGATGCGTGCCACGCTCCCCCGCAACAGGGCGGGGAGCTCACCGAAGGTCACCCCGGCGACCTTGACGGCCCCCACTTTGGGGAGCACGATCTCGCCGCTGCGATTAACTTCGAGCTTGTAACTGCCGTTGACGCTGCCCCACAGGGTGACGATCAGGCGGTCGCCCGGGCCGACCAGGTAGTCGGGCCCCACCGGAACGTCGGTCTGGGCCGCGAAGGTGTCCTTGCCGCGTTTGAAGAAGCTGTAGCCGAACTGGGTCAGCTGATCCCACCCGTAAGGCTGCGCCTTGGACTTGTCCACCGTGACGGGGTTCTCCCCCATGGCCTTTTCCAGCGCCGAGGGCTCTACCGCCTGCGGCGTCCTCTTTTTGGCCGGCGCCTTGACCGTCTTCTTCTTATCCTTTTTTTCCTTCTTGTCTGTTTTGTCCTTCTTATCCTTCTCTTCCAGGGTCTGGCGTTCCTTGCTCCACTTGCCGTCCTGCATCTGCCGCTCTTCTTTGCCCGTCGAAGGATCGAAGAAGTCACGCTCTTCCCTGCCCCGCATCTCCGTGACATCATCGGACTGTTCCTGGGTTCCCTTTGCGGGGGCGGCTTCGACAGCGTCAGAGTCTGAGCCGGCTTCACGGACAGGCGCAGTGCGCCTGTAGCTCGACTGATCGTCGTTGCGAACGGTACCCTGGGAGTCGCCATCGGCGTCTTCGGATTTGGTGAAGTAGTCGGAAGAGATTTCGGGGGAAGCGTCATCCTCTTTGACGGCCGCGGGGGACGTATAGCCGGATGAGTCCTCGGTGATGGATGCTGAAAAGGCGGTTGCAACGGACAAAAGCGTAAGGCTTACCACAAGAAACAGAATTCTCTTCATGCTTGGCTGTACCTCTGAAGTTTCAGGAAGGCGGGAACAGCAGTGGGGGATCAGACAGTAACTCACAAGAAAACGGGGTTATTCCTTTGTGACACTACCGTTGACTGCCCATCGTACGGGCAGAGCCGATCACAACTGCACCCAGCAAACAAAAGTCATTACTAATGATCAGGCTCTAGTCTATATCACTTACGAGACCGGATGTAAATGCAAAAGAGCTAGCGCTGAAGCGATTATCGTCATGATGTAGCAGGGCTTTGGGCACATCAACCAAAGCATTTTTCATGCCTTTTTTTCATGTGTGCTTACACGTAAACCCATTCCGTATCGAACGGGGTGTCCCGACCTTGTCTCAGCGACAGATACAGAGTCTATCAGAAAATAAATGAGTGCAAACTATGAGTATGTTTTTTTTCTTCCGCTTCTAAGACAGTAACAGGCAGAACTGATACTCATCGATGACATGACAAGCACCGGACGCCGACAGCAGACGAGGTGTCTGTGCTACAGCCTCCACAGCCTGATGCCGTGTTCGGCCAACTGGTTGTTGTCGAAGATCCCTTTCACGTCGATGACCAATGGTGAGCCGTCCATCATTCTCTTGAGCTGTTCCGGGGAGAGTGCACGGTACTCCCGGTGTGCTACGGCTATGACCACGGACTCGGCGGTCTGCAGTTCCGCGCGCGGAACCAGGGTGACCCCGTACTCGTGGCGGGCCTCATCCGGATCGGCCAAGGGGTCGCTCACCTGTACCTCCAGGCCATAGTCCTGCAGCTCCCGGATGATGTCGATGACCTTGGAGTTGCGCAGGTCAGGGCAGTCTTCCTTGAATGTCAGACCGAGCACGGTGACCCGCGAACCGAGCACGTTGTGCCCGGACCGGATCATCTCCTTCACGGTGCGCTGGGCGATGAACTTCCCCATGCCGTCATTGATGCGTCGACCGGCCAGGATCACCTGGGGGATGTAGCCGAGTTTCTCAGCCTTGTGGGTCAGATAGTAAGGATCGACCCCGATGCAATGCCCTCCGACCAGTCCCGGCTGGAACTTGAGGAAGTTCCACTTGGTCCCCGCCGCCTCCAGCACGGAGTTGGTGTCGATCCCCATGCGGTCGAAGATGAGGGCGAGTTCGTTCATGAGCGCGATGTTGAGGTCGCGCTGGGTGTTCTCGATGACCTTGGCGGCCTCGGCGACCATGATGGAGGCGGCCCGGTGCACGCCGGCGGTGACGACGGACTCGTAGACGTCCCCCACGATCCTGAGGGTTTTCGCGTCCTGACCGGAGACGACCTTCTTGATCTTGGTGAAGGTGTGCTCCTTATCGCCGGGGTTGATGCGTTCCGGGCTGTACCCGACGAAAAAGTCCGTGCCGCAGACCAGGCCGGAGACGCGCTCGAGAATGGGGACGCACTCGTCCTGGGTGACGCCGGGATAAACCGTCGATTCGTACACGACGATGTCCCCCTTTTTCAGAGCCCGCCCCACCGTGTCGGATGCGCGCAGCATCGGGGTCAGGTCCGGCTGGTTGGCGGAGTCGATGGGGGTGGGCACTGCCACGATGTGGAAATCGGCCTCCCTCAGCACGTCGATGCTGTCGGTGAACACGATGTCCGCCTCGCGGAGGTCGTCTGGAGTCACCTCTCCGGTACGGTCGTGTCCTTCCTTAAGCTCTGCGATACGCGCAGCGTTGATGTCGAACCCATAGGTCTTTTGCACTTTGCCAAAGGCCACCGCCACCGGCAGGCCGACATAGCCCAAGCCGATGACGGAGATGATACGGTCGTGCTTTAGCATTTGACACACTCTCCTCAACGAATATTCAGACCGAGTAACCACTCAAAGACAGGTTGCTTGATCGTAGATCCCGATGCCAAGGCATAGGCGTTTCTTTGATCCAGCTAATAGTAGGGGGGATTGTATCAGAAAATACTCAGAAAGAAACTGTGACAGAAAAAAATTTTCTCAGAAACCGGAGGGGGGGGAGACTCGAGGAAAAAAGAAAGGGGATGTCGAACCATCGACATCCCCACAATTTACAACCGGTCGTTAAACGGCTATATCCGCAGAACTCACAACTGTCTGACGCCGTCGGTCAGGCTGAGTGCCTTACACGTAGTACCTGGAGGTCACGCTCTCCCAGGTCCCCTGGGCCTTCAGGATCAGGTCACAGAGCTCACGCACAGCTCCCCAGCCGCCACGGTTCCTGGCAACGAAGTGGGCGAAGGGAAGCACCTCCTGAACGGCATCGGCAGGTGCGGCAGCGAAACCCACCCGCTTCAGAAGCGGTATGTCGATGACGTCGTCCCCCATGAAGGCGACCTGCTCGTCGGAAAGGCCGGTCGCCTCGAGCATCTGGCGGTACGGCACCAGCTTGTCCAGTGACTTCTGGTAGACCTGGCCTATCCCCAGTTCCACGGCGCGGTTGTAGACCACCTGCGACTCGCGGCCGGAGATGATGCCGACCTCGATGCCGGAGCGCTGCAGCATCTTGATGCCGTGTCCGTCCTTCACGTTGAAGAACTTGCTCTCCACACCGTTGGAATCGAAGATGATGCGTCCGTCGGTGAGGACACCGTCCACGTCGAGTATCAAGAGCTTGATCTTTTTGAGTCTTTCTTCCATGAAAACCTCACAGATGCCCTGCTCACGCAAAGACGCAAAGGCGCTAAGAACTGCATAAACATTTAACAGGGATAAAAGCGGATACAGGGGATAAAAACGTCTATCGCTAACTTTCCTTTACTCTGTAAATCCCGTGGTGGGCTTCGAATCTTCCCTCGAGCCCCTCCAGTTTATCCAAGACGGCATGATGTCCCTCGGCCAGTAAGGCAACCTGGTGGCCAAAAATCTCAACGGCCGAGCTGACATGCTGCTTGAACTCTTCAGTGGTAGCCTGTAGCTCCTGTCGAAAACTTTCGGAGGTGGCCTGTAGCTCCTGTCGAAAACTTTCGGAAGTGGCCTTTAGCTCCTGTCGGAACTCATCTCCCTGCCTGGCAAACAGCGCCTCAATAAACTGCCTGTCCTGTTCGTTCACCACACCCTCCCGATATGCCCCCACCCTTACGCAAAGCAGCAAAACTGCAAAAAACCTTTAAACAGGGATAAAGGGGATAAAAGGGATACATCAAAGCTAATTTTATAAAGCAACGACGCAAAGCAACAGGAATCTCGTGTAACTACAGAAACATTAACGTTGCATTCAACGCCATGCCCACTGCTTGTTGATATGTTTCCACTGCGTCTTTGCGGCTTTGCGTTAAATTAAAGGGTTTATGCCTTTATCCCCTGTATCCCTTTTATCCCTGTTAATTGTTTTGTCTATGCTATGCCGGCCTTCAGCAGGTCGTGCAGGTGCACGATGCCGACCGGGGCGGTGGCGTCATCGTCGGAGAAGACGAAGAGCGAGGTGATGGAGTACTGCTCCATCTGCTGCAGGGCGCGCGCGGCCAGTTCGTCGCGGCGGATCCGCTTGGCCCCCTTCTTCATCAGCGCCGATGCAGGGAGGTTGATGATGTCGAGCCCCTGCCCCAGGGCCCGGCGCAGGTCGCCGTCGGTGATGACCCCGACCAGGGCGCCGTCTTCAGAGGTGACGCCGGTGATGCCCAACCCCTTGGAGGTGATGGTGAAGAGCGCCTCGCGCATCAAGGTGTCGGCGCTCACCAGCGGAAGTCCCTCGCCGGAGTGCATGATGTCCTCGACCTTCAAAAGGAGTCTGCGCCCAAGTGCGCCGCCGGGGTGGAACATGGCGAAGTCCTCGGCTTTGAAGCCGCGGCTCACCAAAAGCGCAACGGCGATGGCGTCGCCCATGGCCAGCGTCACGGTGGTGGATGCGGTCGGGGCGAGCCCCAGGGGGCAGGCCTCTTCCTTCACAGAGATGTCGAGGAAGATGTCGCCGCTTTTGGCCAGGGTGGAGTTGGGGTTGCCGGCCATGGCGATGAGGGAAGCGCCCAGCCGCTTGATGATGGGAAGGATGCGCACCACCTCGTCGGTTTCGCCGGAGTTGGAGATGGCGATGACGACGTCCCCTTTCATAATCATGCCGAGATCGCCATGAATGCCTTCCGCGGGATGCAGGAAAAAGGCGGGCGTGCCGGTGGAGGCCATGGTGGAGGCAATCTTCTGGCCGATGAGACCGGATTTGCCCATGCCGGTGACGACGACGCGCCCGGTGGTGTTCAGTATCATCTCTACGGCTTTTTCAAAGGTCCGGTCGATGGACGCTTCCAGGTTCAAAAGCGCCTCTGCCTCGACTCTGATTACCCGCTTCGCTTCTTCTAAAATCAAGATCAACTCCTTAAACCGTTTAACAGGGATAAAAGGGGCGGGATGTTATCCCTTTTATCCCCTTTATCCCTGTTCGAGTCGGTTTTTCTTTTAGGCCTGTTTCACGATGGTGTCGATGGCCTTCAGCCTGTTCAAAAGTGCCGGCAGGTCGTCCAGGCGCACCGAGTTCGGGCCGTCGCACAGGGCGCGCTCGGGATCCTCATGCACCTCCATGAAGACGCCGTCCACACCGGCTGCAACCGCGGCCCGGGACAGGAACTCCACGTACTCGCGCTGACCGCCGGACGAGGTCCCCTCCCCTCCCGGGAGCTGGACGCTGTGGGTGGCGTCGAAGATGACCGGGAAGCCGGTGGAGCGCATGATGGGGAAGCTGCGCATGTCGACCACAAGGTTGTTGTAGCCAAAGCTCGCTCCGCGCTCGGTGAGAATGATGTTCTCGTTCTCGCAAGAGCGGATCTTGCCGACCACGTTCTTCATGTCCCACGGCGCCAGGAACTGCCCCTTCTTCACGTTGACCACCTTGCCGGTCTTGGC
The DNA here is from genome assembly GCF_018986915.1 of Geomonas oryzisoli. Taxonomy (NCBI): domain Bacteria; kingdom Pseudomonadati; phylum Thermodesulfobacteriota; class Desulfuromonadia; order Geobacterales; family Geobacteraceae; genus Geomonas; species Geomonas oryzisoli. The sequence continues at coordinate 2,775,858 of NZ_CP076723.1, forward strand.
GGCGGCGACCAGCAGGTCGGTCTGGCGGCACAAGAACGCCGGTATCTGCAGCACGTCGAGGACGTCGGCTGCGGGCTCCACCTGCTCGATGGAATGGATGTCGGAGAGGACCGGAACGCCCAGCGATTCCTTCACCTTGGCCAGGATCCTCAGCCCTTCGTCCATGCCGGGACCGCGGAAGGCGGTGACCGAGGTGCGGTTCGCCTTGTCGTAGGAGGCCTTGAAGATCAGGGGGATGCCGACGCCGTTGCAGATGCTCATCAGGCGCTCCGCGTGGCGCAGCGTCGCCGCTTCGTTCTCAATCACGCACGGCCCGGCTACCAGCACCAGCGGCCTGTTACCGCCAATCTTTATGTTTCCTACCGAGATCTCACGAATCATCATTTTCTCCTATTTCGTCTCACGCCCGTTCGCTTTCACTCACTAAAGCCGCAAAGACGCAAAGTGACAGAGCAAACCGTTCAGTGATTTGTTCTGCGCCTTTGCGTCTTTGCGTGAGGCGGATTGCTAGCCTTTGCGCGCCTTGGTGGCCCCGATGAACGCCTTGAACAAGGGGTGCGGGTTGAGCGGCTTGGACTTGAACTCGGGGTGGAACTGGCACCCCAGGAACCAGGGATGGTCGGCCAGTTCGACGATCTCCACGAGGTTGCCTTCCTTGTAGATGCCGGAGATGATCAGCCCCTTCTCTTCCAGTGCGGCGCGGAAGGCGTTGTTAAACTCGTAACGGTGACGGTGGCGCTCGGAGATCTCGGTGGCGCCGTAGGCCTTCTGCGCGAAAGTCCCCTTGGTCAGCGAGCAGGGGTACGCGCCCAGGCGCATGGTGCCCCCCTTCTTGTCGACACCTTTCTGCTCTTCCATCAGGTGAATCACCGGGCTCTGGCAGGCGGGTTTGAACTCGCTGGAGAACGCCTCGGGGAGCTTGCAGACGTTGCGCGCGAACTCGACGGCTGCCATCTGCATGCCGAGGCAGATGCCGAAGAAGGGAACCTTGTTGACGCGGGCGTACTCGATCGCCTTGATCTTCCCCTCGGTGCCGCGCTCGCCGAAGCCGCCCGGAACCAGGATGCCGTCCACATCGGCCAGGTACTTCTCGGCCCCCTCCTCCTCTATCTTTTCGGAGTCGAGGTAGTTGAGGGTGACGCGGCAGTCGTTGGCGATGCCGCCGTGGGTGAGCGCCTCGGAGAGCGACTTGTAGGATTCCTTGAGATCGACGTACTTGCCGACGACGGCGATGCGCACCTCGCCGCAGGCAGGGTTGGTCAGCTTGGAGACCACCTGCTGCCAGTGGGAGAGGTCCGGCGCCTTGGTCCAGATGTTGAGTTTTTCGACCACCTGGTCGTCGAGCCCTTCCAGGTTCAGCGCCAGCGGCACCGCGTAGATGTGCTCGGCGTCGCGGGAGGTGATGACGGCCTTCTCCTCCACGTTGCAGAAGAGAGCGATCTTCGCCTTCATGTCCTGGGGGAGCTCCTGCTCGCAGCGGCATAAGAGGATGTCGGGCTGGATGCCGATCTCGCGCAGTTCCTTGACCGAGTGCTGGGTCGGCTTGGTCTTCAGCTCGCCCGCGGTCCTAATGTAGGGGACCAGGGTGACGTGCAGGTAGAGCACGTTCCCCGCGCCACGGTCGCTTTTCAACTGGCGGATCGCCTCGAGAAACGGCAGCGACTCGATGTCGCCCACGGTACCGCCGATCTCGACGATGGCGATGTCGCTACCCTTGGCGTTCTCGAGGATGTTGGCCTTGATCTGGTCGGTGATGTGCGGGATGACCTGCACGGTGCCACCGAGGTAATCGCCGCGGCGCTCCTTCTCGATGACCGAGAAGTAGACCTGTCCCGTGGTGAAGTTGCTCTTCTTGGAGAGCTTGCTGGAGGTGTAGCGCTCGTAGTGACCGAGGTCGAGGTCGGTCTCGGCGCCGTCGTCGGTGACGAAGACCTCGCCGTGCTGGAACGGTGACATGGTGCCCGGATCGACGTTGATGTACGGATCCAGCTTCTGGATGGTGACCCGAAGCCCCCGTGCCTCCAGCAGAGCGCCCAAAGAAGCGGCGGCGAGTCCCTTACCTATAGAGGAGACAACGCCGCCGGTAACAAAGATGAATTTTGTCTTCACTGAAAAAACCTCCGAAATAGAAACCGTTCAACGTTCAAGGTTCAACGTTCGACGAGACCACTGGTAAAACTCCAGCGGCAGCGTGACGCGATCCCTCAGCGAAGAACTTGATACAGAAAACAGCAGCAGCCAAAAACGTTGAACGTTGAACGGGTTTAGCCTTTCAACTTTGCCAGCACCTTCTCCAGGTCGGCCGGGGTGTCGACGCCGATCGACTCGCACTCGGTCTCGACGATCCTGATGCGGTAGCCGTTCTCCAGGACCCGCAACTGCTCGAGCTTCTCGGCCATCTCGAGGTAGCTCGGGGGAAGCGCTGCGAACACCGGCAGAAACTCCCTGCGGTACACGTAGAGTCCCACGTGCTTGTAACACAACAGCTTGCCGCAGCAGAAGGCATCGTCCTTCAGGTCGTTCCACTTGTCGCGGAAAAACGGCAGCGGCGAACGGGAAAAATAAAGTACGTTACCCTTCGGGTCGGCGACCACCTTCACCACGTTGGGCGACAGGAAGTCGTGCAGCGTCTTGATGCGGCACTTGAGGGTCGCCATCGGGATGGAGGGATCCTCGAGCATCGGTGCGATGGCCTGGTCGATCATGGCCGGATCGATGAGAGGTTCGTCCCCCTGCACGTTGACGATGATGTCGGCGTCGAGCCTGCCCGCCACCTCGGCGAGACGGTCGGTGCCGGTCTCGTGCTCCACCGAGGTCATCTCCACCCGCCCGCCGAAGGCGCGTACCGCAGCGGCGATCCGCTCGTCGTCGGTCGCCACGATCACCTCGGAAACGAGGGAGGCCTTCGAGGCACGCTCATACACATGCTGGACCATGGGTTTGCCCATGATGTCCGCCAATGCCTTCGCCTCAAAACGCGTAGAAGCATACCTGGCGGGAATTACCGCGGTTATTTTCATTTGGCGTCTCGGTACGACCCGCACCGGTCGGGCCGGCAGCGAGTCCTGGTTGCGGTTGTGTTTTGGTGATTTTTTTGGCTGGCTTTTGCTGCGATTTTAGCCGGTGGAGCGCAGCCTGAACCTCTGGCTCCGTCCCTTGTCTGGCGGGACGAAACAAGTTACATCAAAAGAAAGGTTCGTGTCAAGGAGTGAAATTAGAGGGATGCGCTCAGCTTGTCGGCCCACGAGAAGGTCTCCAACTGGGCGGAGAGGAGCTGATCCAGTTCCAGCTCGCAGATATCCAACTGCTCGCTTACGGCGGGGAAATCCGCCTGTTCCAGCAGCTCGGCCAGCTCCAGGAGTGCCCCGAGGTCCCCCTCGTGGTGCAAGAGCGCGCTCTTCACGTTCTCCACGAGGTTAAGCTTCCCCACCAGCTCGGCCATGGAATCCTCGAACAGCACGTCGATGAGCGACAGGATGCCGACCATGAAGCCCTGGTCCGCGAGCTCGCCGGCGCCGCGGCCGCGGGAGGCGAGAATGAGGAGCTCCATCAACTTGCCGCGGGTGGCGGCCATCTCCAGAAGCGGGCTTTGCACGCCGTTTTGGTCGTTGCTGGCGTACAGCGCGAGGGTGATCCAGCGCTTGAGCTGCTCGAGCCCCAGCACGGTCAGGGCGTGGCGCAGCGTCTTGATCCGGACCCTGAGCCCCATGGCGACGGAGTTCACCAGGCGGAGCAGGTTGTAGGTGAGCCCCGGGTTCTGCTTGAAGGTTTCCTCGATCTCGGCCCAGTCCGCGTCGGACATCACCTGCTTCATGAGCTGCATCATGGTGATCTTGCCGATGTCGATCTTGTTCTGCCTGAGCACCACCGGACGCGCGAAGTAGTACCCCTGGAACAGGTCGAAGCCGAGCTGCGAGCAGAATTTATAGTGCTCGGCGTTCTCCACCTTCTCGGCCAGAAGCGTAAGCGGCCACTTCCTTAGGTTTTCCACCATCTCCGGCAGGGAGTCCGCCGCAGTCTCCAGGACATCGACCTTCACGATGTCGATGAGGCGGTAGATGTCATGGAAGGCGGGGGAATAGACGTGGTCGTCCAGGGCGAGGCTGAAGCCTAAGGCCTTCAGGGAGCGGCAGCGGTCCACGACCTCCTGGTCGGCGACGATGCTTTCCAGCAGTTCGATCACCACGCGGTCCTTGGGCAGGAGCTCCACCGCGTCGCTCATCAGCACCTCGCGGGTGACGTTGAAGAAGCCCTTGTGACGTCCCAACACGTCCTGGATGCCGAACTGGGCGAGCGCGTTGACGATGACGCTGGCGCTGGCCATCTGCACGTCGAGGATATTGGCCGCGTTCAGGCTTTCCGGCGAGCGGAACAGGAGCTCGAACCCCATGATCTGCTGGGTCCGGTCCAGGATGGGCTGGCGCCCCAGGAAAAACTTTTCGTCAACCATGACCAACCCCAAAAGCGAAACACGTTCAAGGTTCAACGTTCAACGTTCGAGAAGGATAACTGCTTCGGTCCACCCCCACCGTGACTGCGACAATACCCACACACCAGGGAAAGTCTCAGCCACGGCACAAAGGCCCAACGTCGAACGTTGAACGTTGAACGGCCGTTGGGCGTTGGGCCGTCGGGCCGTTGGGCCGTTAGTTACACAGCCTCAAGACCTCGCGGCTGATGGCGTCCAGGGGGCGGACGTAGTCGACGCCTCCCAGCTTGATCGCCTCGTTGGGCATGCCAAAGACGATGCAGCTCGCCTCGTCCTGGGCGATGTTGAGGGCCCCGGCCTGCTTCATCTCCAGCATGCCGTGCGCACCGTCGTCCCCCATGCCGGTCATGATCACGCCGACCGCGTTCTTGCCGGCATAGCGCGCGGCGGAACGAAACAAGACGTCCACCGAGGGGCGGTGACGGGACACCAGCGGCCCGTCCTTGACCTCGACGTAGTAACGCGCACCGCTACGCTTCAGGAGCAGATGGTGGTTCCCCGGCGCGATCAGGGCGCGGCCACGCACCACGGTGTCGTTGTTCTCCGCCTCCTTGACCGTAATCCGGCACAGGCCGTCCAGCCGCTGCGAAAAGGCGCGGGTGAATCCCTCAGGCATGTGCTGCACGATGACGATGCCCGGGCAGTCCGCCGGCAGCGACTCCAAAAACGTCCGCAAGGCCTCGGTCCCGCCAGTCGAGGCGCCCACCACCACGACCTTCTCGGTGGTCTGCATCATCGCCTGGCTCTTGGGCTTTTCCATGATCACGTCGGCGGTGAGCTTGGGCGCCACCTGGTGGGTAACCGCCGAGACGCGACGCAGCCTCGCCTGGCTCGCCGCCTTCACCGCATCGCAGATCCTCACCCGGGACTCCTCCAGAAACGCCTTGGTCCCCAGGCGCGGCTTCTGGATGATCTCGACCGCCCCGTACTCCAGGGCTTTCAGGGCCGTCTCCGATCCCTTCTCGGTGAGACTGGAACACATCACCACCGGGATGGGATGCTGGCTCATGATCTTGTGCAGGAAGGTGATCCCGTCCATCCTGGGCATCTCGACGTCCAGGGTGATCACGTCGGGGACTTCCTGCCGGATGCGGTCGGCGGCGATGAAGGGATCGCCGGCCGTGGACATCACCTCGATCTGCGGGTCGGATGAGAGGATTTCCACCATGGTCTGACGTACCACGGCCGAATCGTCCACTATGAGTACCTTTATCTTCTTGGGCATTCAACAACCCCCTGATTTTCTCATCCGCTTGAGGAGAACCTCTCCGGTGTGGGAGTGGAAGATGATCTTCCTGCCGCGCTCCCCCCCCAGGTCCTGCTTGGCGACCCGCACCGACTCGTGCGCCAGCACCTTGAGCGCCATCTCCGAGTTCTGCCGCCCCACGCTGCGCAGCCTGCCCTGGGCATCGAACATGTCGGCGCCGCCGAAGACCTTGGCCTCCAGTTCCCCGCGCAGCGCCCCCCGCTTGAGCAACCTCTCCAGCATGGCCCGGATGGCGGTATCGACGTATTTGCCGTGATGCTCATCCTGGATGCCGTCGAAGAGGTCGCCGGTGCCGGGAAGCTGGGCGTGGCAGATCGCTCCCAGCCGGAGCCGATAACTGAAGATGGTGACCGCGACGCAGGAACCGAGCAGGGTCGTCACCAGCACAGGCTCAGAGCTTACCATTATCTGGCCCGGTTTCAGGAAGACGACCTTTCCCTGCGCGGGCGGGATCATCTCGGCCGGCGGTACACCGTCGGGTAGACGCTCACCAACGGCACGTTGAGACCGCTCAACGTCTCCGAGTGCCCCATGAAGATGTAGGCGCCGGGTTTCATGTGACGATGGAAACGCTGCAGCAGCCGCTCCTGGGTGGGGCGGTCGAAATAGATGATGACGTTGCGGCAGAAGATGACGTCCAGCTGGTCGCGCATGCCGAAGTCCTCGTCCATGAAGTTGAGGCGGCGAAAGCGCACCTTCTCGCGCAGCTCAGGGACGATGCGCACCACGCCGCTGGAGCGGTCCTTGCTGCGCAGGAGGTACTTTTTCTTGAGGTCCATGGCGACCGGCTCGACCTGGCTCTCGGTGTAGATCGCCGTCCTGGCCTTGTCCAGCACGCGCGTGGAGATGTCGGTGGCGAGGATCCTGAAGTCGAACCCGGGATTCCTGAGGGCGAACTCGGAGAGAACCATGCAGAGGGTGTAGGGCTCCTCGCCGGAGGAGCAACCGGCACTCCAGATGGAAAGGGTCGCGCCCGGATGCCTCTTCACCCACTCGGGAAGCACCGTCTGGGTCAGGTAATTGAAATGATCCGGCTCGCGGAAAAAGTCGGTCTTGTTGGTGGTGACCATGTCCAGCATCGGGACCAGTTCCTTCTCCATCCCGGCCGTCGAAAAGAGGAAATCGCAATAATCGGTGAAGCTGTGCATGCCGAGGCTGCGCAGCCTTTTCTGCAGGCGCGCCTCCAGCATGGTCTTCTTCACATCCGGCATCTTGATGCCGCAGGTATCGTAGATAAACCGGCTCAGCCTGCCGAAATCCCGCGCCGACAGGGTTGCGGTGTGTTCAACGACGCAAGGTTCTTCCATGATAACGGCCCCCGCTGCATGCATAGGCGCTGCCCCCTCCTCTGCTTGTCAATTCTGTTCCGTCTCGACCGCCTGCACCAGTTGCGGGATGTCCAGGATGAGCGCCACGGTGCCGTCTCCCAGGATGGTGGCCCCGGAGATCCCCTCGGTGTCCTTGTAGGCGCGCCCGAGCGACTTGATCACGGTCTGGTGCTCGCCGATCACGTGGTCCACCACGAAGCCCACCCGCATGCCGTTGACCTGGGTGATAACGATCTGTTCGATGTCCGGCGGCGTGCCGGTGATGCGGAAGTGCTGCCTAAGCGGAATGTAGGGAACCAGGTGCTCGCGCACGTGGGCGAGGTTCCTGCCGTGCGAGCGCGCCACGTCCTCGCGGGTCAGTTCGACGCACTCGTCGACCAGGGCCAGCGGCATCATGAAGGAGTCGTTGCCGATCTTCACCAGCAGGCTCTCGATGATGGCCAGGGTGAGCGGTATCTTCACGGTGATGCGGGTCCCCTGACCGCGCACGCTGGTGATGTCGATGCTGCCACGCAGCGCCTCGATGGCCCGCTTGACCACGTCCATGCCCACGCCACGCCCCGAGATCGAGGAGACGGTCTTGGCCGTGGAGAAGCCGGGGGCGAAGATGAGTCCGAAGAGCTCCTTCTCGGAGAGTTCGGCGCCGGCCGAGATGATGCCGCGCTCGATCCCCTTGGTGCGGATCGCCTCCTTGTCCAGCCCCGCCCCGTCGTCGGCAATGGTGATGAGGACGCTGTCGCCGGAGTGGACCGCCGCGAGGTGCACGGTGCCGCGCGCGGGCTTGCCGGCCGCCTCGCGCACCTCGGGAAGCTCGATGCCGTGGTCGATGCTGTTCCTGATCAGGTGCACCAGCGGGTCGTTCAACTTCTCGATCACCGTCTTGTCCAGCTCGGTCTCCGCCCCTTCCGTGGTCATCTCGATCTGTTTGCCGAGCTCTACGGAGAGGTCGCGCACCAGGCGCTTGAACTTGCTGAAGGTGCTGCCGATGGGGAGCATGCGGATGTTGAGGGCGCTGTCGCGCAGCTCGGCGGTCAGGCGCTCCACCTCTTCGGCGATCGCCATCAGTTCCGCGTCGTCGCGCTGGGCCGCGGTCTGGGACAGGCGCGCCTGCACCGTCACCATCTCGCCCACCAGGTTCACCAGCAGGTCGAGCCGTTCCGCCGGGACCCGGATGCTCGAGGAGGCGTCGGCTGCCTGTTTCTCCTGGCGCACCTCCTTCACGTGCTTTTGTTCCGCCAGGGCCGCCTGCACCTTCGCTTCGTTGAGGATCCCCTCGGAGACGGCGAGCTCGCCGAACCTGCGCTGCTGGGAAAGCACCGCCTTCATCTCGTCCGCGGTGATGTCCCCGCGCTCGAGGAGGATCTCGCCCAGTTTCTTGTAGTCCTGCTGCTCGTCGTAGCGGCTGTGCTCAGCCACGACCTCGATCTTCAGCTCGCAGTCGTCCTCGACGAAGATGAAGATGTCGCGCACCGCGTTCTCGCCCTGGTCGGTGGTGAGGATCACGTCCCAGTGGACGTAGCACCCTTCCGGGTTCATCTCCTCCAGCGGCGGGAAGCCGTCGGTCTGCGCGACTACGGTGCAGGTCCCGAGCTCCTTCATCTCGGCCAGCAGGTTCAGGGGATTGGTGCCGGTGGCGAAGATGTCCTCCTGCGGCACGAAGCGGATCCGGTAGGTGACCGGGTCCTTGCGCTGCGCCTCAACCACCTCCTGCGGCTCGATAGCCGCGCTGGCGGCGCCGGCGAAGCCGGCCAGCTCGCGCAACCCGACGATGATCTCGGCGCTTGCCTGCAGGTCGGTCTCGGCGCCGCTGTCGGCGGCATCGAGCATGGCCCGGATCTGGTCGCGGGCGGCGAGGGTCAGGTTCACCAGCCGCCCGGTCACGCTGAGCTTGCCGTTGCGCACCATGTCAAAGACCGTTTCCACCTCGTGGGTGAAGCTTGCGATGTCGTCGAAGCCGAACATGGAGCCGGACCCCTTGATGGTGTGCATGGCACGGAACACCCTGCCGATCAGGTCCTGGTCATCGGGGCGCTCCTCAAGCTCCAGAAGCGAAGACTCCAGTTCGGTAAGGAGCTCGTATGCCTCTTCCTTGAATGCCTGCCGATGTAAATCGGTCATCCCAGCACCTTCTTTACAACCGCCATCAGTTGTTCGGGTTTGAAAGGCTTGACGATCCAGCCGGTGGCGCCGGCCGCCTTTCCTTCCTGCTTCTTGGAATCCTGGGATTCCGTGGTCAGCATGACGATGGGGATGAACTTGCAGCTCGCCAGCGCCCTGGCCCCCTTGATCAGCCCGATGCCGTCCAGGTTGGGCATGTTGAGGTCGGTGATCAGCATGTCCACCTTGGTGGTGGCCAATTTCTGCAGCGCATCCTTGCCGTCCACGGCCTCCACCACGTCATACCCACCCTGTTTCAGGGTGAAGGTCACCATCTGCCGTACGCTGGCGGAATCATCAGCTGTCATTATCACTTTGGCCATTAGCTCTCTCCTCCTACCCAGATGCAACTGCAAGCTCGATCTTGCGGACACCCGGTGTGCCTTTGAAATCCGGCGCCGTTCGCCGCTTCACGGAAGGTGGCGTTGCCGCCGTCGAAGATATGCAGGCTCTTGCCGCTGCGCACCGCACTCTGGTGCGCCGCACACAATAGCTGCAGTCCGGTCAGATCGATGCCGGTGAGGGCGGAGACGTCCACCCGCACCTCCGGTGCCGCCCCGAGGGCCGCCAGGAGCGCGTCCCGGAATTCCCGGGCCTCGCAGATGGTGACCCCGCCGGAAACCTTCAGGATTTCCGTTGCCCCTTGCGGGTCTTTTACCCGTTCCAACGTAACCTCGTCCATATGGATCCTCGTCCTCGATTTAGAAAAGTTCCACGTTGCCGCCCAGTTCGTCCTCGTCGGCCGCCGGTGGCGGAGGCGCCGACTGTGTCGGCATCCTCCCGCCGGTGGCGGGCCCGCTCAGCGACTCGTGAATCCTGCGTTCGCTCTGCATGGTGTAGCGCTGGGCCAGTTGGTCCAGGTTCCCCGCCACGCCGGCCGGGGCCAGCCTGCGGGCTTCGGTCGCGACGCCGGAGATGGCCCGGATCGACTCCTCCAGCACCTGGGCCACCTTGCGGTGTACCGTGATCCCCGACACCACCTGCTCGATGTCGGTGGAGAGCCGGGTCACCGCGTCGTCCATCTTGTGCAGCGAGTGCTGCAGCGTGTCGTTCACCTGCCTTAGTGTCTGCACCAGGCCGGAAAGGGTCTGCACCATGCCGTGCACCTCGGACTCGAGTCCGGTGGTCTCGACGCTCACCCCCTGGCTGAGCCGGTCGGTGACCGCGATGATCCCCTGCAGCGTCCCGGAGACCGCGCCGGTATGGTCGATGGCATCGATGGAAAGCCGCTGGATCGCCTCCGCCAGCACCCCGAGCGCCGCCCCCTCGTCACCGGTGTAGGCGGACTTGATCTGGGCGTTCAGGGCGATCAGCTTGATCTCCTCGCCGATCTTTTCGATGTCGCCCACGAAGGTGGCGATCTCCCCCACCGTTTCCGCCACGGTCGCCATGGCCACGCACAGGGCCTGGTTCACCTTCGAGCTCTCGAGGAGCGCGTCGGAGACCACCGAGATGTCCCTTTCCATGCCGGTGAAGAAGCTGCCGCCGGCCTGGTCCGCTATGCCGGCCATGCCGCTGGTCTGGGCGGAGAGGCCCGACTGCTTCCTGGCGACTTCCCTGAGGCTATCCATGATGACCCGCACCGCGGCGTCCAGCTCGTCGGAGGCGTGGCGCAACTGGGCCATCTGCAGCTCGCAGATGGTCGCCGTCGCGTCGGCGCCGCAGCTCCCCTCGTCGAGACCGTCTTTGACCTCGGACAGCGCCTCCTGGACATGCTCGATCTGCTGGCGCACGATGTCGTGGGCCTGCATGGACATGACCACGTCGCCGATGGAGCGGTACACCTCGTCGGAGACGGCGGAGACCAGCGCCACGGAACTGGAACAGCGCGAGTTGATCTCGGTGAGGGACTGCAGACTCTTCTTGGTGCGTGCCAGCACCTCGATGACCTTGTCGTGCTGCTGGGCACCGCTCTCCAGTACCCCGGTCAGGGTCTGCTCGATTTCCCGCGCCAGGTCGTCCTTTCTTCTCATGATGAAGGCGGCCTTGTCGTTCACCTGGACCGAAAGCTCGCCCACGTCGCTGGCCAGGGTGTCGAACCCGGCGGCGCTCTGTCCCAGCCGCGCGCTCTCGATCTTGGTGGAGATCCCGAGCATGCGCAGCACCTTGTTCACCTTCTTGAAGCCGGAGAGAGGATCACCCACCTTCTCCAGCAGGCCGAGGATCTCGCGCAGCGTCTGGGCGCTCCCCTCGATCTCGTTCTGGGCCCGGTCCACGTAGTGCCCCATGTGGTCGAGCATCTCCCCGAGGCGGTCCATGGCGCCGGTCACGTGATCGCCGGCGACCTCCCCCACCATGTCCGAGGCAAGCCCGGAGATCCCCAGGCCGCGCTGGTAGAAATCCTGCAGCCTGCCACCGATCGCCAGGAACTCGTCTTCGGTGGTCCCCGAAATCACGGCCAGTTCCGCCGCAGCCTTGGCCAAGACGCCGGACCAACCCGGCGCGAGCGCTCTGGTTTCCGATTCGAGGGCGCTGGTATCATTGCCGGCAGCTATCATATCTTTCCTTTATTCGTGAGAGGTTGGTAAGCCCGGGTCTGCAATCGGTTTCGGGACGACCTGCCCGGTTGAGTTATTTTATCGACACCCTTGGGCAGATCTTGAAGCCTTTTTCTCATGGAATCGAAAACTTCGGCAATTTAATGGGAAGTCCCCGCGCTCATTGGTGTTCTACCCCGGGCGTCGCTGCCGCCCTCGGCGGTAAAAAGAAACATCACCAATGATCTCGGGCATTTTTAACCACAAAAGCAGTTACGCAAAGGACGCAAAGCAGGCGCAAGGGTCGGTAAGAGGGGCTTTTTGTTGTTACCCCAAAACCAAAGCCCTCCTTGCGCCCTTCGCGGATACTCGGCGTTCTTTGCGCTACGGCTTTTTGAAAGCAGTTACGCAAAGGACGCAAAGCAGGCGCAAGGGTCGGGAAGAAAGGCTTTTTTGTTGTCACCCCAAAACCAAAGCCCTCCTCGCGCCCTTCGCGGATACTCGGCGTTCTTTGCGCTACGGCTTTTTGAAAGCAGTTACGCAAAGGACGCAAAGCAGGCGCAAAGGCCGGGAAGAAAGACTTTTTGTTGTTACCCCAAAACCAAAGCCCTCCTTGCGCCCTTCGCGGATACTCGGCGTTCTTTGCGCTACGGCTTTTTGAAAGCAGTTACGCAAAGGACACAAAGCAGGCGCAAAGGCCGGGAAGAAAGACTTTTTGTTGTTACCCCAAAACCAAAGCCCTCCTTGCGCCCTTCGCGGATACTCGGCGTTCTTTGCGCTACAGCTTTTTGAAAGCAGTTACGTAAAGGACGCAAAGCAGGCGCAAGGGTCGGGAAGAAAGACTTTTTTGTTGTTACCCCAAAACCAAAGCCCTCCTTGCGCCCTTCGCGGATACTCGGCGTTCTTTGCGCTACAGCTTAAAAAAAAAGGCGTCCCCGGTGAAGGGACGCCCTTGTTGCTGCCTGGATGGTATGAGCGGGCCGAAGGCCCGGCCGGTTAACGCCTGACGAAGATCTCGCGGGCCATGGCCGAGTCGATGGCGAATTCGGAGAACCCGACTCTGAAGATGTAGGAGGGAAAGGCCTGCAAGAGGGAGATCCGGTTGCCCGGGAGCACCCCCATCGCCATCAGCTTCTGCATCTTCTTGCTGTCTTCGGTCTGGATGTAGGCGATGTCGCCGTCGTCGCCCGGCTTCAACTCGGTCAGCGGCACCACGCCGAGGTCGCCGCTCTTGCGCGCCTCTTCGCAGCACTCACCCGGCGGAATGGGTTTTCCGTGCGGGCAGGTGGCCGGGTGGTTCAGCATGGTGCAGACCTTGCTGTCCACGCCCTCATTCAACAGGTGCTCGAACTGGCAGGCCTTCACATCACCGCTTTCGCCCCTTATGTTCAAGACGTCCATCATCAGCCTCTCGGCCAGTCGATGCCGCCTGATGGTCATGCGCCCTTCCTCGCGTCCCTCCGGACGGAAGTAGATGCGCCCGCCCCTGATCTCCACCAGGGCATGCGCGGAGAGCTCGTGGTAGGCGGGATCGGAAGGATCGATCTCCATCCGGTCCAGCTCGGCGTAGCCGGCGCCCTTCTCCTCCGACTCGATCCAGAGCGCCTCCAGTATCTCTTCCGCTTTATCGCTAAGCTTCATAACTTCTCCTTTTTTCCGAACATTTTCTTTAGCCCTTTAACGAGAGCCGGCTCCGGCGGGTTCTCATAATTGCAGCGGGGACATTTTACCATCTTGCAGCCGGATGACATCGGGCAATTTTTGCACCCCACGTTCCCTTCACTCTCCGCGAACTCATGTCCGCAAAATCCGCACCTCATTGGAACCTCTGAAAACCAAACCGTTTAACAGGGATAAAGGGGATAAAAGGGATAACACAAGAAAAACCGGTGTCACGCCAAGACGCAAAGTCGCAAAGAAAAGACAAGGCGTTGGGGGAAACCCAAAAGCTCTTTAGGTTCTTTACCTAAATGTTTTGCGCTTCTCGTACTTCTAGCGTTTTTTGCGTCTTCGCGTGAGAAACGATTTATAGGCCTTTATCCCTTTTATCCCCTTTATCCCTGTTTGAATCGGTTTTAGGTGTCTCCTTACAGGATGTTGGTCAGGAGCAGGGCACGGTTCAACAGCCAACCGGTGCCGAAGGCAAAGGTGGAAACGAACAGGCCGATGCTGATGGCCACCTTCCAGCCCCGCTCCTTCTTCATGATCAGGAACTGCGCCACGCAGGGGATGAACAGTGTCAGGGTCACGGCGGCGACGGTCAACTGGCGCGCGTCCATCAGCCCCTTGCTCTGCAGATCGTAGAGGCCGGCAGCACCGTAGTCACGGCGGAAGAAGCCGAAGATGAACGCCACCGCACTCTCCTTGGGCAGCCCCAGGGAGGCCATGACCGGGGTCATCGCCTCGATCATCTTCTCGAAGAAATGGGTCACCTTACCCAGCCACAAAAGTACCGAGGCCAGGATGAACAGCGGCAGGATCTCCATGAAGTACCACTGCATGCGGGTGTAGGTCTTGGTCAAAACGTTGGAGAACTGCGGCAGCCGCATGGGCGGGATCTCCATGTAGAACATCGGGGTGTCCCCGGGCAGCACCTTGGACGCCAAGAGACCGACCAGCAGGAAGATGCCGAACAGGCACAGCCCCCAGACCAAAAGCGCACCGGGGGTCTTGGAGAGAAGCGACATGATCACCCCCAACTGCGCCGAGCAGGGGATCGCCAGCGCCAGCAATATCGTCGCGATGACGCGCTCGCGCACCGTCTCCAGGGTCCGGGTCACCATGGTGGCCATGGTGTCGCAGCCGAAACCGAGCACCATGGGAATGACGGCGCGGCCGGTGAGCCCCATGGTCTTGAAGACCCGGTCCACCAGGAGCGCCAGGCGCGGGAAGTAGCCGCTATCCTCCAGAACCGAGAAGAAGAGGAAGAAGGTGGCCACGATGGGAAGGATGATGCCGACGGCGTAGCGAAAGCCCAGGGTGATGATGCCGTATTCGCCGACGAAGAGCTCCTGGATGATGGGCCAGGGGACGTTCCCCTTGACGACCTCGGTGATCCACGGGTTGAAATACTCCTCGAACCCCTTCCCTTCCAGGACGTCGACCAGGGTTCCGGCGCCGAAGACACCCACGAACTGGTACAGGCCGAAGTAGAGCACGATGAGGAGCAGCGGCACTCCGGTGGTCGGGCGCACGGTCAGGCGCGAGATGCGCTCGGCCAGGGTGACCACCCGCTTCTGCGGGGTCCTGAAGGCGCCGTCCAGGACCTTCTTGACGATCGTCTTGCGCTCCATGGAGAGGTCGAGATGGAAGGATTCCCTGCGCTCGAAGCGCTTTTCCCTGACCGCCGCCTCGACCACGCCGAAGCCGTCCCCCTCGCTTGCGCGCACCAGGTCCGCCACCTCGGTGTCCCCCTGCAAGAGGAGCAGCGCCAGCGACTTCTTGGAAAGGATGTAATCGCCTTTCAGGCAGCCGGAGATCTCGGCGATGTCCCCTTCCATGAGGCGGGAGTACCCGAAGGGGGGGATGGTGCTCGCGGTGGAGCCGGCGATGGCGGCCCTGATCTCGGGAAGGCCGACCTTCTTGGCGGTAGCCGCGCCGATCACCGGAATGCCGAGACGCTGTGACAGCAGCGGGATGTCGATCTCCAGCCCCATGCGGGCCGCCTCGTCCATGATGTTCACCACCAGCACCACCGGAAGTTCCGCCTCGATCAGCTGCAGCGTCATGGGGAGCATCCGCTCCAGGTTGCGCGCGTCAAGCACGTGCAGCACCAGGTGCGGCCGCTCGTTAAGCAGGATTTCGCGGGCGACCCGCTCCTCCTCGGTGATGGGGAGGATGGAGTACATGCCAGGGGTGTCGATAATCTCGAACTCCTCGCCGTTGATCGCGGTGGTGCCGCGGGAGACCTCGACCGACGTGCCGGGGTAGTTGGAGACGGTTACGTAAGCGCCGGTCAGCGCGTTGAAGAGCACGCTTTTGCCGACGTTGGGATTCCCGACCAGGGCCACTTTCTTGGCGCCGGTGCTGCTGACGGTGGGTGTTTCGTGACAGGAACCCTTCTTACCGAAAAATGACATGACTCTACCTACCTCTTTTTAACGTTCGTTTGCCAATGAAATGCCAATGAATGTCACTTTCATGATGGCGGGATTTTTTTCCAGCAAAAGGCTATTAACAGGGATAAAGGGGATAAAAGGGATTTTGACGGAAGCCTTTGCCTCGGCCTCCATCCTGTTCATCCCTTGTATCACTGTTAAAAGCCTTTGTTACTTCCTGCAGTTGGCACAGAGGCCGTAAATTTCGAGGCGATGCCGCTCGATCAGAAAGCCACGGCTGTTGGCCACCTCGTCCTGCAGTTTTTCGATGGTCTCGTTTTCGAATTCTTCGATGTGGCCGCAACGGGTGCAGACCAGGTGGTCGTGGTGCTCCCCTTCGCTTACGTGCTCGTAACGGGTCTGGCCGTCGCCGAACTGCATTTCGCGGGCGATGCCGGCCTCCGCGAAGAGCTTGAGGGTGCGATACACGGTGGCGTAGCCGATGTTCGGGTTTTTGGATCTGAGCTTCAGATACAGCTCCTCGATGCTCAGATGCCTGTCGCTGGAGAGGAAACTGTCGAGGATGATGTCGCGCTGTTTGGTCGACTTGAGTCCCCTCTGGGACATGAAGTCGGCGAAAGCTTTTTTCTTGGCTCGTTTCATGACAACCCCAATTGAAAGTGGATGTCATGATAGCGACCGGCACAGTCACTGTCAACTCTTTTTTGGGGAACTGAAGGAAATGGGGAGGAGTCTGTGTCAGCCCCCGGGAAGGGAGAGTGAACCAAGTCACTCAGCAGTCGGAGCGGCTATCGCAAGTAACTAGATATCTGAAGCAGGGAGAAAAGTGGAAGTGGTGTTACATGCACGGCAGTCCAGGAGGAACCGATGCACCCCGCTCTTGCAACATTCGCAGCAGTTCGGCGCGCTTGTGACAGTCGGGAAGGTCGGGGTCACTGCAAAACCGCCGCTGATAATCGACCAGTTCGTCCAACACGTTCAACCCGTGCATGCTCTTTACGCGGAAGTCAGCGCCTTTGAGGAGCAGATCCTTTGCCCGGTCATACTCCATCTGCATAACCAAGTCTAGAAGCAGGGAGGAACCATTTTCATTGCGCGAGTTAATATCGGCCCCCTTGGCCAAAAGCATGTTGTATTGTCGCCATAGCCCTTCCGACACTGCAAAAAATATTAATGGAACATTCTCACTTGTTAAATCCGGATCAAGCCCATACTCAAAAAGCAATTCAAGGAAAGCCGGGTCTCTCTGGAATGTCACAACAACATCAGCAGCAGCAACCCCTTCTGGAGTCTTTAAGTTGGGGTTTACTCCCAACTGGAGAAGGGCTTTAACGGCACTTTTTTGACCTAACATCAAAGCCGTCCTCAGAGGGGTGTTCTCGTAAGCCCCTACTGCATTTAGATTTCCCCCTTCTGCGGCCAGTCTTCTGAGGGTTACGATATCGCCATCCATAATTGCAGAGATCAGCTCTTTTTCTTTGGGTGAAGAAAAGTCCTCGGAATAATCTATTTCCCTCATATGCCCCCCTTTGCTGTAGACTGTTAAAATTAACAAAAGTAGTACGGTGGCGGCAGCAGTTATTTTACGCATTTAGCCTCCTCATCCTGTCATCGTTCCATCACCTGGAGGTCATCTGCCTTTTGCTGTTCGATACCTGCTATCACATAAGTCACATCGTGCAACTCAATCTTCTGGATGGGATTAAGACGGTTATTGAGTCTCTCCGCCAGACCAGGATAGACCCCTTGCTCCTGATTGTTTGACGAAATTTCTTTTGCGTTTGAAAGAATTTTTATCCTGTGAATGGGCCCTCTGGCGCCATAGGTCAGTACCCCCTCTTCAAAGACAGCGCGACGACCGACAGTAGTAAGTGCTACACCTCCTACAGGAGTAGTAAACATCAGTCCTGCCATAGCCGTACGCTGAACTGCCGGCTGTTGAATACAATCTAAAATTTCTCCTTCTGCTACATAGTTATTTATTCTTTTATTTGCCACCTCGTTACTATACCGGACGCCAACTCGTTCGAGAGTTGCTGGATGTACGCCTGCGGGATCAATGGCCCAAACCGGCGAGTCTGTCACAATTCCTGCTAGCGTAGCCATACCTCCCCCCATTGAATGGCCGGTAATGTCCAGACGGCTGCCTAAAACCCTCTTCAACTTTTGAGCGGTTCTCACCGCTCGTGAATACTGGTCGGTTTCCCCTCCAAAAGCTTGTATCACATCAGCGGCTCCGTCTTTGATTCCTTGTGTGCCCCGGAAGGCAAGCACGTACCTTTCCTCACCGAAAATGCTGGCTTTACTTTTGGACAGTTCAGGATAGTAGCCATCACGGTATTCGGAGGCACGGAAAGTCTTGCGAAGCTGCGGAAAGAGTTCTTTTGTCATTCCCAGTTTTTTTAAATCCGTTGCAGATACCCTCTCCCACCCTTCCGGCGGTTCCCCTTGCCCCACCTTGTAGGCGTCCTCGGCCAACCGCGCCCGCTCAACTGCAACGTTGTTGCGCTCGAAGCGTTCCGTCGCCTGCGCCAGGGCGTCCCGCTGCCTTCCCGGTGGCATCGCTTGCAGCCGTTCCTTACCCGCTGCGAGTTTCGCCTTTCTTTCTGCGACCCGCTCGGCTTTCTTGTTTTTGGGACAGGGCTCGATCGCGGCTCCGGCGGGCTTGGCAAAAAGTTGCTTCGCCGCACGGCTCTTCGCCTCGGATAAGGTATGTGCCACTTTTTCTCCGGCCGCTTTGGCAACCATCCCGGCATAGTCGGAACCGTTTCTTGCCGCGCTGCCTATGCGGTCAAATAGCCCATCCAGCATACTTCCGTCTCCTTCCATAACTGCCTCGCGGGGTATCAAGCTGCAGGTGTGTGGCGGTGCTATTGCCTATCTTCACTCCCCACGGCCGTTACCTCGATGAAGTCCCAAAGCCACTCTGTTTTGCGACCGCAGTCCATCTCGTAATCAAGAAGGACTTCCTGAGCGACCGGGTACTTGTCCTCGAAGTTCATCCCCAGGATCAGGGCCGCTACGATGAAGGGGGCGACGTGTGTTTCCAGCACCAGTTTGTATCCGGTGGCCCGCTCGGTCAGTTCCTCGATCAACTGCTCCAGCGTCTTGCGCGGCATCGCCTTTGTTTCAGGGAAAACGTCTTGCAGATAACGACGCATGCGAGCCACGTAGATGCTCTGTCCCAACTGTTTGAGCTGCTCCGGCCTTAAAGCTGGCGTGCCCGTTGGTTCTCTTGAAGGCTCTACTGCGAATGAATCGGCCAATTCATCTGCCATACCTCTTTCAGCACTGTCCCGAAGAGGCACCACTCGTAGTTGCAGCACATTCTGCCGCAGAAGGAACAAGTGTACGGTTTCGGGGTCCTCATCTTCGAAAAGAAACAACCTCACTGGACCGAAGAAAGTGCTCAGTTCCTCAGCGTTACATGTCGGGAGATAGTTGCGAAGCACGGTGGGATCGTAAAAGCGGAAATACATCGGTCTCCCGTCATGCTCGATGTGAACCCACCTCCTGAAGTGCCTTTTCAAGGCGCGCAGGTCGCGCCGGGAGATACCAAAGATACCCCAGTTCTTCCCCCACCCGTTCAGCAACAGCCAGTCAGTAAAGGGTGCGTTGCGTTCGAGCGCGACAAGGTAAGGGGCGACGTGCACCATGTCCGGGCTCACCACGCCGCGCAAGAGGCAGGTGTGCTCGGGACGATACAGGTCCAAAGATGCCGGGAGGTTCGGAACTGAAGCGCCATCGAGGACGGCGAAGACCGTGGCACTGTCCAGACAGAACAGCTGTCCTTTCAGTGCGTTCAGATCGCCAGTGGGGATCATTTGGGTGCAGGCTTGTTGGTGATCTCGGGTGGGATGTCCTCGGGGAGCGGTTGCACGGGACGGCCACATTTGCGGCAACACGCCTCACAACCGGTTTCCTTGCTGGTGTCCTCTTCCAGGTGCGGTTTCATATCCTTCTTTGCCGCTTTGCATTTCTGGCAGCAGTCACAGGCGTTTTCCTGCGTCGGGCTGACCTCTACATCACGCTGGTCGGGGAGGAACTTGCCGTTGCCCCGATGCACCAGTTCTCCGTCTCCCGCACAGGAGAGCGCGACTTGACTCAAGAGCAGCAACGCAATCGCGATCGGAGTCTTCTTCATATCCGGCTCCTCCGGTAGTCCAGAATGGCGGAACGCTTAACATTAGCATCGTCAAATACGAAGTCAAACAGCGCTTTGAAAATGCAGCGATGAAAATCGCAGGTATTCCGGCGCGGTTTCGTTTCTCTGGTATACTCGCCGGATGAATAAACTCTAACAGGAGGTGTCACATGCAGAGGCGTTTGGTGGTAACTATGGCAATTTTGGCACTGATAACCGGCGGCGTGACAGGGTGCAAGAAGAAGAGCGAGGAGCAGGCACAACCTCCACAAAGTGTGGTTTCGACCGCCAAGTCGGCAACGACAAACGCTCCGCCGGCTCCGTCGGCGACCGGGCTCACCGGAGAACAGCTCTTCAAGCAGCATTGCGCGGTCTGCCACCCCAACGGCGGCAACACCATCACCCCGTCGAAAACCTTGAGCGCCAAAGCCATGGCCGACCGAAGCAAGATCACCAAGCCGGAGGACATCGTCAAGATCATGCGCCACCCCGGCCCGGGCATGAACAAGTTCGACGAGGGGATGATCTCCAACGACGACGCCAAGAAAATCGGCCAGTACATCCTGTCCACCTTCCCCTGATCCTGATCAAGTCGGTGGGGGTGCAAACGCCCTCACCGACGCCCCTTCCGCCCTTCCTTTGTGATGCAGTTCACCTCCCCCGCGGCACCGATGTAGTAAGCTGTCCCCGATGACTTTTCTACCTGCGCTCAAATCCCTCTACGCGGCAAACGGGTTCGTCGCGGTCCTTTTGTACCTGCCACAAATAACGAGGGCATGGAGCGATCGCAACCATGCCCTTTCCCTTTCACCGGTCACCTTCGGCGGCTGGTGCATCGGCTCCTTCATCACCGCCCTCTACGCCTCTTTGCTGGTGCACGATCACATCTTCACCGCGGTGAGCATCGGCAACACCGTCGGCTCCGGCGCGCTTTTCCTAATCGTCGTTGCCAGCCGCATCGCCTCACGGCGCGATTCCTCCACCTGCTGATCCTGCTCCGCTTCAGCGGCAGGGAACGAACCGGACCGATTCTGCGGTCTCGCGCAGCAGGTCTCCCAGGCAGGCCAGCACGTAGTCCATTTCCTCCTCCGTGTTCGACCACCCCAGCGAAAAGCGCACCGAGCAGTGCGCCTGCTGCGGCGTGAGCCCCATGGCGAGCAGCGCGTGGGACGGGTCGGGGTTCCCCGACTTGCAGGCGGACCCCGACGACAGCGCGATCCCCTGCCGGTCCAGATGCAGCACCAGCGACTCGCCCCGTATGCCGGGGAGGTGCATGTTGAGCGTGTTGGG
Organism: Geomonas oryzisoli; assembly: GCF_018986915.1. NCBI lineage: Bacteria > Pseudomonadati > Thermodesulfobacteriota > Desulfuromonadia > Geobacterales > Geobacteraceae > Geomonas > Geomonas oryzisoli. Next base: position 2,797,068 of record NZ_CP076723.1, read on the forward strand.
GAGGCGCTGCAATGCCGGCCCGTTGCGTCGTGCGCCCGGAAGCAGCCCGAGGATCCCCCGTTCCAGGCGATCGCGCAGTTCCGCCAGGCGAGCCGGCTCCCCGGCATGCAGTTTCTGCAGGGCGAGCTCCACGGCCTTGGCAAAGCCGACGATGCCGGGGACGTTCTCGGTTCCGGCCCGCAGCCCCCGCTCCTGTCCCCCTCCCGTTATGATCGGCGCAAGACGCACATCCCGCCCCAGGTAGAGCGCCCCCACCCCCTTGGGGCCATGCACCTTGTGCGAGGAAATGGTCAACAGATCCACGCCCAGCTTTTCCACGTCCAGCTCCAGCTTCCCCAGGGCCTGCACCGCGTCGCAGTGGAAGAGCGCCCCGTGACGATGGGCGAGGTCGGCGAGTTCCGCCACCGGCTGCAGCGCCCCGGTCTCGTTGTTGGCCAGCATCACCGAGACCAGCAGCGTGTCCGGCTCCAGGGCCCGCTCCAGGGTTTCCGGACGCAGCACCCCTTCCGCATCCACGGGGAGCACCGTGAGCCGGTAGCCGCCCCCCTCCAGGGCCCGGCAGGTGTTGAGCACGGCCGGGTGCTCTACGCTGCTGGTGATGAGGTGACGCCTGGAGCCGTCGCCGGCCAGTGCCGCGCCGCGGATGGCGAGGTTGTCCGCCTCGGAACCGCCGCCGGTAAATACGATGCGGCGCGCCGTGCAGTTCAGTGCCAACGCGAGGGTCCGCCGGGCTGCGTCGAGGGCGCTGCGGGCGCGATTACCCGCACCGTGGATGCTGGAGGGATTGCCGAACTCCTCGGCGAGAAAAGGGAGCATCGCCTCGCGTACCTCGGCGTGCACCGGGGTGGTCGCGTTGTGGTCCAGATAGACCAGGCGCTGCGGTGATGACTCGAGGCGCCGCACGGTTTGGGCGGTGTAACTGCAGGGAGACGGCACCGCTGTCGATGCGGCGCGCCCCTCCTGCGCTTCCTCTTTCACGATCCGGCAGAGCAGGGTCTTGTACACCGGGAATCCGGAGACGGGGTCGAAGCGGTTCGGGTCGGTGAGCTGGTTCACGTTGCACTCACGCCAGGCCTTCGGCCCGAGCGGCCCTCCCCCTCCCATCGCCGCGTCGATACAGCCGCGCGCGATATCCTCGGTCACCTGGGCACGAAAGAGCGCCCTCCCCCGCGGCGTCTCCACCCAGACCCGCTCCCCGTCGGCCACACCGTGCTCGGCGGCGTCTTCCGCGTTCAAGGTTACCGGCGGCTCGGGCAACGGGTCGGAGAGGTCGGCCACGCCGTGGTGCTGGGTGCGGAAGTCGTGCAGGTTGCGCGCGCCTGAGTTGAACACGAGCGGGTAATCCCGTGCCAGCACCGGATCCGCCAACGGTCCCTCCCCGGGCTCGGTGTAGACCGGCAGCGACGGATAACCGTGCTCGGCCAGGATGGAGGAGGCGATCTCGAACTTGCCGCTGGGGGTGTTGAAACCTGGCCTGCCGTCCGGGCGCAGCAGCCCCTTCTCCCACTTCCTGTACTGCATCATCACGGTCGGCACGCGCGCTTCTCCCCCCGCGGCCATCACCTCTTCGAGGGTGAAGCCGGTACCCTCGAGCGCGAACCGGAGCAGTTCTTCTTCGCTTTGCGGGTAGAGCCCGCCGTAGCCCAGCCGTCTGGCGAGCTCAGCCTGGATGAAGAAGTCGTTGCGCGCTTCCCCCTGCGGCACAACCAGGCGTTCCCTCACCTTGAACAGCGGACCGTAGCGCATGTAGGAGACGTTTTCGTAGTAGGTGGTCGCCGGGAGGACGATGTCGGCGTAGGCGGAATCGGCGGTGTGGTAGCGGTTGATGGTAACCAGAAAGTCGAGCGTGCCCAGGGTCCGGCGCCAGAGTTCCGGGTCGGGCCAGGCCGTGATCAGCGAGCCTCCGAGTACGATCAGGGCGCGGATCGGGTATGGCTTTCCCTCCAGGACCGCCTCGGGGAGGACCGAGGCGTGCGACTCCCCGCGGTAGGAGCTGTAGACCGGGAAACGGTCACGCCCCAGCGCGCGCTTCATGTCGGGGTTGGCGATCAGGCCTGACCGGTTCTGCGGGAAGATGTTCTCCTTCATGCGGAACAGAAGCCCGCCGGGAACGTCCAGCTGTCCCGCCAGGGCGAAGAGGATAAACACGGCACGGATGGCCTGGACGCCGCTGTCCGAATACTCCAGTCCGGAGTACATCACCGGCACGGCGCCGCGGGCGGCGGCCAGCTGCCGCGCCAGCTCGCGAATGGTCCCGGCGGGGATCCCGGTGACGGCCTGGGCCGACTCCGGGCGGTAGTGCTGCGCCAGGGCGCAAAGTTCCTCGAACCCCACGGTCCACTCCCTGGCAAAGCGCTCGTCGTAGAGCTCCTCCTCCACCAGGACGTCGATCAGCGACAGGGCCAGCGCCCCGTCGGTACCCGGCCGGATCGGGATCCACAACGCCTCGGCCTCGCGCGCCGTCTCGCCCCGGCGCGGGTCAATGGCCACGACGCGGGCGCCGCGCTCCCGTGCCTGAAGTATCTGGCGGTGCGCCAGGGGAGGAGAGTCGGTTGCGGGGTTCGCCCCCCAAAGGACGATCAGCTCCGCCTGTTCCAGGTCCGTCTCCATGGTGGTCAGCATCTCACCCATGGTGACGTGCGGGGCGATCATCGCGAAGGAGACGTAGCAGAGGGCTCCCACGCCGAGCGTGTTGGGGGAACCGAACGGAAAGAGGACGCTGGAGGCGGAGGAGACCGCCGCGTCGGCGGGCTGAAACAGGTCGCACAGGGCCATGTCGAAGCTGCCCCGGCCGGTGTAGATCGCCGCCGTTTCCGGGCCGCGATCCTTTTTGAGATCCTCCAGCCGGGTCACGATGATGTCGAAGGCTTCGTCCCAGGTGATGCGCTCGAAGTCGTACCCGCCCTTAGGCCCCCGACGGCGCAACGGGTAGAGCAGCCGGTCAGGATCGTGCACGATCTGAGGCGAATGACGCCCGATGCGGCAGAGCATCCCCAAGGGAGTTCCCGCCCGAGGCTCCACGCCGACGAGCCTGCCGTCCCGGAGGGTCGCGGTGACGAAACAGCCGGCCGGGCAGATGCCGCAGAGTCCATCGCGCTGCTCCACGCCCTCCCCGGTCATAGCTGCCTCCTGGGCTTGCGGAGCGAATAAATGGGGCGACGGCGCAGCAGCAGGAGTGCGAACCAGCGCCGCTCGTCGGTGAACACCCTTTCCACGCTGAAGCCGCAGCGCTCCAGGTCCGGGACCACCCGATCCAGCCGGAACTTCCTGCTGATCTCGGTCTGGACCAGTTCCCCCTGCCCGATGGTGATGGTCTTTCCCGGAGGGGTCAGCCGGAAGCTCTGCGCCCGGGTGAAACGCGCCGAGATCTCCACCAGCTCCTGGTCCCGGCGGTACCACGCTGCGTGCTCGATGGCATCGAGGTCGATGGCGGAGCCCAGTTCCCGGTTCATCCGGGCGAAGAGGTTCCGTGTGAAGCGCGCCGTGACCCCGGCCTCGTCATTATAGGCCGACTCCAGCAGTGACCGTTCCTTGACCAGGTCGAGGCCCAGGAGGAAGAAGTCGCCGGGGCGCAGCGCTGCGGCCAGCGCGCGGACGAAGCACGACATCTCTTCGGGGGTGAAGTTGCCGATGCTGCTCCCCAAAAAGGCGACCAGCACCGGGGAGAGCTGCGCCAAAAGAGGAAAAGACTCCCGGTACTGGCACTGGACCCCGACCACCTCGACCGCCGGGTACGTGGAGCCGACCCGCTCGCAGGCGGCGCAAAGGGAGGCGGCACTGACGTCGACCGGGTAGTACCGGGTCGGTCCTTCCTGCTCCAGCCAGGCCCGCAGCAGGTGGTCCGTCTTCTGGGAGCTCCCCGACCCTAGTTCCAGTATGCGGAGGGGGCCGGTCAGCTCCCGGATTTCTGCGGCACGGGCGGCCAGTATCGATGACTCGGTGCGGGTGAGATAGTATTCGGGCTGCCGGGTGATCTCCTCGAAAAGGGCACTCCCCTCGGCGTCGTAAAGAAAGCGGCTTTCGAGACGGCGCGGGTCGGAGCGGAAGCCGCGCACACAGGCGTTGGCGAAATCTTCTATGGGATCGGAACTAAGCGCAGGTTGCACGATGGCGGGGGTGCGTTTCAGACACGCCTCGCGCAGGTTGCGGCAAAGATGCGACTCGGGCGAGGCGAAAAAAGCATCCATGACTCCCTCCTTGGTTCATTATCACTTGCAAAAAGATCAAAAGATTATAAATAACTAATCTTCTGCGTCAACGAACTCAAAGTCCCCGTTGCCATGGCGCAGGGCGACGGCAGAGATCGGGAGTCAATTCGGGGCGAAGGGAGATCGACATGACAGGCAAGAACATGGAAAAAGAGGAAAATATCGAGCTGGCCGCGGAGATCATGCTGGAGTTCGCCGCACAGACCGGTCTCTCCAAGGAGAACAAAACGCCGCGGCGCTATCTCTGGACCGACGCCTTCGCGGTATGCAACTTCCTGGAGCTCCATCATCACACCCAGCAGGAGGAGTGGCTGGTGCTGGCCCGGCAGCTGGTGGACCAGGTGCATCATATCCTGGGGCAGCACCGCCCGGATGCGGCCAGAAGCGGCTGGCTGAGCGGCTTGAGCGACGAGGAGGGTGGACGGCATCCCACCCGGGGCGGACTGCGCATCGGCAAGAAGATGGACGAACGGGCGCCGGACGAGCCGATGGACGAACGACTGGAATGGGAGCGGGACGGGCAGTACTACCACTACCTGACCAAGTGGATGCGCGCCCTGTGCCGCATCAGCCGGGCGACGGGGGAAGCCGGGTACCTGCGTTGGGGGATGGAACTGGCACAGACGGCGCACCGGGCATTCCGCTTCAGCGCGGCGCCCGAAGGCGCTTTGGAGCTGTGCTGGAAGATGAGCAGCGACCTCAGGCGCTCCCTGGTTCCCTCGGTCGGTCAGCACGACCCGCTGGACGGGCTGGTGACCTGCTGCGAGCTCCTCTGCGCCGCCCGGCATTTCCCCGACCAGGAGTTGCCGGACCTGCAGCGGGAGATCCGGGAGTTGACCGAGATGTGCCGCAACAGGGACTTCAGCACCAGCGACACCCTGGGGATCGGGAGCATCCTGATCGATGCCTGCCGGACCGGCGAACTGATCATCAACGACGCTTTCCAGAACCTCGCCCTTTTCCAGCGGATGGTGCACGACGCCCTTTTGTCCCTGGAGGATTGCGGCGGAGGCTTTCTGGATCAGCAAGCCAGATACCGGCTGGCGTTTCGCGAACTGGGACTCTCGATAGGGTTGAAGGGTTCCGCTCGGCTCGCCAGGCTGTTCGAGGAGTACCCGGACGTGCGAGGGGGCGAACTGGCCGCATGGCTGCAGCCCCGGCTCGAAGCCATGCTATGGTTTCACAAGATGGCCGGAAGGATAGAAAGGTTCTGGATCGAGGAGAGGAGGAAGGGGTCGGAACACTGGAAGTCCCACGGCGACATCAACATGGTGATGCTCGCGACGAGCCTGGCCCCGGGACAGTTTCTCAAAGGCAGCTGAGACCCAAACCGCACAAAATACAGCTCGTACACGAGCCACCGCAAGAGCCCCCCCGATCGGCCGAAACTCCGCTCCGGGGGGCATGTACGATGAACCGACCTATTTGCCGCCCAACGCGGCCAGCCTCTCCTGGGCCTGTTTTGCCAGCGGGCTGTCCGGGTGTTTCGTCACTATTTCCTGGTACAGCTGTTTCGCGTGTTCCCGGTTGTTCTGCTTTTCTTCGAACTGGGCCGTGTCGAAAAGTTCCTTTCCCTTATCTCCGGCGCAGCCACCAAGCGCGGCCAGCAGCAGCGCCCCCAGTACCAGTCTTTTCATCGTTGCCTCCTCCAGTCCCCACCACTGCGGGATTCTTGCCAACACTGAACATGGCACCATTACCATTAAGAACGGGCCATGTAAACATCTTTTCCTGCTCCGGGTCACCCCCTCTTCGTTCTGCTGAACCGCCCTTTGTACAGCGACAAAGCCTCCTGCTTCATGATCGCCACTGCTGATAACTGCAGCAGCGGTGACGCCTGTCACATTCCCTTGAAAAATTAGAGATATATAATTCTATGGCACAGCATCCTGACCGTCGCCGGGACCACTGCCTCTGTCGCTGTGGCAGAGGCACAACAAGCTGGATATGGAGGTGGCTATGAACATGACAGAGCTGAAGAGTATGGCCAGGATTGGTTGTGTCGCGGGCATTTTGGCCTTGCTGCCGGCCTGCGGCGGAGGAGGAGGGGGCGACCAACCGGTCGACAAGTCCAAGTACACCGGGGCGACCGCGCGGGCAAGCATCAACACCGGCAACGCAGTAGCCTTCACCACCGACGCCTACGCTGCGGGGAGCATCGGCTCGTCGGCAAACGTGATCGGCGTCGTGGTGGAGAACGACAGCAGTCCCGGCGGGAAGTTGACCACGATCCCGGAAATCGCCGCCACGGCCCAGGGGGCCCTTGCCCAGCTCTTCACGAGAGGTGGACAGACACCTTCGCTCACGGGTGTCGCAGCCAGCAGCACGGTCTACGGAGCAGTCGGGGGAACGGCCGCCGTAACCATGACCGTCAACGAAAGCACCGGCAACTTTACCGGAACCATGACCTTCAGCAAGTACCAGAACGTGAGCGACGGGCCGACGATTACGGGAACCGTCACCATGACCGGTATCTACAACCCGAGCACAGGCCGGTACGATTCGATAACCATGGACTGCGCCCCGCTTTCCGCCACCACGGCCAAGGGAACGGCAACGATTTACGGCTCCTTCGCATTCAGTGTCGACGCCGCGGCCACCAGTGAAACGCTCAAGATGTCCTGCACCGTAAGCGTCAACTCCAGCCCCAACTACTGGGTCAAGGACTGGACCTATACCTACACGGCGGGAACACTCACCATAACCGGCGTCTACTATCATCCGAGCTACGGATACGTTGAGGTGACCACACCGACACCGTTGAAGGTGAGTTCCATCTCCGGTGTACCTACCTCGGGCGTGTTCCAGGCGGCCGGCGCTCACTGCTCCAAGGCGAGGCTCACCTTCAGCTCGACGGGTTCCGCCGTCACCGCTACGGGCGGGGACGGTCAGGACTGGCAGCTCTGCAAAGAATAGCGACCCCGCTTCAGCATCTGCACCTTCATCCATGACGCCTCCTTCCCTCGCTGGAAGGAGGCGTCGTTTTGTCTGATCGGTACGACACTCTCTACCGGCACCGCCACTCCTTGAACAAATGGCTTTCATGCCCTAAAGTCATAGCTATGCCGCCATCCGCTTTGAGACATTTCCACCCGCTGATCCAGAAATGGTTCGTCGAGAAAGTGGGACAGCCAACCGATGTCCAGCTGCGCGCCTGGGACGAGATCAGCCAGGGGCGCCACGTCCTGGTAACGGCACCCACCGGCAGCGGCAAGACCCTGGCGGCATTTTTGTGGGCCATCAACCAGTTGGTCACCGGCGCCTGGCCCTGTGGCGAAACCCGCGTCCTCTACGTCTCGCCGCTGAAAGCCCTCAACAACGACGTGCGGCGCAACCTGCTCGCGCCGCTTGGCCAGTTGCGCGAGTTCTTCGTCGCCCATGGCGAAGCGTTCCCCCCCCTCGCCGTCCAGACCAGAAGCGGCGACACCCCCGGCGAGGAGCGTCGCAGGATGCTGCGTCATCCCCCCGAGATCCTGATCACCACCCCGGAAAGCCTCAACATCCTGGTCACTTCCAAGGGAAGCAGGGCCACTCTCACCGGCGTGGCCACCGTGATCCTGGATGAGATTCATGCCGTCGCCGGCGACAAGCGCGGCACCCACCTTATTACCGCGGTGGAACGGCTGACGCTGTTGAGCGGCGAATTCCAACGCATTGCCCTGTCGGCCACGGTGCGCCCGCTGGAAACGGTGGCCGATTTCGTCGCGGGGCTGCGCCAGGTCGGCCAGCGCTACCAGCCGCGCCCGGTGGCGCTGGTGCGAAGCGAACAGCAGAAGCGTTTCGAGCTGGAGATCAGTGCGCCGACGGCGGTTTCTTCCGGCGCGGAGGATGAATTCTGGCCGGCCTTGGTGGACCGGTTCACCGACATCATCACCAGGCACCGCTCCACCCTGTTCTTCGCCAACAGCCGGAGAACGACCGAAAAGGTGACCCGCCTGATCAACGAGTTCTCCGGCGAGGAACTCGCCTACTCGCACCACGGTTCGCTGTCGCGCGAGATCCGGCTCGCCGTCGAAGAACGCCTTAAGCGCGGCGAACTGAAGGCGATCGTGGCGACCAACTCGCTGGAGCTGGGGATCGACATCGGCAAGCTGGAGAGCGTGGTACTGATCCAGACACCACGTTCCATCTCCTCGGCGATCCAGCGCATCGGCCGTTCCGGTCACGGCGTGGGTGAAGTCAGCAGCGGCATGCTCTTCCCCACCTACGGCATGGACTTCGTCTGCGCTGCCGTCATCGCGCACGCCATCGCCGAGGGCGAGATCGAGGAACTGCACCCGGTGCAAGCGCCCCTGGACCTGCTGCCCCAGATCATTCTCGCCATGGGGCTCCCCGAGCAGTGGCACCTGGACGAGCTCTACGATTTCCTTCGCTGCAGCTACCCATACCGCAACCTGTCCCGGCAGCAGTTCGACCTGGTGATCGGCATGCTGGAAGGAAAGTACGCCGATTCCCATGTGCCGGAACTGCGACCGCGGGTGACCGTGGACCGCCTGGAAGAAACCATCGCCACCCGCCCTGCCCTCTCCACGCTGGTCTACCTCGAGGGGGGCACCATACCGGAACGGGGCTACTTCGAGCTCCGCCTGAAGGAGACGGGGGCAAAGATCGGGGAACTGGACGAGGAGTTCGTCTGGGAAAGAAGGCTGGGGGACACCTTCGCACTCGGGGCGCAGGTCTGGCAGATCACCGAGATCAGCCACAGCACGGTGCTGGTGATCCCGGCCCGCAAGTCCCAGCAGATCATTCCCTTCTGGCGCGCCGAGGAACTGGACCGCGACTTTTTCTACTCGGAAAAGATCGCGACCTTCCTGCAATCGTGCGAGGAGCGGTTGGCGCAACGTGCAGAAAAGGGGGAAGAGAGCTTGGTCGGGGCGCTGATGCGCCACCACTTCATGGACCAGGGGGCGGCGCAGATGCTGGAGAGCTATCTAAAGCTGCAAAGGGAGGCGAGCCGGGCCCCGCTGCCCCACCGGCGCCACCTGCTGATCGAGCATTTCCGGGACCCTGTCGGCGGGGCCGATACCGAGCAGATCATCCTGCACACGCTCTGGGGCAACGCCGTGAACCGTCCGTTCACCTTCGCGCTCACCGCTGCCTGGGAGAGGCGCTACGGGTATCCGCTGCAAGCCTTTTACAACAACGACGGCATCGCGCTGCTGCTCCCCCATGCGATGGACCAGTTGGACGAGCTCCTGGAACTGGTCACCCCGGATAACATCGAGCCCCTGCTCAGGGAATCCCTGGAGGGAACCGGCTACTTCGGGGCTCGCTTCCGGGAAAACGCGGGGCGCGCGCTGCTCCTGTCCCGGAGCAACTTCAAGAGGAGGATGCCGCTCTGGCTGAACCGCCTCCGCTCCAAGAAGCTCCTTGCCTCCGTGCTGCGCTACCGTGATTTCCCGGTCCTGCTGGAAACCTGGCGTTCGGCGCTCAAGGACGACTTCGACCTCACCAACCTGAAACGACTTCTGGAGGAGATCCAGGACGGCACCATCGCCGTCACCCGTGTTGACACCAGGGAGGCGTCTCCCTTCGCCAAGGGTCTGATCTGGCAGCAGACCAACAAGTACGTCTACGAGGATGACACCTTGGGAGGCGGTCGGAAGTCCGCCCTCGGCAGTGACTTCCTGAAGGAGCTCGCGCTCTCCCCGCACCTGCGCCCGCACCTCCCCACCGAACTGGTGCGTCTGTTCGAGGAAAAGCGGCAACGGCTGGCGCCCGGCTACGCCCCCGATTCCGCGCGCGAGCTGATTGATTGGGTCAAGGAGAGATTGCTGGTTCCACTCGAGGAGTGGCCTGAGCTGTTACGGTCGGTGGCACGGGATGGCGGTCCCGGCCCGGAGGAGCTGCTGCCGCAGGTCGCGGAGCGGGTGGTCCTTTTGGAGCTCTCCGGTGCTAAGGCCCCGCTGATTGCGGCGGTGGAAATGATTCCGGAAGTCGCGCAGGGACTGGGGAAGACCAGGGAACAAATCGCTGTCTCGCCGGTGGTTGACGATGGGCGTCTACCGGGGCTGATGCAGCAGTCGCTTGACAGGCTCTGGCAACGAGGCACGGCTGCGGCTGACGCAGGGGACGAGGACGAACCCGGTGCCGCGAGGGTGATGGGAAAATGGCTTGGCTACTACGGCCCGATGAAGGTGGCAGCCTTGCAGCACATACTGGGGCTGGAGGAGCGCCTGCTGCGCGACGCACTCCGGACGCTGGAGGAAACGGGGACGGTCCTGGTGGACCAGTTCACAGAGGGAGCGGCGGAGCCGCAGGTTTGTGATGCGGTGAACCTGGAGGCGTTGCTGCGGATGCTGCGCAGGTCGAGAAGACCCGCTTTCGAGGCGCTGGACCTCGCCCAACTCCCTCTGTTCCTGGCGCAATTCCAGGGGATCGTGCAACCTGGCGGCACCCCCGACGACCTGAGGGACCGGCTCGAGCAGCTGCTCGGCGCTCCGCTGCCGGTGGCCCTTTGGGAGGAAGATGTTCTCCCCGCCCGCGTCGCTCCCTATCTGGGTGCCTGGTTGGACAGCTTGATGCAGAGCAGCGACCTGCTCTGGTTCGGCTGCGGCCCCAAAAGGATCTCCTTTGGTTTCCCCGAAGATCTCGATCTGTTCCAGGACCAGGATGATGCCGGGACGGAAGCGATGCCGGAGCATCCGTCACTGGTTCCGGCTGACAGGGGGCACTACAACCTGAGCGCGATCTGTTCCATAGCGGGAGTAACGGCGACAACGGCGACTACGGGGCTATGGCAGGAGGCCTGGCGGGGAGAGGTGAGCAACGATTCGTTCGTCGCGGTGCGCAAGGGAATCTTGAATCGCTTCGAGCTGCCGCAGGGGGATTCGGGGCACCGCCACCAGGTGCACGGCCGGCATCCGCGGCGACTCCCCGGCAGCCGTTGGACCCGGGCCCAGGAAGGTGCCGGTAATTGGTTCCTCCTGCCGCGACCGCAAGTGGAAATCGATGTATTGGAAAAGGAAGAAAGAAACAAGGATCGCGTGCGGATACTGCTGGAGCGTTACGGCATCCTGTTCAGGGAGCTTTTGATGCGGGAGCTCCCCTCCCTGCAATGGAGCCGGCTGTTCAGGACCCTGCGCATCATGGAGATGTCCGGCGAGCTCCTTTCAGGCAATTTCTTCAGCGGCATTCCCGGACTGCAGTTCGTCTCGCAGGAGGCATACCGGCTGTTGGAGCGTGGGTTGCCCCAGGATGCCGTCTTCTGGCTCAACGCCGCCGATCCCGCCTCGCTGTGCGGCACCGGGCTGGAGGGGTTGCGCGAAGCGCTCCCTTCCCGCATACCGTCCACCCACCTGGTCTACCACGGCCCGCACCTGGTCCTCATCTCGAGACGCTACGGAAAGGAATTGGAATTCAGGACAGATGCGGACCACCCGCAGTTGGAGAGCTACCTCGCCTTGTTCAGAACCCTGGTCAGCCGCGACTTCAACCCGCTGAAGCGCATCACCGTGGAGCGGGTCAACGGGGAGCCTGCCAAGGAATCGCCCTACGCCGCGACGCTTCGGCGCTTCGGTTTCCAGGACGCCTACACCGGATTGGAATACTGGCGGCAGTACCCGTAGCGCCCAGGCTACGACGTGATCCGCGCCGTGAACCCGCCCCCCTCCGCCGGTACCAGTTCCATGCTGTTTTCGATGCAGGGGATCCGGTCCTCGGCGTGATGATTCACGTAGAGGATCTGCGTGTTGCCGGTGCGCCCCAGGTGATCGATCAGTTTCAGCACCATCTCCCGGTTCACATCGTCCAGCCCCTGGCACGGCTCGTCCAGGATCAACAGGTCCGGCTGTTTCACCATGGCGCGGGCCAGCAGCACGAGCCGCTGCTCCCCGTAGGAAAGATCCCGGAAGGCGTGCTCTTTCCTGTGATCCATGTGCAAAAGCTTGAGCCACGCCAGTGCGATTTCCTGCTGGTGCAGGGTGTACTGGGAGTACATGCCGATGGAATCGTACATCCCGGAGATCACCACGACCTTCACCGTCCCGCCGACCCGATATTCCTGCTGCAGCGAGGTGGAAACCAGGCCGATGCGCTTCTTGATGTCCCAGACGCTCTCCCCGCTACCTTTTTTGCGGCCGAACAGGCTGATGTCGTTGGCGTAGGCCTGCGGGTTGTCGCCGCTGATCAGGCTCAAGAGCGTGGACTTGCCCGATCCGTTGGGGCCGCTGATCTTCCAATGTTCACCGGCTTTGACCGTCCAGTCGACACCGTTCAGGATGTACTTCTCGCCGTAGCGCACCGTCACGTCCTTCATCTCGATGAGCGGCTCCCCCGGCACAAGCGGCGGAGCGCTGCGCGCCGTGTCGACCTCGGGCAGCGTATCCGGCAGGGTGTAGTGAAAAGCATGGAACCGGCGCAGCGCCTCCGAGCCCAGCATCTCCTCCTTGGTCCCCGACATGAGGATGCGGCACTCCTTAAGATAAGCGATGTGGGTCGTCTCCGGCATGATCTCGCTGAAGCGGTTTAGGAGCAGCACCACCTGGATGCCGCGTTCTATGCAGCGACTGATCAGTTGCCGCAACACTTCCGATGAATCCCGGTCCAGCCCGTCGAAGGGCTCGTCCAGCACCAGTAGTTCCGGCTCCTGTAGAAGCGCCTTGCAGATGAGGGTCTTGCGCATCTCCCCCGTGGAGAGGAACTTGATGCCGCGCTCCAGGATCTTGGTGAAGCCAAGCTCCCGCGCCAGTTCGGTCAATCGTGTTGCATCGGCGTCCGTGCCGGAGAGAATGAACTTGTCGACGCGGGTCCCCTCGGTCACGTAACCCAGGAAATCGGAGTCATCGTTGTAGCGCTCCTTCTCCAGGATCTCGTCGATCTTTTCGAACGAGACGAAGCCCGACCGGGCCGGAACGCGGCTGGTGCCGGTAATGACCGGCAGGTCGTTGCAGACGAGTTTCCCCAACGCCGATTTCCCCGACCCGTTCGCCCCGACCACGGCCCAGTGCTGCGCTTCCGTTATCTCAAGCGAGATATCGTCGAGATACTTTCCTTCGGTTATCTTTGCTTTCACCTTCTCTAAACTGATCTCTACCAATGTTTTTCCTTTCGCACGACGAAACAAGGGGTGAGCACAACGTGCTCACCCCTTTTCTTTGGTTACCGGTATTTCAAGCCAGGTTCACGTCCCTCCCGAAGCACTGCACGAGGCCTGGCGTCCCCCCCTTTCGCGAAGGGGGGACAGGGGGGATTCGCCCTACTTGTTCAAGAACTCGCGCCCAAACGGCGACATCGCGCGCAGGCGGGAGATGATGGGCGGCAACGCTTCGATTACCGCATCGATGTCGTCATCGGTGGTGAACCTGGACAGCGAGAAGCGGATGGAACCGTGAGCGCAGGTAAAGGGAACGCCCATGGCGCGCAGCACGTGCGACGGCTCCAGGGAACCGGAGGTGCAGGCGCTGCCGGAAGAGGCGCAGATCCCCTTCTCGGAGAGCAGCAGCAGGATCCCCTCCCCTTCCACGAACTCCATGGCGATGGAGAGGGTGTTGGGCAGACGCTCGGTGCCGCCGCCGTTGATCCTGGTGTTCGGGATCAGCGCGGTCAGTTCACGCTCCAGACGGTCGCGCATCTCGCGCACGCGCCCGGCCTCATCCGCCATGTACTGCTCGGCCAGCTGACAGGCCTTGCCCATGGCGATGATGGAAGCGGTGTTCTCGGTGCCGGCCCTGCGGCCGCGCTCCTGGTGCCCGCCGACCAGCATCGGGCGGAACGGGGTGCCGCGACGCACATAGAGAACACCGACGCCCTTGGGGGCGTGCAGCTTGTGCCCGGACAGGGAGAGCATGTCGATGGCGGATTCAGCCATGTTCAGCGGAATCTTTCCTACCGCCTGCACCGCGTCGGTGTGGAACAGAGCACCCTTCTTCTTGACGATCTTGGCGGCTTCTTCGATCGGGAAGATGACGCCGGTCTCGTTGTTGGCGTACATGAGCGAGACGATCGCGGTATCTTCGTCGACCAGCCGCTCCAGTTCGCTCAGGTCGAGTTGCCCGTTACCGTCCACGTTCAATTCGGTCACACGGTAGCCGCGCTTGGAGAGGTTGCGGCACTGGGTCAGCACCGCCGGGTGCTCGACGCGGCTGGTGATGATGTGACGCTTCTCCGGGAAGACTTCCAGCGCCGAACGGATGGCGGCGTTGTCGCTCTCGGTGCCGCAAGCGGTGAAAACGATCTCGTCCGGCAGGGCGCCCAGAAGCGAGGCGACGCGGGCGCGGGCTTCATCGACCTTCTTTTGCACCTGCCCACCGAAGAAGTGCATGGAACTCGGGTTGCCATACAGCTCGCAGAAGTAGGGACGCATCTCCTCGAAAACCCGCTCGTCCACCTTGGTGGTGGCGTTGTTGTCAAGATAGATCTCTCTCATCCCTGAACCTCCTGTACCGTGATGTCGGGGGAAACCAGTTCGCGCAGCTTCTGCTCGACGAACCTGGCGGTGTAGCCGGAGGAGGCGCAACCGGCGCAGGCCTTCCTGAAGGCGACCTGGACGTTGGAGCCGTCGATGTCGATCAGTTCGAGGTCGCCGCCGTCAGCCCACAGCTGCGGACGCACTTCGTTCTCCAGGGTTTCCTGGATCAGCTGCATCTTCCTGAGGTTGGTCAGTTTCGCCGGCTTCTCGACAGCCGCCTTCTTCTCTTCGCCCAGCACCTCGGCGATCAGTTCCTTGATCTTCGGGATGCAGCCGCCGCAAGCGCCGCCGGCCTTGGTGAAGTGGGTGACCTGCTCCGCCGTGGTCAGTTTGTTGGAGGCGATGACCTTCTTCAGGAAAACGTCGGTCAGGCCGAAGCATTTGCAGACCAGCTCACCCTCGCTTTCGACATGGTCATGGCCGTGGCCGTGTGCCGGCGCCTCGACGCCGCGATACTTGGCGATGGCGACTTCCAGCGCCTCCTGCCCCATGACCGAGCAGTGCATCTTCTCTTCGGGAAGCCCGCCCAGGAAATCGGCGATCTGCTGGTTGGTGATCTCGAGAGCCTCGTCCAGTGTCTTGCCCTTCACCATCTCGGTCAGAGCCGAAGACGAAGCGATGGCGCTGCCGCAGCCGAAGGTCTGGAATTTGGCGTCGACGATGCGCTCTTTGTTCTCGTCCAGCTTTATAAACAGCTTAAGGGCATCGCCGCAGGCCAGGCTGCCAACCTCGCCGACCGCATCAGCATCCGTTATCTCGCCCACGTTCCTGGGGTTGAGGAAATGTTCTTTTACTTTATCGGTGTAGTCCCACATAGACCCTCCCTTCTAATTAGTCCGGTTATCATAGCGCAAAGCTTGCGAAAAGAACAACCCCTAAACGACCACAATTCACAGCGGCGTGGTAGGGTACTTGGAATTACCTAACGTTTCCAGCAGGAACTGCAATTCCCGCTCCGCTTCAAGCCTCTTTCGGGCGAAGGGCAATGGCGAAGCGATAACTGCGGGAATATCCGAAAGAAGTTCTGCTGCGCGAGTGAGCGACTATTGCCGCCGCTTCCTCCACTGTGCCGATAACGTGACCGCCGACTGCCACACAAAAGAGCATCTGTAATAAAATGGGACGCAGTCGCCGGCAGGTTGGAAGCCCTGCGCGACAACTGCGTCCCGGTGGATCAGGATGAGGGGACTGGCTCCGCCAGGTGCCTGTCCCCTTTGTTTGCGGAAGTAAGTTGAGCAGAAAGGAGCGTTCCGCTAAAGGGACAGGCACCTGACGGAGCCAGTCCCTTCTGCATTGCTGTTACCCCTTGCCCAGAATGAACTCGCGGCCGGCGTCCACCAGCGCCTGCAGACGCTCCTCGCTGGACGCCTCGCAGTACAGGCGCACCACCGGCTCGGTCCCCGATTTGCGGAACAGCAGCCAACTGCCGTCCTGGAGGATGAATTTGTTCCCGTCGACGGTGATCTTCTCCTTGACCGGCTCTCCCGCGAAGCTCGCGGGCGTGGCGGCGATCCGCTCGGGGAAGATCTCTTCCAGTTCCGGAGAAAGGGTGAGGTTGACCCTCTTGGTGAGGTAGCGGCCGACCTTGCTGTAGAGACGCTCCAACAGCGCCTTGACCGGCATCCCTTCTCGGGCCACCATCTCGGCGACCAGCAGGCAGGCGAGGATGCCGTCCTTCTCCGGGACGTGCCCCTTGATGGTAAGCCCGGCGCTCTCTTCGCCGCCGATGATGATCTTGTCCTGGGCGATCAACTCGCCGATGAACTTGAAACCGACGGGCGTCTCGTAAACCTTGATATCGTGCATCTTGGCGACAGCGTCCACCAGGTGCGACGTGGCGACCGAACGCCCGACGCCCCCCTTCATCCCCTTGACCCGGACCAGGTAGTCAAGCAGCAGCGCAATGATGTAGTTCGGCTCGATGAAGGTACCGTCGCCGTCCACGATGCCGAAGCGGTCCGCGTCACCGTCGGTGGCGATGCCGAGAGCTATCTCCGGGTCCTGCTGTACCAGCTTGATGAAATCCTGGATGTATTTCTCGCTCGGTTCCGGAGGGAAGCCGCCGAAGTACGGGTCGCGGTTGGCGTTCATCTGCACCACGTTCACCCCGTGCGCCTTGAGCGGTTCGGCGAGATAGCCGCGTGCGGTTCCGTAGAGCGGGTTGACGGCGATGGTGCCCAGTTTGGCGATGGCTGCGAAATCAACCTTCTTGGCCAAGTCGTTAAGGTAGTCCTGCATCGGGTCGATCTCGACCAGGAGTCCCTTCTTCACGGCCTCATCGATGGAGCACTCGTTGTAGCAGATCTCCCCCAGCATCTCGTTGGCGCGGCGTTCGATGTCGTTGGTGGTCTGCGGCAGTGCGGGCCCGCCCCAGGAGGGAGAGAACTTGATGCCGTTATACTCGGGGGGGTTGTGGCTGGCAGTGAAGTTGATGGCGCCGGCGGCCCCGCGGCGCAGGATCTCGAAAGAGATGACGGGGGTGGGAGTGTCGCGGACACAGAGGAAGGTGGTGATGCCCGAGCCGGTCAGGACGCGGGCCGCCTCACGTGCGAAGGCCTCGCCCATGAAGCGCGAATCGTACCCGACGATAATTCCCTTGCTCCCCTCGCCGTTACTCTTAACGTGGTCGGCGATGGCTTGGGTCACTACTTTGACATTCTCAAAGATGAAATCTTCACACAAGATGCCGCGCCAGCCCGAAGTGCCGAAAGTAATCCGCTGCATAATCCCTCCAGGAGAATCGATAGTAAGGTCACCTCGATCTGGCAGATCCCCCGTCTGTGATCATAACCTATCGAAAACAGGAGTACAAGGTGGCCCGATAAAATAATTACTAGAGATTAATCGAGACCTCATGTAGAGTCAAGTTTTAGCGAAAAAAGTGGGTTGACATTTTTCTTTCGAAATTGGTAGAGTGTTCTCTATCAACCGATTACGAAGCAATTGAGGAGGCTTTAAACATGCAATGTCAAACCGTACTTCCTGGTGCCGAGTGCACTTTCTGGGGTAAACAGGGTTGTGTATTCACCGAAGGTTCCTGCCAGCTGATCGTGGAGAACTGCGAAGGCTGTGACAGGATCGTAGACGGCTCCATCGGGAAGGTTTGCAGCGCATACCCGGCTCCCGAGAAGAAGTGGGTCGGCGGTATCTGCAACTTCGCTACCCACGTCAAGGTCGAACTGAAGACCGACGACGCCAAGATCAACCCGCTCAAAGCTTCCAAGAAAGCCGCGGGCGCCAAGAAGAAGAAGTAGTACCCACCGTTATTTGCTGTACCCTAAAAAGGGAGGACCCAGGTCCTCCCTTTTTTTTACCTACAATTCCAGATTTGGAGGTGCCCGATGCCTTTCGACTTCCTGGCCTGCCCCGCCTGCGGGGCCAAGGTGAAACAGTACAAGAATCCGCTGCCGACTGTGGACGTGATCGTCGAGCTCCCGGAAGGGATCGTGCTGATCGAGCGCAAGAACGATCCGCTCGGCTGGGCCATCCCGGGCGGCTTCGTCGACTACGGCGAATCACTGGAGCATGCGGCAGTGCGGGAGATACAGGAAGAGATTTCGGTAGAGTTGGCAGAGAAGGATTTGAGGCTGCTGGGCTGCTACTCCGATCCCGCCCGCGACAAGCGCAGCCATAACATTTCGACCGTCTACGTCGCCAAGGCCACCGGCACGCCCAAAGCCGGGGACGATGCGGCCGCCTTCGCCATTTTCCCCATCGACGCCCTACCCGAACCGCTCTGTTTTGACCACGGACGGATTCTGTCCGACTACCGCAGCAGGAAAGAGGCGGGAGAGATCTAAAATAGGAAGTAGCTGTCGGAGAGGCGGTTGAATTCCCAAAAGCGATGCTCAAAAGAAAAAAGTACGGGGCAAATGCATCGGAAGCGCGTTCAAAAACATTAAAATTGAAGTCGAACTCCAAAAAAAATGCGACAACTTCGAAAACCAGGCGTTGAATTGCAAAAACAAAAGTTTAAACGCAAAAATAATTGCGACAACGTCACGGACCGACGTCTTAACTTCAAAAAAAAGAAGTTGAGCACCGAAAAGTTTTGCTTAACTTCAAAAAGTGCGCGTTAAGTTCCGAAATGAATGTTTAAACGATTAAAAAGTTGCGAAAACTTCTCGGACCTGTGTTCAACTTCCAAAAATAAAAGTTAAGCCCGAAAAAAAATTGCTTAACTTCTAAAAGCGCGCGTTAAGTTCCGAAATGAATGTTTCAAACAAAAAAAACGTGTGAAAACTTTTCGGAGCGGCGTTTAACTTCAAAAAAAAGAAGTTGAGCACCCAAAAGATCCGCTCAACTTCTAAAACTGCATCTTGCCTTCGCCTTCCCCCTCCTACTACTCAAAAAACCGCAGCTCCGGCAGGCTCGGAATGAGCCCCATCTCGAAGGCGTGACGGAAGAACAGCCGCGCGCCTTCGAGGTGCGCGTCGGTCAGCTCGTATGAGATGGTCTGCCAGTAATCGACCAGCGCCTCCTCGCTCAGCCAGGCGCGCTCCTCGCACTGCGCGGCGATCTCGGCATAGCTCGCGTAGGCGAGTTTCTTGGCCGCCACCAGGTCGTGGGCGAGTGCCGCCAGTTCGGCACGTTTCTCGCGCGCCGCCTCGCGCCGCACGATCCAGAGGGCGAAGACGAAGGGGAGCCCGGTGAACTCGTGCCACAGCGCGCCAAGGTCGTAGCAGAAGAACCCGGAACCGGAGGCGGCCCCTTTCAGGGCGGCGTCGCCGATCAGCAGCAGGCCGGGATACCGCTCCAGCGCCTGGGCAAGCGGCAGCGTCGTACGCTCGAAACTGTTATGGAAGCCGAACTTCCGGTCCAGCAACACCTTCAGCAGGTTTACGGAGGTGTCGGACTCGGCAGTGAGTCCGATGGCGGCACCGTCCAGTTCCTCGACCGGGACCCGGGAGAAGAGGAATACGCTCTTCACGGCACCGATGGCGCTGATGGAGAGCTCCGGCAGCAGGCAGTACTGCTCGTGCGCCATGGCGTATTCGATGGAGGAGGAAGGGCTGAGGTCAATCTCGCCTGCCCGCAGCATGGCGTTCAGTCGTGCCGGCACACCGTCGACGAATCGGTAGCCGGTACAGTCGAAATGGGAAGCGAGAGCGGTGAAGATGGGGGTGCAGTTCGCGTACTTGATGTGTCCTATATTGATGGTCACGGCAAAACTCCGGGATATAAGGCTGACCTATCGCTCCCCCCTTTGCGAAGGGGGGCCGGGGGGGATTTGCCTCTCTACAACCGAAAGCAAATCCCCCTAAATCCCCCTTCGCAAAGGGGGACTTTTGGATCGCTAACCAAAGGGGAGAGGAACCTGGCGGAGCCAGCCCTTTCAAACAAAACCAGGGGGACAGACACCTGGCGGAGCCAGTCCCCTCGCAAAGGAAAAAGGCGAGAGGAACTCTCGCCTTTTCAGGTATATCTCAAGCAAGTAACGGTTATTCTTCGGAAACGGAGACGGTGTCCTCGTACAGCTCGGCGGACATGAGCAGGTTAAGCTCCTCCGGGTCGGCCATCTCTATGACCACCAGCCAGCCGCCGTCGTAGGGATCGTCGTTGACGAACTCCGGTGCGGTGCCCAGTTCGGTGTTCACCTCGAGCACGGTGCCGGAAAGCGGCGCGTAGAGGTCGGCCACGGTCTTCCTGGCTTCGATGGAGCCGAAGGAATCGTCCTGCTCCAGCTCGTCCCCCGGCTCCGGGAGCTCGACGGAGGTGACGTTGCCCAGTTCCACCTGTGCGTAGTCGGTGACACCGATAACGGCGCGATCACCTTCGACGCGGACCCACAGATGCTCTTTGCTGTACTTTAGCTCGTCTGGAAAGTCCATAGCTTACTCCAGTACCAGCCTTTCGATGAAGCTGGTGTCTATGTTCCCTTCTATGAAGTCCTTGTTGGCCATGATGCGCTTGTGGAACGGAATGGTGGTCTTGATGCCGTCGACGATGTACTCGTCAAGGGCGCGCGCCATGCGCTTGATGGCCTCGTCCCTGGTGTCGGCGTGCACGATCAGCTTGGCGATCAGGGAGTCGTAGTGCGGAACCACGGTGTAGTTGGTGTACACGAAGGAGTCGACACGGACGCCGAGCCCGCCCGGGGTATGGTGGTCGGTGATCTTGCCCGGGCACGGGGTGAACTTCACCGAGTCCTCGGCGTTGATGCGGCACTCGATGGCGTGCCCCTTGATCTTGATGTCGTCCTGGGTGTAGCGGAGCTTCTCGCCGTAAGCGGAGCGGATCTGCTCCTTGACGATGTCCACGCCGGTGATCATCTCGGTCACCGGGTGCTCCACCTGCACGCGGGTGTTCATTTCCATGAAGTAGAAGTTGTTGTTCTTGTCGACCAGGAACTCCATGGTGCCCACGCTGTTGTAGTTGACGGCCTTGGCAGCGGCGACCGCGGCCTCGCCCATCGCCTTCCTGAGCTCGGGGGTGGTGACGGTGGAGGGAGCCTCCTCGATCACCTTCTGGTGACGGCGCTGGATGGAGCAGTCGCGCTCGCCCAGGTGGATGACGTTGCCATGCTTGTCGGCCAGCACCTGGATCTCGACGTGACGCGGGTTCTCGCAGTAGCGCTCGATGTAGACTTCCGGGTTGCCGAAGCCGGTCTGCGCCTCGGTCCTCGCGGTCATGAACGCGTTGGGGAGGGCCGCCGGGGAGTGCACGATCTTCATGCCGCGTCCGCCGCCGCCTGCCGTCGCCTTGATGATGACCGGGAAGCCGATTTCCTTGGCGACCTTCACCGCCTCGTTGACGTCGTTGACCCCCTCCTTGGTGCCGGGGAGGATGGGCACGCCGACCTTGATGACCGCCTGGCGGGCGGAGATCTTGTCACCCATGATGCGCATGCTCTCGGCGGTGGGGCCGATGAAGGTGATGCCGCACTTCTCGCAGATCTCTGCGAACCTGGGGTTTTCAGACAGGAAGCCGTAGCCGGGGTGGATCGCCTCCGCGTCGGTGAGTTCGGCGGCGGAGATGATGGCGTTGATGTTCAGGTAGCTGGAAAGGCTGGGAGCCGGACCGATGCAGACGCTCTCGTCGGCGAGTTTCACGTGCAGCGATTCGGAATCGGCGGAGGAGTAGACGGCGACCGTCTTGATCCCCATCTCCTTGCAGGTCCTGATGATACGGAGGGCGATCTCCCCCCGGTTTGCAATAAGAATTTTATGAAACATGATGTCTCCGAAAAACAGGTTGAGGTTGAGCTTAATCTTTATCTCAACCTGTCTTAAAGCTTCTCCACCACGAACAGGGCGTCGCCGTACTCGACCGGCTGCGCGTTCTCCTTGCAGATCTTCACGATCTTGCACTTGAACTCGGCCTCGATTTCGTTCATGAGCTTCATCGCCTCGACGATGCAGAGGACCTGCCCCTTCTCGACGATCTGGCCGACTTCCACGAAGGGAGCGGCGTCCGGAGCCGGAGCGCGGTAGAAGGTGCCGACGATGGGGGAGGTGATCACATCGCCCTGCTCTTTCTCGGCAGCAGCCGGAGCGGCTGCGGCGGCGGGAGCGACAGCCGCAGCTGCGGTGGCGGCGACGGGAGCGGCCGGAGCGTACTGGTAGGCGACGGGCGCCTGCACCTGGAACGGAGCGGCGCTGTTGCAGCCCCTCTTGATGACTACCTTGTCATCTGCGTTCTCCAGCTCGAACTCGGTGATGTCAGTCTCCGTTACCATCTTGATCAGCATCTTCAGGTCTTTTATATCCACATCATTCTCCTTTTCTTAACTTTATTGCATGGTTAAAGGCCTACCGATCGACGCCGGACAGGCCCGCCTAAAACTCTCAGAGGATCATCAATTCCTTGGGGACCCTGGTGATGGGCCGGCAGCAGTTCTGCTCGACCACCACGGTGTCCTCGATGCGGACACCACCCCACCCGGGGATGTAGATCCCGGGTTCGATGGTGAACACCATCCCCTCCTGGATCACGTGCTTGCTCCGCGGCGACGCCGTGGGGTGCTCATGGATGTCGATGCCGACGCCATGCCCCAAGCCGTGCCCGAAATACTCGCCGTACCCCTTCGCGCCGATGTAGTCACGCGCCTTGGCGTCCAGGTCTCGGAAACTCAGCCCCGGATGTACGGCTTCGAGGGCCGCACGCTGTGCCGTAAGGACCGTCTCGTACACCTCGCGCTGCTTCGCGTCGGGCTGCCCCAGACACACCGTCACCGTCTCGTCCGAGCAGTAGCCGCGGTAGATGGCACCGTAGTCGATGGTGACCAGTTCTCCAGCCACCAGCTTCTTCTCGGAAGCGCGGCCATGCGGCAGCGCGCCGCGCTCGCCGGAGGCCACTATGAAGTCGAACGACTTCCCTTCCGCTCCCCTCTCCCGCATGGCGACTTCCAGCATCCAGGCCACTTCGCTTTCGGTCATCCCGGGCTTCAGGCGCGCCGCCGTCTCCAGCAGCGCTTCCGAGGCGATCGCCGCCACGCGCTCGAGGATCTCCAGTTCGCCGGCGTCCTTCACCGTCCTCAGGCCGACCATCTCCGTGTCGGCGGAGAGGTACTCGATCTCCGGGGTCCTGGCGCAAAGCTCCTGGTAGAAAGCGACTGTGGTGGAGCCGGCTTCGAAGGCCACCCTGGCCGCGCCGCTTTGCTGCAGCAATTCGACCAGCGTATCCATCCGGTTGGAGAACTCGATAACCTTCGCGCCCGTGACCTCGGCGCCAGCCTGTGAGGTGTAACGGGAGTCGGTGAGAAACCACCCGTCGTCTGGAGAGAGTAGCAGCAGCCCTTCGCTGCCGGTGAAGCCGGCGAGGTACCGGATGTTGCTCAGATTGAGAACCAGCAACAGATCGGCATCCAGACGTTTCAGGCATTCTCGGGCCGCAAGGATTCTGTTACCTATCATAATTCCGCCCGTATGACAATCTTATTTTCCCAGCCGTTTGGCAAGGGCGCGCAGCCCCAAAAGGTAGCTTTCCGGGCCGAAACCACAGATCTGTCCGACCGCTACCGGGGCTATGAAACTGTGGCTTCGAAAGGGCTCCCGGGCGTGCACGTTGGAGAGGTGAACCTCGACGGCCGGGAGTGCTGTTGCGGCGATGGCGTCACGGATGGCGACGCTGGTGTGGGTATAGGCGGCAGGGTTGATCAGGATTCCCTGGCACTTCCCCAGGGCTCCCTGGATGGCATCCACCAGGGCTCCTTCGCTGTTGCTCTGCACGATCTCGAGTTCCAGCGACAGCTCGGTCGCAAGCTCACGGAGCTCCTGATTGATCCCTTCCAGGGTGGTCGTGCCGTAAACGCCGGGTTCACGGACCCCGAGGAGGTTCAGGTTCGGCCCGTGCAGGACCAGGATCTTGGTTGTGGCGGCGCTCATTGCAGCGACTCCCGGAAGCCCGATGCCGAGCGTTTCAACAGGAAACGGGCCTTGCCGAAGTTGCCGTCGGCGGGGAGCACCAGTGCGGCGAAGAAATCTTCGCTGATGCCGCGCACGATGATGCAGCATTTCTCGGTGATGATGGAAACCTCTTCCAGCTCGCCGGTCTTCAACACGCCGACCGTCCTCTTGATCTCCTTCAGTACCGAGGCGTACTCGATGGTCATGGTCTGCACGTCCACCCCGGTACCCTCGCGCAGGTACTCGTCGATGGCGATGCCGTCGTATCCCATGATGACCCCGCCCAGCCCGCCGCTCTCCCCGACTATCTCCTTGAGAATCCCCTTAAACCCCATCTTTTCTTCTCCTTATGTTTTCCAGCCAGCGTTGCAGCGAGCTCTCCAGGTCTTCATCGGCCGGCGCCTCATCCTGCAGCTGTGGCTGCTCCAGCGGTGCTGTTTCCAGCTGAGCCGGCGAGTCCATGCCGGCAAAAGCAGCGGGGGCGGTCGCTTCCTCCACGGTGATGGGCACCTCAATGGCAGCGGGGCCGTCATGGGCGTCGAAAGCGACTGGTGCCGACACCGCCGGTGCCGCCGATACAGCAGAGGCCGCCGGTGCGGCCGCTACAGCAGGTTCCGCCGGTGCGACCGGTGCTGCGGGAGCGGCCGACACAACCGGCGCAGCGGGAACTACGGGGGGGGCGGCAACGGTCTGCTGCGCCGAGGCCGCCTGTTGCAGTTGCTGCTGTTCCACCAGTTCTTCGCAACGAAGCCGGTACTGCTGGTTGTCAGGGTGCGCCGCAATGAGCTCGCGGTAAATGCCCATCGCCTTTTCCAGGAACCCCTGCGAAACGTAAAGCTCAGCCAGCGTCGCCGTGGTCAGCGGGTCCGGCACGGCGCCACGCGGTTGGGACGCATCAGAAGCGGGCGTTTCGGAAACCTCTTCCAGATCCTCGATGGCCCAGATGTCTTCCGCAGCATCGGCAGAGGGGGGGACGGCAACCGCGGCAGCTGCGGCCGGCGGTTGTGAAGGCGACGCGGCGACCTCGGCCGCCGGTTCCTCGACGAACTCTTCCAGCTCCTCGATTATCTCGAGTTCTTCGAGCACTTCCTCCTCGGGTTCCGATGCCTGGGACGAGGCCGGTGCCGAGGCTATCGAACTGAGGAGCATGCTGCTCTCCATGTCTTCCGGGTCTCGCGTCAGCAGCTGCCCCAGCACCTGGCGCGCCAGAGCAACCTCTCCGAGCTCGACGTAGAGCTGGCTCAGCACTTTCATGGCCTGGATGTGGTCGGGCTTCAACTCGATCGCCGTTTCCAGGGCCTGACGCGCCTCCTGCGCCATCCCCTTCGCGTAACAGGCGTTGCCCAGCGCAACGAATCCCAACGCGTATTCCGGGTGCGCCGCACAACCTTTCTGCGCCACGGACACGGCATCGTCCAAGAGGCCGAGCTTCCGATACAGGTCGGAGAGCGGTGCGAAGCAGAGCGATTTCGCGTCCGCTGCCAGCATGTCTTCGTAGCGCTGAATCTCAGTCCAAAACGATAACGCGTCCTCTACCATGTCAGGCTCCTATGCGCAGATCTCCAGAAGTGCTTTGAGGTCGGTGACCCTTTCCATCTTGTAGGCGCCGATGCCGCGGTTGCAGATGAAAAGCAACCCCTTGTCGCGCACCTTCTTGTCGTGAGAGAGAGCCTCCACGTACTTTTCCGACGGGAACGCGGGGAGCTCGGCGGGGAGCCCCAGCGCGGCGATGAGAGCCTCGATCCGGTCCCGATCGGCCTGGTTGCAGTAGCCCAGTTGCTGCGAGATCTTCGCCGCCTGCACCATGCCGATGGCCACCGCCTCGCCGTGGAGGTAGGCCGTGTATTCGGTGAGGGTTTCGACGGCGTGCCCCAGGGTGTGCCCGTAATTGAGAACGGCGCGCACCCCCCCTTCCCTCTCGTCCACCGCCACCACCTTGGCCTTGATGGAGCAGCTGCGGGCGACGGCCTCGATCAGGGCCGTCTTGTCGCGGGACAGGAGCGCGCCGACGTTCTCTTCCAGGAACCTGAAGAAGTCGCCCTCCAAAACGGCACCGTACTTGACGATCTCGCCCAGCCCGGCGCGGAACTCCCGCTCCGGCAGCGTGTCCAGCGTCATGACGTCGATCAGCACCGCCTTGGGCTGGTAGAAGGCGCCGATCAGGTTCTTGCCGCGGGGGTGGTTGATGCCCGTCTTGCCCCCCACGCTGGAGTCGACCTGGGACAAAAGCGTGGTGGGAACCTGGACGAAGGGGATGCCGCGCAGGTAGCTTGCAGCGGCGAAGCCGGCCATGTCGCCGATCACCCCGCCGCCCAGGGCAAGGATGAAAGAGCCGCGGTCGAGCGAGGCATCGACCAGGGCGTCATAGATCAGGTTCAGCGTGGCGCTGTTTTTATACGCCTCGCCGTCGGGGAGCGACACCAGGAGCACCTGGTACCCTGCCGACTCCATGGCGGCGCGCACGGTTTCGTAGTAAAGCGGGGCAACGGTGGTGTTGGAGACGACGGCTGCGGTGCCGGTGAGCCCCAGTTCGCGGCAGAGGGTGCCGATGGTTCCCAGTATCCCCGCGCCAAGCCGTATGTCGTAGCTTCGTTCTCCCAGCGCCACTTTTATCTGTTGGACGTTCACAAAGACCCCTTGCAGTAATTCAGTACCAACTCGACCACTTGGACGATTTCCTTGCCGGTGGTGTCGATGCGGACGTCGGCATCGGCGTAAAAAGCCTCCCGCCCCTCCAGCATGGTGCGGATTTTCACGACCGAGGCATCGTCTGCCAGCAACGGCCGCTCGCTGTCGCCGCTCACCCGCTGGGCGATGGTCTCCACGCTCGCGGTCAGGTTCACGATGCAGCCGTGGCTGTGCATCACGGCCCGATTGGCCGGTGCGACGACCGCGCCGCCTCCGGTAGAAACCACCTGTCCCGAACCGGCCGCCACCCGCTCCAGTACTTTGGCCTCCAGTTCGCGGAAAGAGGGTTCGCCGTCGGCGGCGAAGATCTCCTTGATGCTCCGTCCCGCCTCCTGGACGATGACCTGGTCCAGATCGACGAAAGACCACCCCAGCCGCTGCGCCAGCACCTGTCCGACACTGGTCTTGCCGCACCCCATGAAGCCGGTGAGAAATATATTGTTGAGACTCACAAAAAACCTCTAACGCAAAGACGCGGAGCCGCTAAGACGCAAAGGGGAACCTGATTGGCGACGATCTTCCGCTAACTGCCACTCCCCCGTCGTGAAGGGCCGGGGGGGATTTGCCTTTCCCGAACCTAAAGCAAATCCCCCTAAATCCCCCTTCGCAAAGGGGGACTTTTGGTCACTAATCGAGAAGGGGAAAGACTGAAGGTTAAACTTTTCTTCGCGACTTCGCGCCTTGGCGCCTCTGCGTTGACGCCTTTGCAGCGCTTTTAGAATTCCCGCAGGTACTCGATATAGGACGAGTAGTTCCTGGCGGTCTCGGCCACGGAATCGCCGCCGAATTTCTCCATGAAGGCGTTGGCGATCTCGACGGCGACCACGGCCTCGGCAACCACCGAAGCCGCGGGAACGGCACAGCAGTCCGAACGCTCCACGGTCGCCTCGAACGGCTCCTTGGTCAGGATGTCGACCGACTTGAGCGGCGTGTACAGGGTCGGGATCGGCTTCATGGCGCCGTACACCACGATCTCCTCGCCGTTGCTGATCCCCCCTTCCAGGCCGCCGGCCCGGTTGGTGTTGCGGTAGAAACCGGTTTTTTCGCCGCGCGCCATACGCTGCTCGTCGAAGTAGATCTCGTCGTGCACCTGGGAGCCCGGCAGACGCGCCGTCTCGAAGCCCGCACCGATCTCAACCCCCTTGAAAGCCTGGATGCTCATCACCGCAGCGGCCAGGCGCGCATCCAACCTGCGATCCCACTGCACGTGACTCCCCAGGCCCACCGGCAGGCCGGTCACCCTGACCTCGACCACACCTCCCAGGGTGTCGCCGGCGGCCTTGGCGCGGTCGATGGCCTCAACCATCTCCATCTCGGCCTTCGCGTCATAGGTATAAACAGGCGAGGAAGCGATCGCCTCCTGCAGCGCCTTGACCGGGAGATCGGGGCGCTCCGCCTTCACTCCGCCCAACTCCACCACGCATCCGGTCACGGCGATGCCGAACCGGGCGAGATAGGCCTTGGCCACGGCCCCGACGGCGACGCGGACCGCGGTCTCGCGGGCGCTGGAGCGCTCCAGGATGTTGCGCACGTCGTTGTGGGCATATTTCATCGCGCCGGGGAGGTCGGCGTGTCCCGGGCGGGCGCGGGTGACGCGGATGGAATCGTCGCGGTGCTCGGCGCTGACCGACATGCGCTGTTCCCAGTTGACCCAGTCCGAATTTTCCACCACCAGGGTAATAGGCGAACCCAGCGTTTCGCCCCAGCGCACGCCGGAGCGGATGCTGGCGCGGTCGGTCTCGATCTTCATGCGGCCGCCGCGGCCGTATCCTCCCTGCCTGCGGATCAGATCGGCGTTGATGTCGCTTTCGTTGAGCTTCAGCCCCGACGGGACCCCTTCGATGATGGCCGTCAACTGCGGTCCGTGGGATTCTCCCGCGGTAAGGTATCTGAACATGCATACTCCTAGTGTTCTAATTCAGCGCCAATGGGCAGGGACTAAGGTCCGCTCGGCGTCGCAGCGGATAGTAGCAGTAAATCATGCCGCAGGCAAAACAATATAACCGGATAAACGAAAGCCAGGAGCGTCCCTGGCTTTCGTCGTACGGCAATTATGTCATTGTTGCTACTTGTTCTGGAATTTCTTCTGCGTCTCCGCGGTCAGGTTGGCCTTCGTCTCAGCCGACATCACGCTGCCGGAAAACAGGTACTGGCAATCCTTGTCCAGGTAAAAGACGACGGGTTGCTTCCTCACACTGACAACAACCTCGTAAAGGCCTGCGTAAGGTTTCTCAGAGATCTGCAGCACTTCGAATTCCATCGGAATGAACTTCTTGATGGTTTCCTGTACCTGCTCCTTGGCGGGCGCTTTGGAGCAGGCACTTACGGTCAACGCGATAAAACAGACTACCAAAAACTTCTTGAACATCTAAAAGCTCCTAACGGGACCCCTGTCGATTACTGCTGCACGCTTTCGGTGGCCGGTGCCGTGAGGCGCAGGTTGCGCAGCCGGTACAATACGGCGCCGACGAACAGGACCAGCAGTGCCAGCGGATATTTCACCACGAAGATGAGCGGAGTGAGCGCCCAGCGGGTCAGCATCCTCAGGAAACCGTGCTCGTAGATGAAGTCCGCGACCGGCGGGCTGTGTTTGTAGTAGAAGCGGACGAAGGCGCGACCCGGTTCGGACTTGAGCAGCACGTTGTCGCGGAAGTGCCTGAGCACCACGACCTGAGGGTCGAGGTAGCTGCCGTATGCCGCGGTCGCGATGAAGCAGCCGCTCTTGCCCGGGGAGGATGCAGGAGGCGTATTGGTGCCGGTGTCGCCGCCAGTGGTTGCCCCTACGCTGCCGACCACGATCGGATCCTGGATATGGCCGAGGGTGGGATCGGAGTCCTGGGTGGGATCGTTGTCGGTAACAGCAAAGGTAACCGTGTTACCGTTGCGGACCAGCGGAGTGATCGGGGTCCAGGTTGCGCCGACCACCTTGTAGAAGACGGGGTTGGCGGGGAGCGAGTTGTAGGTGACGTCGACGTTGACGGTACCGCTGGGCTGAACGTTGTCCAGACGGATACCGATCACGGAACTGATGGTGAAGTCGGTGATACTCGCTGGCTTGGAAGAAGCAACCAAGACCGGGTCTACGGTGGAATATGCGATGGTCGTGGATCCGGTAGTGCCGGTGGTCCCGTTGACCGCGGCGACGGAGCTGACGCCGAAGCCGGTCAGGGTGAGCGGGTAGACGCTACCGTTACTGTCAGTGATGTTGAGAGCGGCGGTGTAGCTTTTGATCGTCTGCGGGGTGAAGAGAATCGTGACCGGCAGCGACTGGCCGCTGGCCAGGACGTAGTTCTGCTGCGCGCTGGCCATGAACGCGCTGGCATCGGTGGTCGACACCGACGCGATGGTGATCGGGGTGGCTCCGGCGTTTTTCAGCATGATGGTGGAAGCCGCGGTAGTACTGCCGGTCAGCTTACCGCCAAAAGCATAGGCGGTGGTCTGGGTGCCGGCTCCGTCGGTGTAGATGATGGAGCTGGAGGAAACACCGGGTGCGCTGACGGTGATGGTCAGCAGCTTGGTGACGACGGTGCCATCGTTGTCTTTGAGCTGGGCTACGAAGTCGTAGTCGCCGGCGCCGGAGGCGGTTCCGCTCAAGACGCCGTTGGAGAGCGTGATGCCCGGCGGCAGATTGCCCGATACCGACCAGGTGTAAGGCCTGGTACCGCCGCTTGCTATCAGCTGCTGCAGGTAGGTCGAGCCGCTGGTGACCGGGGGCAGCGTGGATGTAGTGATGGAGAGCGTCGGGTTGACGATGATGCTCATTGCGCGCGTGGCGATTGCCCCGGTGCCGTCGGTGACCTGCACGGTGAACAGCGCGGTGCCTGTGCCGGTCGGGGTACCGGTAATGTCACCGGTGCTGGGGTTGAGCTGAAGCCCCGGCGGCAAGGTCCCGTTGGTTATGGACCAGGCGTATGACGGAGTGCCCCCTACCCTGACCAGTTTCTGCGCGTAGTCGTTGCCGACTACCACATTGGGCAGGCTGCTGGTGGTGATGGAGAGCGCCGGGTTCACCGTAATGGTAAGGGTCTTGGTCGCGGTATAGGTCTTGTTGGCGACGGTATCCGTATAGCTTGCTTGCACCGTGAGGATGTTGCTCCCGGCGAACACCGGCCCGGTTGCAGCGGAGGTGATGCTGCCGTCGGAGTTGAGCAGCAGGCCTTGGGGCACCGTCCCCACCGCGGTCCAAACAACGCTGCTTTTGGGAAGAGTGACACCGCCGATCGATGCGGTGAGCTGTTCCGTGTAACCGGGGTTCCCCTGGGTCCAGGCCTTCAGGGTGGTGTTGTCGATGGTGAGCGAAGTGACGTTCATGGTGAACGTCTTGGTTGCCTTGGTATTGGCATTGTCGGTAACGGAAACGGTGAAGGTGTACGAGGGAAGTGCCGCCACGTCGACGGTGCCCGTGATGGCCCCGCTGCCGGAGTTCAGACTGAGGCCGGGCGGCAGGGTGCCGCTGGTGACGGTCCAGCTGCCGTAGGGGATCACCCCGCCGTTGGCTGCCAGAGTGGCACCGGAATACACCTGCCCTGCGGTAGCATCAGGCAGTGCGGTGCTCGAGATGGAGAGGGGCTGGGTACCGACGCCGGCGCCGGAGAAATAGATCACCGCCTGGCCGCCATCAGAGTTGAACACCAGTTTGTAGCTGTTGGACGAGTTGCCGGAATAGGAACCGGCGCCGGTCGGCGAGAAACGAACCGTCATGTCGGCGCTGCTGCCGGGGTTGATGGTGACCGGTTTCGGAGTCATCAGCGAGAACGGCGCAGCCGGATCCGAGATGGATTCGATGGTGAGCTGGGTATTGCCGTCGTTGCGGACTTTGAAATTCCAGTCAGCGTACGGAGTCGCACTGGCGATGTCGACGTTGCCGAAGTCATGCGAACCGGAAAGGACCGGGTTGTCGGCGCTGTCGGTAATGACGAGCTGCGGCAGCGCGGAGAACTCGAGGAGCTGTCCGAAGATGTCGGAGTTGGACAGGGCGCGACCGTCCTTCCAGACGATGAAGAACTTCCTGAAGTTGACGTCGCCGAAGGCAACTGCCGGCGCGAGCTGGTTGCCCGTGGCCACGGTTACGATGGAGTAGCTACCGGATAGGTTGCCGGTGGGATCCACGAACTGGCCGTAAAGGTCGATGTTGCTCAGGTTGGCGCTCTGGTTGCGTGCATCCTCCCACACGACCAGGAAACGCTGGTTGACGTTGTCGAATGCAGAGACCGGTGCCGACTGATCCCCGATCGCAGCGGAGACGGTGATCGGATTGCCGTAGGCGGTGAAACCCGAGAGGTCCATGAGCTGGGCCTGGATGTTTTTGCCGGTGGTGCTGCCGCCGTTGTTGTCCTCCCAGGCGACCAGCATCCGGTTGGTGTTCGGGTCGACCGCCAGGGTCGGGTTGGTCGCGCTGAAGGTCGCCGTGCCGAAGCTCATATCGGTAACGAAGCCAAGGCCCTGGTTCCTGCGCAGTTTGATCTTGGTCGGAGCATCATCGAGCGGGACGGAGGTGAACACCATGCTCTGATAGGTAGCGGTCGTCACCGGAGGAGGCCCGGCTACCGTGGTCTTGGTATACGTGATGGTCAGCTTGACGGTGGCGGCAGCGCCGCTCCACGCCGCGAACACCTCCCCGGTGATCGGGCTGTAGGCCAGTTTCGGATGGGCCTCGTTCAGGTGTACGGTCCAGGTATCGGTAATGGCGGAACCGTTGTCCGTGACGGAACCGGTCCTTACGGCCCGCGAGACAGACTGTAAGTTTGCGGTGGCCCCGGTCAGCGGGTCGACGTCGATGGTGCGCACGATGTTGTTGTCCGCCATGGGGACCGGGATATGCCCGACGACGACGGAGTTGACGACGCCGGCAGCGGTATAGGTCACGTTGTTGGCGGCGTTGGCATCGGTATCGAAGGTGGAAGTGTCAATCCAGGCCACGACGAACTTCTTGGTGACCTCGTTGTAGATGAGGTCCGGGTCGTTCTGGTTGATGTCCACACCGTTGGTGTAGGTGGAGATGGCGAAGTTGTTGCCGATCAGGGCCCCGGTCATACTTACGAACTGCCCGTAGATCTGGCCATAGCCGTTACGCGAGTCGGTCCAGACCACGAGGTACCTGCTGTTGGCAGGAGTGGTGGGGTCCTGGTAGAAGGCGACCTTGGGCTGGGACTTGTTCCCGGCCGTCGCGGTGATGGCGAAGTTCACCGGGTTGGCAGCCATGGTGGTCACATTGCCCGGCAGCCCCTGCCCCGGAGAGTCCGAGCCAACACTGATAGCGCCGTAGATCTGCTGCCCGTTCCTGTTGTCCACGAAGACGGTCAGGTAACGGTTGTGGGTCACCGTGTCGTAGGCCACAGCCGGTTGGGACTGGTCGGTGGGATCGCTGGTGACCTGGAAGTCGTTGGCCAGCACCTTGCCTGTTGTCTTGCCGCCGGTCGCTGCAGTACCGGAAACGTTACCCGTGTCACCAGAACAACTGAGCATAACCGCACACACCAGCAACAGCAGTGCCCAGTAACCTTTTTTCAAGAAGTTCATTTCACACCCCTTCATAGCCCGCTGATCCATGGGGCCCCTTATGCGATGGCTAGATACTGTCAGCAACGTCAAGTGTGGTCTTTGCGGTGACGGCTTTCACGTCGCCGTTGCCGCCGACCTCGGAGACCTCGAAAATGATGTCAACGTAGTACCGGAAGGTGGTTCCGGTGCAAAGTGGCATTGCCTGGGTGCTCCGGTTCAGGAGCAGCAATTTCTGGTCTCGGGAAAGGACGGGGACAGGAATCGTGACGGAGGTGTTCGGGGGCACGGGCTGGCTGTAGCTCACGAAGGAGTCAGCAAGAGCAGGAGCAGGAACCGTTCCGCCCGGAGCCGGCGTGTAGCGGATGGTGATCTTGCTGATGGAAAGATCCAGGAGCCGACCGCTACTGAACTGTGCCGTCGAGACAAAGTTGACGTCGACGTTATCCGTCTGCACGGTGCCGCCGCTGGAAACCCCGGTAGCGGAGCAGGAGTTGGCGGTGAGAATATCGGACTCGAACGGGTTGGTTTTGGCTGATGCGGTTGCGGTTACGGTGGTGAACTCACCGACTCCCCCCCCGACGTCGCCGCCGCCACAGGAGGTGAGGGCCGCGGTTGAACAGACCAGGCAAAACAACAGCGAAAACTTTTTCAGCATAAAATCTCCTTAAATTACAATCTTCGGCGTAATGAAGATCAACAGTTCGGTCTTGGTTTTCTGCTTGGAGTTCGACTTGAAGAGCCACCCGAGCAGCGGGATGTCGGCGAGGAACGGCACACCGGTATCGGAATCGGTATCGCTGTCCACGTAGATGCCACCGATGACGGTGGTGTCGCCGTTGGAAACCACGAGTTCCGTGGTCGCTTCCTTCTTGTTGATCGGCGGCGGCGAGCCGGTACCGGGGGAGTTGTTGCTCGCCTTGATCTTCATGCTGACGGACCCGTCGGCGGTGATGTGCGGCGTAACCTCGAGGGTAAGCGCCGCCTCAACGAACTCGGTCTTGGTACCCTCGGCGGAGGTAGTCTGGTACGGGATCGACTGCCCCTGGGAGATCTTGGCTGCCTTGTTGTTCAGCGTGACCACTTTCGGGGTGGAGATGATCTTTACCTGGCCGATGGTCGCGGCCGCCGCTATCCTCATGTCGAGCTGTACGTTACTGGTGAGCTTGCCGAAGGACATGCCGAGGCCGAGGCCTCCGGAGCCAGTGGCACCAGGGCCGGCAGTGGAAACGACGCCACCGAAGGTGGTCTCAACGTTGTTGATGTTCGCTACCGACGCGGAAGCGTCCCTGTAGGAGAGCCCCCACTGCACGCCGAGATCGCGGGTGAAGGTGGAAGTCGCTTCAACGATGCGCGCCTCGATCATGACCTGCTTCTCGGGGGCGTCCAGAGTCTTCAGTAACGCCCTCATGTCGTCCAGCGCAGGCTGAATGTCCTTGACGATGACCCGGCTGGTACGCGGGTCCTTGGTGATGATGCCGCGGTCACTCTTCAGCATGCCGAACTGCTGGGCGACCTCGTCTACCGCTGCGTAGTTCACCTCGAAAACTGCGGTCTTAAGCTCCATCATGCGCTCGGATGCCTTCTTCGCGGCCAGTTCCTCGTCAGCCTGGTTGGTCATCTTGCTGCGCGGTTTGATCTGGACGATGTTGCCCTGCTGCACCATGGCGAGCCCTTTGGCCTCCAGGATCACGTCCAGCGCCTGGTCCCAAGGGACGTTTACCAGCTTGATGCTGATGGTGCCGGTGACGTCGTCGGCGATCAGGAAGTTCAAGTTGCTCACCTCAGCGATCAACTGGAAGATCTTCCGGATGTCCGCGTCGGAGAACTCGAGGGTCACCCTCCTCCCCTTGTACACCTTCTTAACGCTGCGCTTCTCGACATTTCCGGAGATCTCCGTCATCTGGTCATCGGAGCGTGCCGGAGCAGCCAGTTCGTCGGCAGCCTCGTGCGCCTTGGGCTTGGCAGCCGGAGCCTGCGGCAGTTTAGCCGGCACGGCCGGCCCCGGATTCACGATGTCCCAGGTGAGAATGCCACCCTTGCGGCTGGTCGTGTACTCGGGGTTGCCGTGCAGCTTGACTGCGATCTTGGTGAGGTAACCACCTTTGACCTTCACCTGATAGGGGGTCACGGAAAGGACCGGAGAGCCGAACTTGGAGGTGTCCATGGCCCTTTGCAGGGGCTTGGGCACCTGGCAGTTGTTGATGGTAAGAGTGAGCCCCTGGGGACCGCGCACCGGCTCGCCCGGTTCACAGGTGCCGAAGAGCTTGAGGGAGATGCGCGAAACGCCGTCCACAACCTTGAAGTCTACCGCCTCAAGCGCCCCCTTCACATGGCGCCCCGGCGGGACCTCGGACTTCATGTTGGCAACCGGCGCGGGCTTGGCAACCGGTGCCGGTGCCGGAGCAGGAGCAGGGGCCGGTGCCGGTGCCGGAGCCGGTGTCGGTGCAGGAGCAGAGGCCGTCGTCGATGCCTTTGCCTTCAGCTTGATCTTCACGCCAAGGTCGCTCTTGACCACTTCGAAACCGGGGAGCCCCTCTCCGGAAGCGTCCAATACCACGCGAACCTTGTCGGGGGTGGAACCGACGCGGGCGTTGGCGACGCCAAAGGCGCCGACGGGAATCACGTTTACAGAGAGCGCGTTCTTCACCTTGAAAAGGTCGACCACGATGCGGTCCGGCTTGGCAAGCTTGAAGGAGTTAAAGGTTTCCACCCCTCCCTGGACCGAGAGTTCAACGCCGTCAGCGGCGGTGAGGACCGCGTTGAGCCGGGGCGCACCGCCGGCGTCGACGTCCTTATGGGGGGCCTGAGCTGCCTTGGCGGCGGTATTTGCAACGGCCTGGGCGGGTGGCGCGGGAACAACCGGCGCATCGCTCGCCTGGGAAGGCTGGCTCTTCGCGGCTGCGTCAGCCACCAATGTCTTCTCCTCGATGCGCGGCTCCGCTATCGGGGCTTCCCTCACCTCCACCGGTTCGCTCTTCGCCTCGGCCTCTTTCGGCAGGGTGATCTGGAGCTTGTTCTTGCTGGCGGGATCGGTAGCGACCGAGAAATCCACATCACGGGCGAGCACGAGGGAAACCCGCGTCAGCACGCTGCCTCCAATGGGCTGGCGTTCCACGTCGATGCGTTTGACGCTGCCGCGGTTCACTTCGATAGGAGAGGTAACAGCCCCCGGCTCGGTCTGGGAGATGTCGACGATGATCTTGGCCGGTTCCCCCCCCTTGTACGAGGTGTAGGTCAAGGGCTTGTCGCTGGTCAACTCCACGCTGGCACCGTCGGGCGACACGGTCACGGAGCGCAGTGTGCCGAAAGCCGATGCCTCGGCGGGAGCAGCCTCGTTTGTGGCGCTCATCCTCTTGACACAGCCGGCAGAAACCGTCAACAGGACGATGAGGGCCATGGCATGACAAAGTATTCTGCTCTGATACATGGTCATCTGAAACGCTCCTTACCTTTTCTTGGCCAGCGTAAGCACGATGGTTTTACTCTTGCGACCGCTTCTCTCCACAACCTCCACCGTCGAGGCGGTGATCCTGGAAATACGGCCGTTGGCGTTGCCTATCTGCATTCCTACCTGCACAACGTATCCCTTCCCGGTGGGGTCGATCACCAGCGCCTTGTTCTCTCGGAGTCCGGCGATGATCCCGGCCACCTTGAACTTGCTCACCTCGAAACTCTGGATCGGGAGCAGTTCAGCAGCGGGGACGCGCGGACGTCCCGCGCCTGCGGTCGCTGCGGGGGCAGCAGGCGCGGCAGGCACCAGAAACGGCTTGAAGGGGTCCTTTTTGAACGTGAGGGCACCGCCCGTTTTCGCCACCGAGGAAAGCTGCTGCTGCACCGGCACGGCAGGCTTGGGTGCTGGCTTAGGCTCTGTCTGAGGCGGCGGGGAGGCAGGCGCGGGGGCCTCCTCCTTCTTGCAGCCGGCCAAAAGCGCAAGCGCCAGCAGCAACAGCAGCCCGCTATTTCGGTTTATTAGCATTGGGATTGGCTTTGGCATTGGCATTCTTGGCCTCTTTCGCATCAAGGAACCGGAAGGTCGTGGCCAGGCAGTTCACCTTGAGCGTGGTCCGTCCGCCGGTTTCCTTTATATCGCTGAAGTTCACGTTGGTGATGTTGACGATGCGGGGGAGTTTGCCCACCGCGACGAAGAAATCGGCAACGTTGTAGTAGGTCCCTGAGACGGAGATGTCGACCGGCACCTCCGCGTAGAAGTCTTTGGGGACTTCCGGCTTGGGCCGGAACAGGAGAAACTCGAGTCCGGCCCCCTTGCCCAGATTGGAGATGCTGGTCAGCAGGGAAGGGATCTCTTTCTGGTTCGGCAGTTCGGTCAGGGCGTTGTCCAGGTCGCGCTTGAGCTGTTCATACTCGGCCTTGAACCGCGGCAGGTTGTTCGCGATACGCCGGTTCTCCTCGATCTGCTTTTGCAGTTCCTCGTGCTTGGCCTTCAGCTGCTTCTGCTCCTCGATCCGCGGGCTGAGCAGACCGTAATAAAGCCCCGCTCCCTCAAGGAGCAGCAGCAGGACCATGAGCGCGACCTTTTCCTTGGTCGGCAGCTTCAGCAATTTCTCTATCTGTGGATCCATGATTATGCCTCTGCTTGTTCGAGCCGGGCTCCCCCGGCTACGGCTTCTGGTCCAGGATCTGGAAAGCCAGATCGAAACGCTTGTACTTGACACCGCCAATTTCGGCCTGTTCGCTGACCACCAGCTCCACGTTGCCGAAAGAACCGGAAGCCTGCAGGCTTTTCATGAAGACCGCGATGAGATCCTCGCTCATTGCGCCACCACCCAGCGACACGCTGTTGCCGGTCTCTGTGTACTTGGTGAGCCACAGTTTGTCGGGCACCGTTTCGGAGAGGGCGGCGAGCCTGGAGGCGGGACCGGTCTTGCCGCGGCGCAGCCTGTTCAGGACATCGAGCTTCTTTTTGACGTCGGCCTGCAGCTTCTTCAGGTTGTCGATGACGCCGATCTTCGTCTTCAAGGTGGCGAGTTCGGCTTCAGAGGAACTGATCTCCGTCTTGAGGGTGCTGATCTGGCTGCGCAGGTACACCCACGCGCCCACTCCGACGGCGAGCAATGCGACCAGGGCGATCACCAAAATGGTGATCTGCTGCCGCATCGTTTCCTTCTTCTTCGACGTTCTCAGCGGGAGGAGGTTTATCTTGATCATTTGTCTCCAGCCCTCCTCGTAGCGAGCCCCACCGCTACCGACATGAGCGGGGCGATCTCCTCAAGGTACCTGCGATCGAATTCCTTCTCGTTCACGGCGACCTGGGCGAGCGGGTTCAAGATCTCCACCGGGAGCGCCAGCCGCTGCTGCACCGCATCCATCAAGTGCAGCGTCTTGGCCGCACCGCCGCTTAGAAAGACCTTGGTGATGCGCTCGTCGCCGGCGGTGGAGTTGTAGAAGTCCAGGGAGCGGCGCATCTCCAGGGCGATGGTGTCATTGACCCGCTGCAGCACCTCGCTCAGGCGCGGGTCCTCCGAGTGTCCTGCGGCCAGCTTCATCTCCTCGGCCTCACCACTGCTGATGCCGAACTGCTTCTGAACCTCCTCGGTGTAGAGGTTGCCCCCCATCTGGACGTCCCGGGTGAACAGGGAGACCCCGTCCCTGACGATGTTCAGGTTGAAGATGCTGGCGCCTATGTTGACCAGCGCCACCACCTGGTCCGGCTCTACCAGGTAATTCAGTTCGAAGGCGTTTTGTACGGCGAAGGAATCGACATCGACCACCACCAGCTTCAGCCCGGCCTCCGCAAAAACGGATATGTAGTCGTTGATGATGTCCTTTTTGCTGGCGACCAGCAGGACGTTCATCTTGGAGGGGTCCTGCTCATCGGGGGAGAGAATCTGGAAGTCGACATTGACATCGTTGATGTCGAAGGGAATGTACTGCTCCGCCTCCCAGTGGATCTGGTCCTCAAGTTCCTCGACGGGCATCACCGGCAGCGAGATCTTCCGGATGATGACCGAGTTGCCCGAGATGGAGCAGACCGCCTCTTTGGCCTTTACTCCCAGGGTGTCCAGAAGCTGCTTGACCGTCTCGACGATCGAAGAGCTGTCCATCAGGGTGTTGTCGACGATGGCCTCGGCCGGCAGCGGCAGGATGCCGATCTTCACCAGCTGGAAGCCCCCTTTGGCCGGGCGCAGTTGAACGAGCTTCACGGCGCTCGATCCGATGTCGACCCCTACTATGTCCTTCTTCTTGGAGAAAAGCATCGCGTGGTCCTATTACCCCTAGTCCTGGAATACCTTGTTTTTGTCGGAGAGGGAAAACCCAAGAGCAAGCAGGATCTTGCGCTTGGTCTCCATCCTGCAGTCCTCACCCCGTTCGATCCGGTCGATGGTGATCGGCGACACCCCGGCCAGCCGCGCCAGCTCGGCCTTGCTCATCAGGCGTTCTTCCCGAAGTTTCTTGACGCTGTTCATGATCATAAATAGGCACCGCTTCGACAGTCATGGCAGATTTTTGCACACATTTACACCATTAAAAAGGAATGTCAATATTTTAATGCAAATTATAGATAATTATATCCCAAAGAAAGACATTGACGTCGATCGCAGCGGCCCCACGATTGTGTGACACGGATTCTAATGGGGGAGATGCGGAGATGATACCAATAAAAAGGCGAGTTGCAATTTCCGGCAACCCGCCATCGGTTATACTCCGCCAACCGCAAGGGATGGGGTCAATAGGCGTAGAGCACTGAAAGCCGCGCCTTCTCCTGCATCCCCGTCTCTTCACGCATCCCCTGAACGCGGACATGGTACATGGCGGGAATGTGCTGCGGCCGGATCACGTCATCCTGGGCCGCCACCGCTCCCCCCGCATCCAACAGGTAGTAGCCGCTGCGGTCGGTATTGCCGGGAGCCGTGTCTACGATCTTGGTGTCGATTTTGAACCCCACTGCGGGCGGCACACCCGCCAACCGGAAGGAGAGGTCCGGCGCCTGAACCGGATCTGCGCTGGTTTGGGCATTGTTGCAACTGGTCCAGGCGGCAGCAGGCAGGATGAGTTTTTGCTGCAGGCATGCCCCAAGGGTGACCTTCAGGTCCAGGTTTGGAAAGTCCCGCTGAAAATCCGCCGTATCGTAGTCGGCTTGAAACAGCCTGGGCAGGATCTCGCGGGTGAACAGATCGACTCCTCCCTGCGCGGCCGTAAGGGAGCTATGGTAGCGCTTTTGACTCGCGGCGACATGCGTTCCTGCGATGATTGTCGCGAGAAGCGCCATTGCGATCACCAGTGATAGCGTGGTAAGCATCAGCGCCGTGACCAGGGCAGCGCCCGTTTCGGAGCGAAGCTTCTTCATGCCCCCTCCCCTGCTACAGGTTTTTGGGCTTCACCACGATGGTGTAGACTTTCCACCGGTAGTTGCGCCACTGTGCGCCGAAAGTGGCGCTCATGGTCGGGGCGCTCCAGACGTGCCCGAGTGAATCATCCAGCTCCGGGTCCCCCACCAGAATGGCACGGTCCGGGGACGACACCGGGTACTGGTATCCCGGATCCTTCTTCCCCTCCTGAGCCAGGATGTACACGCGTACCTCCTTCAGTTGCTCGCGCAGCTCCTCCGCCTTCAAGACGCTTTCGAGGGAGTCCGAATGGTAGTCGTCAACCCCGTCCCGGTTGGTATCCAGATAGAGCACGACCTGCATATCGGCAGCACAATCCAGTATGGGGTATTTCGTCGGGGATCCGTTCTGGTTG
The DNA here is from genome assembly GCF_018986915.1 of Geomonas oryzisoli. Lineage (NCBI taxonomy): Bacteria > Pseudomonadati > Thermodesulfobacteriota > Desulfuromonadia > Geobacterales > Geobacteraceae > Geomonas > Geomonas oryzisoli. The sequence continues at coordinate 2,837,921 of NZ_CP076723.1, forward strand.
ATAGTCGTCTTATAGAGCGTACCGGTTCCCTCGTTGCACAGCGGCGAGATCTCCGATCTGCGGATAAAGTAGTCGGAGCGGTTAAACGGATAATTGAGCCACGTGCCCCCGCTGTCCCCGAGCTCTACGCCATACACCAAGTGGCTGTCACCTCTTTGCTTCGGTGCGAACTCACGATCCAGTATCTTGTCGAGAAAAAAGGTGAAATTACGTCCGTTTGCCACAAGCTCCCGGGTTGGGCTGCCGTCTGCGCCGACACCAGTCCGCAGCACGATGGCACGGTCCCTGCCGCCTAGTTTCAATTCCGGCTCCACGCGCGAGGGTGAAGTCCTCGAACTGTAGTTCAGGTAGCACCAACTTCGGCAGACCCTGCTGGCTCCCAGAGGAGTCCCTTTGACCACAAGATAATCGGAGCCGTTGAAGCCGATATTGCTGCCGATGCGGTAGGCAAACGGGGCGACAGGGGCGGGACCGTCATTATATTTGTATGCCTGGGTCTCGGGATAGCCCGGCACGAGTTGCAAGCTGTCCGGGGCCTCGGTGTAGTTGATAGCCGACGGCAAGGCATAAGGGAGGCCGATCCCGGCCAGTTCCAGGTCGCCGCGCATGAGTTCCAGGCCGATCAGCCCCCCGATGTCCGTCTCGACCCGCTTGCCAAGTTGGCTGGAGCTGCGGACGATGTTGGTAAAGGAGCTGCTGATCAACGTCATCACGACGGCGAAGATCAGCATGACCACGACCAATTCGGTGAGGGTATATCCTCGCGCTCCCCAAAGCGGCCTCATTCTCCTTTCCTCCTCGTCCTCAGCACAAAGATCTCATGGCTGTTCTTCGTGCCCCTGATCGACCAGATCACGCCGACACACAGTTTCTTGGTGGCCGTTCCGACCGGCTGCAGCTTGCGGCTGACCTCGTACTGCCAGCGGGTTCCGCCGACCACCTTTTCATGGCTTTCATAGATGGTAGCGGTACCGGCACTGGTAATGCGGTCAAAAGGCTCCCTGCACCAGTCGTGCATGCGGGCTTCCGCCACTTGGACAGCTTCTTTGCGCAACTGGTCCTTCAGGTTTTGCTGATAGGCGACGTTAACCGACTGCAGCAGTCCCAGCAAGCCGACGGTCATGACCAGCATTGCCATGAGCACCTCCACCAGGGTAAAGCCGCTGCTACTTGAGTGTGATATTTTCGGGTTTGCAGTCATCGCCCTTATCCTTCTTGCCGATGCTCACCCTCGTGGTGGCAACGATGACACTGTCGACTCCGCCGTAGCCGGAAACAGATTCAAGGCAGATGGTACTCAATCCGACAAAACTGATTCCGGTTTCCTCGAAGTCGATGTCGCTGCCGTCGGCAAGATCGACGCTCGAGGTGACGGGATACGTGAACAGGAGGGTTCGCACGGGGGCAACCCTGCCACCGTCCTGCTGTGACGAATAAACTTCGAAGCGGTCTGCGTAGAGCTTGACCCGCGTCCCTCTTCTCTGGTAGATGGCCCGGGCCCGCGCCTCGAGGAGTTCGGAGAAGATCAGTCGTGTCTGGGCCTCCATCGGAAAGCCCTTCTGCTGCTTGTTAAAGAAGTAGGTGCCGACGGTGGCCAAGATGGTCACGATGGCGATCACAACCACCATCTCGACAAGGGACAAGCCGCGTGACCACATGGTCCCTCCCCCGCACGCCCGCTCCAGGCGGCCAAGGTAAATTTGAACTTTCCAATACTAGCAGAGCAGAGACAAAAAAAAAGCGGGAATGGCAAACGCCGCAAGGTGAGCAGAGCTGAGACAGGGAAAAAAAAGGCCCTCCGGGGGTGGAGGGCCGCACAGGCAGGAAGTAAGACAGGGTTAGAAGGCGTATAACACTGAGAGCTGCGCCTTCTCCTTGGGGTTAACCGCCCTCTCCCCAGTGACCTCGACGCTGTAGAGCGCAGGGTTATGCTTGGGGGCGATACCGGAGCCGATACCGGCAACGCCGACGCCGCTGTCGAGGTAATCGATGCCGGTCGTATCTGAGTTCCCGGGGACCGTGTCGACGATCTTGGCGTAGACCTTGAAGTTGCCGTTGGTACCGGTCCCCTTGAGAAGAAACTGCAGGTCCGGTGTATCCTTTGCGTCCAGGGTCTTCGAGAGGGAGCCCCAGTCACTGGTGGCGCTGCCCAACTTGGTCCGCAGCCCGCTGCTCGCCTGGAGACCGATATTGCTGTAGCCGGTCCCCGTCCCGTAGGCGGCCAGCAAGGGGCCGATACTGGTCGAGTAGTTGGTGAACAGCTTGGGGATGAACTCCTTGGTGACCAGCTCTGTGCCGCCGTAGGCCGCCTCAAGCGAGTTGCGATAGTTCTTTTCCACGGCAGAGAGCTTGGTCTGCAAAAGTAGCATCTGCATCAGCGCCGCAACGATCCCCAGGCAGATGAGGGTGAACATAAGTGCCGTCACCAGCGCAATACCATCTTGATTCTTTAGCGTTTTCATAAGAGTACCGTCGTTGTTACTGAATGAGGTTCTGCGGCCGCACCACGATGGGATACACCTTCCAGCGGTAGTTCCGCCAGTCGCCCCCTATCAGGTGCTCGAGATCGAAGCTCCTCCCCAGCAGGCTCCCTGCGAACCTTTCACCCACATCTATCGTGGTGCTCGGGTAGTTGTAGCCGGTGTCCTTCTTGCCCACATGCGCCAGGACGTAGACCCTGATCTCCTTTAACTGCTGCCGGATGTCCTGGGCGCTTCCCGTCCCGGGAAGGGTGGTCTGGCGGAAGTTGATGTCGCCGCTGCCCGAGGGGCCGACCCCGTAGACGACCTGCATATCGGCCACGCAGTCCAGCAGTGGAATCTCGCTGAAGCCGCCGCTAGCCGCCTGTTTCACGACGGCCTTGTAGAGAACGCCGGTGTTCGGTGCGCAGGCCGGCGGCATCGTCGTTGGAGTTCTCACGTAGTAGTCCGCGCGGTTGAACGGCATGCGCAGATCGGTCGCGGCATCCACCCCGTAGACCTGGAACATGTCCCCGGAAGAATGCGGAATGGTCAGGGCGGAGTAGTTCGAAAAGGTGGTCGAGTAGGCGCCGGTGGTTTCGTTCACCTGCAGCTGCCTGCTCGGGGTGTTGTTGCTGAAGGTGTTCCTGAGCACGATGACACGGTCGTTAGCGCTGAAGTTGCGGATACTGGCAGGATCGTTCCAAAGCGGAGCCTTCCTGTTGTTGGTCTCGTCGAAGCTCACCGAGAGCCATTTCTTCTGCGCCGCGGTGGCTGACCCGGCGACGGTCAAAGATTTCAGCACGAGATACTGCGACCCCACCCCGTCCTTGATGTTGAAGGTGGTGTTGCCGCTTTGCACCGCACGCGGCACCCCGGCGGCGTCGTTGTAGCTGCGCGGGTTCACACCCGAAGGCCAGAAGGTCGCGTTGGTCGGGGGCTGCCCGGTGGGCTCGGTCGTGGTCAATTCGGTGTAACCGGCCGGCGTGTTCTGCAAGCCCCACGGCAGCCCGTACCCGGTCCCCTGCAGGTCGGAGCGGAGCAGTTCCAGCCCGACGATGCTCCCGATATCGGTCTCCATCAGCTTGCTCTGCTGTCCCACCTGGGTGAGCACAGTCCTGAAGCCGGCCGTGGCCACGGTTATGATGATGGTGAAGATCGCCATAACCACGATGAGTTCGACCAGTGAGTACCCCTGTTTCCCTTTCAACATGCGAAGTTCCTTTGCCGGTCGCTGGTGGCCGCGCCTCACGGCCTGGCCACCACGGTGACCACCTCGTTTACGTAGTTCGAGTTCTTGAACGACCACCTGACGGTGACCATGAGCTGCCGGGTGCTGGGCTGTGTGCCGTCGGTTGCCAGCACTTGGGAGGTCCGTTCCACGGTGTACGGCTTGCTCACCCCCCTGACCTTCCCGTTCTCGGTGAACGTCGTGTAGGGAGTTGAGTAGGCGTCGAAGGTCTTCGCCCTGAGGTCGGCCATGTACTTCTGACCGATGCGCACCGCCTCGTTGCGCACCTCGTTCTGTAGGTTGTGCTGCAGGGAGACGTTGATCGTCTGCAGCACGCCGAACATGCCGACGGCAATGATGATCATGGCAACCAACAGCTCTACCAGGGTAAAGCCGCTGTTATTTTTGAGTGATGTTGGCTGGCGCACAGGCCCCTCCGGTTTGTCTTTTTCCCATATAGGTGCGCACGGTGGATACCACGACGCTGTCGATGCCCCCCTGGTTGTTCCCCGAGCTGTCCGGCTGCACGCAGACCGAGATATCCGAAGACTGCATCATTCCCTGGCCGTCATAGGTAACCACCGTGGGGGAGACGTTCATCACCATCGGCAGGCCGAGCTGGTACACGGTAACGGGCGCGACGGTGGTGTCGCTGGTCGCGTAGATGCTGAGCTGGTTGCCGCTGAAGGAGACTGCGCGGGGGGTACGTGTGTACATCGCATCGGCCCGAACGCCGATGAGGGTGCTGTACACCTTGCGCGCCTGTGCTTCGACTGCCGCCTTCTGCTGCATCAGGCTGAACTGCATGGTAGCTATGGTGAGCAGGATCGAGATGATCCCCACCACGACTACCAGCTCCACCAGTGTAAATCCTCGCTGTCGCATGAATTAGCGCTCCTGGATGTGGAGGATCTTCTTCACGGGCTTGTTGGCGCTTTTGCTGACGACGGGGAAGGCGTCAGCCGGCGGCTTACCGGTCATCGGCGTCGAGCTGCGCCGCATCTGACGCGAGGCGCCGCTGCCGAACGCCTGGGCCAAGTCGACCTCCTTGAATTCACCCGTGGAGAGCTGAATGAGCGCCTTCCCGGAGAGAGCCGCATCGCTCGGCCTGCCGCCGGTGTTGTAGCCCAGCGCCCACAGGAAGGAGTTGCCGCCGAACCCGCAGGCGTCGGAGGTGGGCTCGAAGGTGGTCACAAAGACCGTGCCGTTGGTGAGGGTGACGGCGTCGGAGACCACACGTTCGGCACCATAGGCCGTCGTCGAGGCGTCGAGGCCGATCGTCCAGCCACCGCTGCCGATGCTGGTGGAGATGGTGGTGGACTGGTCCGTGATATCGGAGTTACTGATGGTGGTGCTGCAGTTCGGGTCGATCTTGTTACCGGGAACGGCGGAGGTGTTGTAGCAGGGGTCCTTCAGGCCGTAGATCGAGCGCTGCGAGCTGTAGTCGTCGATGGAGTTCCCGGCACGATAGTAGTACCTGCCGGTACCGAAGTAGTACCAGAGGTTCATGTTCTTTCGGTCCTGCAGCCTGGATATCGCGGTGACCACCGGTCCGACGCCGTCAACCACCTTGCTCACCTGCCAGTTGGCGGGGTTCGTGTCGTTCTTGGTGACGATCCTGATCACTCCGCCATCGGTCCAGGTAGCGGAGGTGCCGGTACCGACTTTCTTGGTGAAGCCGACCAGGATGGCGTCGTCCTGGTAGTTGCCGACGGCGTACGGGTCCCAACGATCGGCATCGATCGACCCGCCGATCATGGAACCGGCAAACGCATTGTCGACTCCGCCGTCGAGCGGGTCACCCACGAGGAGACCAGTCTTCAGGTCGACTACGAAGAACTTGAGCCGCTGGTTGGAGCGCCCCTGGAACTGGTTGCCGCTGGTGTCGATCGGGCCGGTGGGGCCGGAGCCGAAGACAGCGAACCAGCGCCCGTTCTTGCCCTTGGGGCCGACCCTGACGATGGCCGGGCCGGTGGTGGCGAAACCGAGGTTGTCGTTTTTGAACTCCCAAAGCAGGGACGGGTTCTTGGGGTCGCTCACGTCCAGTGCGAAATAGGAGGAGAAGCCGAGCCCCTTGGTGGTTTCGACCGGATCCATGCGGGGAGTCGGCACGCAGTTGTTGGTCGCGGGGTCGGTGCAACTGGCCGAGGACGCCCCGCCGATGCCCATGCCGCCGATCAGGATGCTGCGCCAGGGGTTCTTGGAGCTGTCGATGTTGTTGCTGCCGTCCACCACGGCATTCAGCTTGTCGCAGTTGTAGTAGGTCGCGTCGGTGCAGCCGGCGACGCCGCTGGGGGCGCCGATGCTGGCATCGAAGAGCACGGTGCTGCCGTCGATGTAGTAGAGATGGTTATAGTTCACATCGGCGTAGTACTTAAGGTACGGCAGCGCCTGTTTCGGGATGTAGGCCCACATCTCCTCCCCAAGCGCCGGGTCGGTGCTCGCGAGCTTTTGCAGCGTCGCCTTCTGGGTACCGGTCGCGGTCACGTTGAGCTTGCCGAAGTTGAAGGCGTGCAGCATGCCGTCGTTGGCGCCGACGTACACCATGCCCCGGTTTTTGTAATCCTCGGACCCGACGTAGGTGTCGTACGAGCTGTCACTGTAGCCGCTGGGGGCCTGCATGTTGTAGGTGTTCAGCTTGAGGTTGGACTGGATCCGCGGCGTCGAGGAGATGATGTCCCCCAGGCGCCACACACCCGAAACCGAGGTACTGGTGGGGGTTTCCTTGATGGAAACGGTCCTGGGCCGGTAACCGGTTTGATCCACTCCGTGCACGTAGTTGATCAGTTTGGTGGCGGTCGCCTCATCGGCGACATCGAGATAGGGCGCCAGTGTTGCCGCGTTGCCCGTTGCCCCCACCACCGGGAAGGTGGAGGAGGAGAAATCGATGAGCGACGTGCCGTTGATGCTGGTCTTGATGTTGCGCGGTCTGGCGCCGGTACCGGTGAGTGGACGCGCCCAGAGTTTCTTGCCCGCCCGCCAGATGCTCTTCACCGCGTCGGCATCGACCTTCACCTCTGCGGTATCGCCGGAGCCGTCGCCGTTGAGATCCTGGGAGACCCAGGCGTAGGTGGTGTTGTCCGTGCTGTCGAAGCGGAAGCTGACCACCTTGTCCTGGATCAGGTCGAAGACGTTGTTTTGGTCGGTGTCCTCCCTGATCGTGGAGCGGTTGATCTGCGGGTCGACGAAATACCAGAGATTCTGCATCTCGCCGATCCAGTTGGCCTCGGTCTGGTCCGCGAAGACCTTCTTCGGATAGAACACGGCCTGCAGGATGTTGGCGCCGCTACCCTCGGAGTTACTGAGGATGGAGGCCGCGGTACCGGAGGACGCGCCCGCAGCGATGCTTTCCAGGGTGTCCTTGAGGTCGCTTCTAAGCTGTGCCGGGTTGTTCGGGTTTTTCATCGTGGTGCCGCCGTTGGTCGCCGTCATGTTCATCTGGTTGTAGGCGTCGCACACGCTGGTCGAGTTGGTACTGGAGGGGGCATTGTAGACTATATGGGTCTTTATGGTCTGGGCGTTCTCGCAGCTGGTGGCGCCGGTTCCGTGGCAGATCTGACTGGGGTCGAAGATGTTGCGGTGATAGGCGAAGTAGCTCAAATCATGCAGGTACGGGCTGCCCGCGTAGCTTCCGCAGACGCCTGAGGTGGAGCCGCTCTCGGTCAGGGTGTTGGGATCCCTGAAATAGTTGGACGCATCGGTCACCTTGGCTGTCATGGTGCCGTTCTGGTCAGCAGTGGAAGAGCCGTCCGTGATCAGCAGGATGTTGTTCTGCTGGCACCGGAACTGGATCGGGTTCACGTTGCTGTAGCTGTCCTGGGTGCTGGGCAGCGGCGCCTGGATCGCCGCGGTCGTCGGGGTGAATTTCGTGGCGTTGAGGGTCGGCGTAGTCGCGGCGGCATCCTTTACGAAATAGGCGATGGCGTTGTAGTAGGCCTCGGCGAAGGGGGTCCAGGTCTTGGCAGGGATGCCGTCGATGAAGCTGATGAGCCCGGTGCTGTGGTCACCGATGCTGGAGCCGATGAAGGAGTTTGGATCCAGGTACCCCCCATCCTTGTTGGTCACGGCCGTGCAGGTACCGTCGGAGGAGGAGCAGTCCGTCCCCCCTATGGTGCACATCTTGCCGCTAGTCGCGCAGAAGGCGGGGATGGGCATGGTCGTGGAGGTAGAGCTGGCCTCGCTGGCCGAACCGAAGTTGTTGAAGGCCATGGCCCCGAAACGGATTCCCGCGGAGAAATCGTTGATGACGCCGCTGGGCACCGTTGAGACCCCCACCTTGACGGGGAAGGAGTTGTTGCAGTTTTGCGACACGCAGACGCCGGAGGAGCTGCAGTCGGTGTCTGCGGTGCAGTTCAGGCTGAAATTGTTGGAGCAGACCTTGAGGCAGTCGGCGTCCGCGGAGCAGGCATTGGCCTTGAGGGAGCATTTCCCGCCGCTGGTCGGCCCCAGGGGAGAGCCGAGCGCCCTCACGCCCGCATCCATGATGACGGATGGGATGTTGCCGCTGGTGGGGATGGTGCCCGAGGGGTCGGTCACCTCCGCGAAGTTGACGCCCATGCAGTAGTGCAGGGTTTCCTCCTTCACGCAGCTGTCGTTGCCGGTGAACTTGTCCGTGGAGCCGTTCCAGCAGCTCCCGACAAAGCCGGTGGTGTTGGCGCCGTTGACGTTGTACGGTGCGACCACGTTGGAGTGGGTGGCGGCGCTGGTGCAGATGTAGTTGCCGCTCGACTCGTTGGTGATGGAAGACGGCGGCATCGGGTTCTTGTTGTCGCCGTAGACGTTGGTGCAGGCCGTCTTGATGTCCTGGATGTTGATGCCCTGCCACAGCTGGGTATCGGTGATGCTGGTGAGGGCGACCCCTGCGGCCTGCAGCCCCTGGATGTTCTTCTTGAGCTGGTAACAGGTCTGTTGGGCGTGATTCAAGGTGGCAAGGGCGTTATCCGAAGGCGTGACACCCAGGCAGTCCGTGGTGTTGGTGCTCGCCTGGCCGTAGTTGCCGTTGGCCCAGTTGTAGACGGCACACTGGCAGGCCGACTGGTTGTAGGTCCCCTCGAAGATCTCGATCCTGGTGTCGCCACCCTGGGTGCTCGGGTCGTAGAAACCCTCGACCGCGGTCGACCCCCTGACGGCAAAGGAGAGGGTGGGAATGGCGGGAACGACCTTGACGAAACGCCGCCCCACGCACCCCCTGGACTCTCCCTTGAGAATGGCGTTGGCCGCGTCGTACCGACCGCCGGTGAGGATCTTCTTCTCGATGTCGAACTTGGAGGCGGACAGCCAGTTGAGGAACCTGCCGTTGGCGATGAAGGTGTCGACCTTCCTGGTGGACGGGGTGGCGCTGGCATCGCCGGCCATCAGGATGTAGAGGTAGCTGGTGCGGTAGGTCCCGCCGCTTGTGGGAACGCCGGTGCTGATTTCCACGAACTTCCCGCCGGTAAACTGGTAGTCGGGGTAACTCACCGTGTTGGTGGCCGCATCGTACTTGCTGAAATACCCCTCGTAGTCCTGGGTGTTGCTGTAGGTGTTGTCGAAGCAGTAGGACGAGGTGACGGTCGCCGAACTGGAGCCGGTGCCGCAGGTATAGGACGGGGGCGTCGAGGTCGATCCCGCTATATAGCCCATATCGTACATACTTGCGGAGTTGTCGATCATGAGGAGCAGGTTGGGCTTGATCCCGCCCGAGATGAACGGCGGCGTGATGCACCAGTTGTCACCGGGATCGGCGGCCAGCGCAGCGCCGGGAGCAAGCATAGCGCCCAGGGCCAGCACACCTAAGGTCTTCTTCAAGAGCCTGTTCATACTCTTTGCCATTGAACACCTCGTATTGTCGGACATGAAAGCGTCAGTTGAAGAGGGACGAAAATACATGGTACTACCTCGCCAAGAGTTCGCGCATCGCTTCGGCATCCTTGTACCCCACCAGAATGCGCCCGTCGGACAAAACGAGCGTGGGGGTGGAGAGGATACCGTTGGACTCGGCGAACCTGATGGTCTCCTCCACCGGTTTTTTCGGGTCCTTATCCGTGGCAGGAGGGAGGGGCTCGCCCGCGAACGACTTGTCCAAAAGTTCCAGGGAACCTTTGGCCAGGATCACCCGGGCCTTGTCGAATGCCTTCGGGTGCATCTTGAGCGGGTAAAGCTTGATATAGATGGCGAGATCCGGTTCCAGCGCCGCCAGTTTTTTCAGTTCCAGATGCGCTTTGGCGCAGTAGGGACACTCCGGGTCGGTGAAGACGAACAGCTTCTTTTTCCCTTTCGGGTTACCCAGGATCAGGGCGTGATCGGTGCTGAGGGTCGCGGGGTCCAGGCGCTCCTTGCGCTCCTTTTTCGGCTGCTGTGCCGCCCCCCCCACCGGCTGCCGCGAGGCGATGTCGAAGACCTTGCCGGCGATGATGTGCTTCTTGCTGTAATCGAGGTAAGCGGTGCCGGTCTGCCCAGCCTGCTCGAAAGTGACCTCGTAAAGACCGCGCACCGGCGCCGGCTTCACATCCTTCACCGGCCCGATATCCTTCAGAAGGCCGGTAGCCTCCTGCAGGGTGATGGAGTGACAGGACGCGCAGTCCCCGCTGCATCCTTCCGACATGGCGAAGGCGGGTGCAGCAAAAGCAATAATGGCCAGCGTGAAGCAGTATGCAAAGATTCGGGTGAGATTTTTTGCGAAGGACATTCAACTACCTCGTGGGTGATTTCGTTGCTCCGACAGGGGGAGCAACAACCGTGCCCTGACCGTCGCGGTTGCGCTGGACCGGCTGTTTCAGCGTCAATACGGTTAGTTGTGGCATACCATAGCACGGCGGCACAGGAAAAAACTACGCATTTTTTTCATAGCAGAAGCGACTACTCTGCAAAAAATTGGCACCACCTTGCCGGTGCCGTGCGCCGGGCGCTATCCGAGGTCGTATTCTTTGAGCTTGTACAACAGGGCCCGGTGGCTGATCTCCAGAAGCCGCGCGGCGTGGGTGCGGTTTCCACCGGTCTGTTCCAGCGCACGCACGATCAGTTGGCGCTCCAGTGCCTCCGCCCCCTTCTTTATGGACAGTGAATCGGAACGGTCCACGCCCCTATGCTCCTGCCCCGCGCACGCACGCACCGCCTCCGGCAGGGAAGCAAGCCCCAGCGTCGCCCCGTCGCAGAGCACGAGGCCTCGTTCGATGCAGTTTTCAAGCTCCCGCACATTCCCAGGCCAGCTGTAGCGGACCAGTGCCTGCAACGCCTCCGGGGTCGGGTGCACCCCCGGCATACCCATCCGTTCGCCGTGCTTCTCCAGGAAATGGTCAACCAGAAGCGGCACGTCCTCGACGCGCTCCCGCAAAGCAGGGAGGGACAGGGCGAACACGTTGATGCGGAAGTAGAGGTCCTCGCGGAACCTTCCTGCCGCCACTTCCCCGGCCAGGTCCCTGCTGGTGGCAGAGACTACCCTAACGTCGACCTTTTGCGCGGCCGCGGCGCCGAGGCGGCGGATCTCCTCCTCCTGAAGCACACGCAGCAGCTTGACCTGCAGCGCGAGCGGCAGCTCGCCTATCTCGTCCAGAAACAGGGTTCCGCCGTGGGCCTCCTCGAAGAGGCCGATCTTGTCGTGACCGGCATCGGTGAACGCCCCTTTCACGTGCCCAAAGAGCTCGCTTTCCAGCAGGGCCGCGGGTATCGCGCCGCAGTTGACGGCGACGAAGGGGCCCTGGCGGCGCACCCCGCAGTAGTGCAGCGCCCGCGCCACCAGTTCCTTGCCGGTGCCGGATTCTCCCTGGATGAGGACCGTGGTCTTGTGCCCGGAAAGTTTCTTGACGAGCTCCATGATCCGGCCCATGCGGTCGTTTCTGCTGATGATGTCGGGGAAGGCGTGCCCCCGTACCGCCTCGCGCAACCTGCGATTCTCGTCCTTGAGCCGCTCGCGTTCCTCGGCCTTTTTCAGCACCAGGGAGATCTCGTCGCTATTGAAGGGTTTGGAGATGTAGTCGTAGGCACCGAGCTTCATGCACTCGATGGCATCGTCCACGGTACCGTAGGCGGACATCATGATGATGGTGGCGCCGATGCCGGATTCGGTGCAGGCGAGCAGGAACTTCTTGCCATCCATAACCGGCATGCGGATGTCGCACAGGATGAAGGCGAAGTTTCCCTCGCCCGCCTTGGCCAGGGCATCGGCCCCGTCTGCGGACTGTTCGACCTGGTAGCCCTGCTTTTTCAGGAGGACCTGGAGCATGTGACGCAGGTTGGGCTCGTCGTCCACCACCAAAATTTTCTTCTTCTCGGTCAACATCTGCTCCTTGTCAGACAGTCGGACAGTCAGACTGGTCGGACTTCTCGGACTGGTCTGAAAGCAAAAAACCGCCAGCCGCCAGCCGCCAGCCGCCAGCCCCTAGCCCCTAGCCCCTTGTCCACTGGCCGGGAGGGTCAGGGTAAAGCGGCTCCCCTTGCCGAGTTCGCTCTGTACATCGAGCCTCCCCCCACAGGATTCGGCTATGCGCGCAGCTATCGCCAGGCCAAGACCGGTTCCCTTACCCGGTTCCTTGGTGGTGAAAAATGGATCGAAAACCTTGCTGAGCAGTTCCGGGGGCATCCCTTCACCGTTATCCACCACCTCGATGACCACTTCGGTTCCAGACCGGTTCCCCTTTAGCCACAGTTTGCCCCCCTTCGGCATCGCGTCGCGCGCGTTCACGATGAGGTTGATCAGCAACTGCTCGAGCTGGTGCGGGTCGGCGTGCACCGTGGCAAGCCCGGGCTCGACCTCGATCGATACCTCGAGGTGCTTAAGCACGCCCTGGTCTGCCAGCAGTTCCACCACCTTCTCCAGCAAGGCGCGGATCTCCACCTCCTCCCAATGCACCCGCTTGGGGCGGGCGTAGTCCAAGAGCCCCCGCACGATCCGATCGATACGCCTCGACTCCTCGTCGATACGGCGCAGGTAGTCGGATTTTTCCGGGTCCCCGGTCAACTCCTCTGCCAGGATGGCGCTGTACCCCATGATCGCCGCGAGCGGCGTGCCGATTTCGTGAGCCATCCCGGCCGCCAGGAGGCCGACCGAAGCCATCTTTTCAGACCGGACCGCCTCCGTTCGTGCCTCGACCAACTCCTTGTTCGCCCACGTCAGCGCCGCAACCTTCTCCTCTACTTCAACCCTCTTCTCCCTGAGGGCAACCATCATCCCGTTGAACGCATCGGACAATTCAGCAACCTCGGTACTCCCGGGAACCTGGACGGAAACCCCGAGGTCCCCGGCGGCTATTCTGCGGGTGGCGCCGACGAGTCTCCTGATGGGTTGCACTACGGTCCGCGACAGCAGGTACGAGCCCAGCGCCAGCAGCAGCAAAAAGTCCAGCGCGAAGTAGGCGATAAACAGGTGGCGCGACGTCCTCAGCCGCTCCTGTGCAGCCAGCAGCGACACCGTAAGCCGCGCCGCGCCGGTCACTTTCCCCTGCTCGATTACCGGAAGGTAGCAAATCCCGGAACCGCCGTCGGCGGCCACTTGAAAGGCCCCGCGCCCGGAACGCATCACCTCCGTCAACGTCGCGTCGGCTACCGTGTCGTCGGAGACGGCGTACAGCCTGCGCCCCAGGTGGTCGACCATCAACAACCCCTCAAAACGCCGATGGTTCCGGAGGTGGTCTATATATTTGGAAGCTGGAGAACCCGGCTCGGGAGGGGCAATTGGACGTGGCAGCAGGAGCACGATGCTGGAAAGAAGCAGACGCGCTTCGTCGCCGCTTTGGTCGAGCAGGTCCTTTTCAGCTGTTCTGAAGGATATGAGAGAGAGTAGGAGCCAGGTGAGCACAAGCAGCATGCTCAAGGCGGAGAGGATGTAGAAGGTGAGGCTGAAACGGAATGGTCTCGTAGCCACCGTTTCAGCCTCCCATGTTCAGGTACCAGTGGATGATGCGCCTGCCGTAGAAGACGTAGAGTACAGCCGCTCCGGCCAGGAACGGGCCAAACGGTATGGCGAGCGTGGAATCCTTCTTGCGGATCAACATCAGGGTCACGCCTATGATCGACCCCAGCAGAGAAGAAACGAAGACGATGAACAGGATCGACTTCCAGCCGAGGAAGGCTCCCATCATGGCCAAAAGCTTGACGTCGCCCCCTCCCATGCCGTCTTTCTTGGCGACCACCTGGTAGACCCAGGCGATGAGGAGCAGGCTGCCCCCTCCGGCCACGATGCCGATCAGGGAATTGAGCCACCCCAGTTGCGGGATGAAGAACGACACGACGAAACCAAGCACGATGCCCGGCAGGGTGATCCGGTCCGGGATAATCTGGTGCTCCAGGTCGATGAAAGTGACCACCACCAGGGCGCTGCAGAAGATAAAAAGCACGCCGAAGTAGAACATCCCGGTGAATAGGGACTGGATGGGGGCCCCTTCCTCGAACAGGCGCTGTGGGAAGAACTTGAAGAAGAGGGCCAGGGACAGCAGGCCGTTTAAGAGTTCGACCAGCGGGTACTGGATCGAGATCGGGGTTTTGCAGGAACGGCACTTCCCGCCGAGCAGCAGGTAGCTCAGGATCGGGATGTTGTCGTACCAGCGGATCTGGTAGTCACACTTGGGGCAGTGCGACGGGGGTGACACCACCGACTCGTCGTGCGGCATCCGGCAGATGCAGACGTTCAGGAAGGAGCCGACCACGGCCCCAAAGAGGAAAGCGAATACGGCGTAAACAATGTAAGGAGTCAACGCGACCTCGTGGTGTGTCTGTTTCCTTTGTCTGACCAGTCTGACCAGTCTGACCAGTCGGACTGGTCAGACTAGTCAGACAAAAGAGGGGGACGTTTACTTAAGCCTCAGAATTTTCTCCAGGCTCTCCTGGAGGAGCTTCTTCTTGTTGCCGAAATCGGCGATCTTCTCGCGCTCTTTCTCGACTACGTCGGCGGGAGCACGCTCGATGAAGCTCGGGTTCTCCAGCTTCTTGGAGAGGAACTCAATGTCCTTCTCGATCTTGGCGATCTCCTTGTTGAGACGCTTCTCTTCTTCCTCGACGTTGACGAGCCCCTTGAGCGGCACGATGATCTCGACGTCGCCGGCCACCTGCAAGGAGGCCTCGGCAGGACGCTCGATGCCCTGACCGATGGCGAGGTCGGAGAGACGGGCCAGGCTCATGACGTATACCTCGTTCTTCTTGAGCAGCTTGAGGCTCGCCTCGGACTTGCAGTCGAGGATCGCGGCGATCTGCCTGCTCGGGGCCACTTCCATCTCGCCCCTGATGTTCCTGATCCCCTTGATGACCTCCATGACCAGTTCCATCTCCGCGGCGGCGGAGGCGTAGCCCGCCCACTCCTCGCACGGGGTCGGGAAGTCGGAAATCATGATGGAATCGGCGGCGCCGCTCTTCTTGGGCAGGGCCTGCCAGATCTCCTCGGTGATGAAGGGCATGAACGGGTGCAACAGGCGCAAAAGGTTCTCCAGCACCAGCCAGAGCACGTACTTGGCCGCGGCCTGACGCTCGGCGTCGCCCTTGTAGAGATCGTCCTTGGCGAGTTCGATGTACCAGTCGCAGAACTCGCTCCAGGTGAAGCGGTACAGCTCGCTGGCGGCCTCGTTGAAACGGAACCCGGTCAGGGCGGAGTCCAGCGCACCGGCGGCCTCGTTCAGGCGGTACAGGATCCAGCGGTCGGCGTTGGAAAGCTTGAGCGACGCGACGTCGACCTGGTTCGGGTCGAAACCTTCCAGGTTCATCATGGCGAAGCGCGATGCGTTCCAGATCTTGTTGGCGAAGTTGCGGTAGCCGGCGATCCTCTCCTCGGCAAGCTTGATGTCGCGTCCCTGCGCGGCAAAGGCGGCCAGCGTGAAGCGGAAGGCGTCGGTGCCGTAAGCGTCGATCACGGTGAGCGGATCGATGACGTTCCCCTTGGACTTGGACATCTTCTGCCCCTGCGCGTCGCGCACCAAGGCGTGGATGTAGACGTCGGTGAAGGGGACCTCGTCCATGAAGTGCAGCCCCATCATCATCATGCGGGCCACCCAGAAGAAGAGGATGTCGAAGCCGGTCACCAGGCAGGAGGTCGGGTAGAAGGCGGAGAGCTCCGGGGTCTTCTCCGGCCACCCCATGGTGGAGAAGGGCCACAGGGCCGATGAGAACCAGGTGTCCAGCACGTCGGTTTCCTGGCGGATCTCGTCGGAGCCGCACTGGCTGCACGCGGTCGGGTCTTCCTTGGCCACGGTGATGTGGCCGCAGTGGTCGCAGTACCAGGCGGGAATGCGGTGTCCCCACCAGATCTGGCGGGAGATGCACCAGTCGCGGATGTTCTCCATCCAGTCGTAGTAGGTGTTCTCCCACTGCTGCGGCACGATCTTGGTGCGCCCGTCCTTGACGGCGCCCAGGGCGCGCTCGGCCAGCGGCCCAACCTTCACGTACCACTGCAGGGACATGTACGGCTCGACCACGGTCTTGCAGCGGTAGCAGCCGCCGACGGAAAGGGCGTGGTCCTGGATCTTCTCCAGGAGCCCGGCTGCTTCGAGGTCGGCCACCACCTGCTTCCTGGCGGCGAAGCGGTCCATCCCCTCGTACTGCTTGCCGGCGGCGTTGACCACGCCGGACTCGTCGAAGACGTTGATGCGGTCCAGGTTGTGCCGCAGGCCCATCTCGAAGTCGTTGAAGTCGTGCGCCGGAGTGATCTTCACCACGCCGGTACCGAACTCGCGGTCGACGTAGTCGTCGCCGATGACCGGGATCTCGCGGTTCACCAGCGGCAGCATGACCTTCTTGCCGATCAGGTGGCTGTAGCGCTCGTCCTCGGGGTGCACGGCCACGGCGGTATCGCCCAGCATGGTCTCGGGACGTGTGGTGGCGACCACCACGTACTCGTCGCTTCCCACCACCGGGTAGCGCAGGTGCCAGAGATTCCCCGCCTTATCCTCGTGCTCGACCTCGATATCCGAGAGCGCGGTATGGCAGCGCGGGCACCAGTTGATCAGGCGGTTGTCGCGGTAGATGAGCTTCTCTTCGTACAGGCGCACGAACACCTCGCGCACCGCTTTGGAGAGGCCGGCGTCCATGGTGAAGCGCTCGCGCTCCCAGTCGCAGGACGCGCCCAGGCGCTTCAGCTGGCCGATGATCTGTCCACCGGACTCACCCTTCCACTGCCAGACCCGCTCGATGAACCCCTCGCGGCCGAGCTCGAAGCGATCCTTCCCTTCGGCGGCCAGCTGGCGCTCGACCACGTTCTGGGTCGCGATCCCGGCGTGGTCGGTGCCCGGCATCCAGAGCACGTTGTAGCCGCTCATCCTCTTCCAGCGGCACAGGATGTCCTGCAGGGTATTGTTCAGGGCGTGGCCCATGTGCAGCACGCCGGTGATGTTCGGGGGGGGGATGACGATGGAGTAGCCCGGCTTGTCGGAGGGGACGGTGGCGTGGAAGTACCCCTTCCCTTCCCACTCCTGGTACCACTTCTGCTCAACGCTTTTCGGCTCGTAAACCTTTTCCAGCTCTTTGTTTGCCATCTAATCTACCTCATGGGGAAAAATGCTTTAGCAGGGGTGGCCCCCGCGAAACGTGCTTCTAGCTCCTCCCCCCGGAGGGGGGAGGATGGGAGGGGGGAAGGCAGTAGCCATGAAGCGACATCCCCCTCCCTGTCCCTCCCCCTCCGGGGGCGGGAACGCTTGCGGGAAAGTTTGCTGCCTGCAGCTGCTGCCTCAGCTATGAAAAAAGGGGATCGTGAAATCCCCTGTTTCATAAGCGGATGCGCGAGAGACGTCCGCCTTAACCGCGTACGCCGCTCTTCAGTTTCCTGATCTCTTCCTTGATGATCACCTCGGCGAGGTCAGGCACCACTTCCCAGACGATCCTCTCGATCACCTCGCGGGACACCTTGGAGAGTGCCGCCACCAGCTGGTCCTCGGTAAGTTCGGGAACGGCAGCCGGCTGTGCGGCTGCGGCTTGCGGGGCTGCCGCCTGAACGGGGGGCACTGCGGCGGGCGCCACCACCGGTTCGGGCTGAGCCGGTGCGGCCGGTGCGGCAGGTGCGGCCGGTGCGACCGGCGCTGCGGCCTGCGGCGCGGGTTCCTCCACCTCGAACTCGAAGGGTTCGTACTCCGGCACCCCGAAAGCCTCGGCCTCGGCCTGGGTCTCGGCCTGCGCCGGTACCTCTGCGGCTACCGCGGCCGTCGCTGCTTCCTGCTCCTCGCTGAAGGCGAAGAACTCTTCCTCGCTTACGGTGAGCGAGGAATCGACGGCGGGCTCTTCCAGTTCGAGCGCCGGCCCGGTTTCTTCGATCTCTTCCGCATCGTCGAAGTTGAAGATCTCTTCAGCCTCGAACTCGGCCTCGCCACCTGCCTCAGGCTCCACGACCCCGAACAGCTCGGACGGTGCCTCGACGGCAGCGGCAGGAGTCTCCTCCTCCAGCTCGAAGGCACCCCAAAGGTCGTCTTCCATGCTCGCCTCGACCGCCTCGACCTGCGCGGCAGGGGCGGCGGCTGCGGGCTGCGCCGGGGCGACCGGAGCCTCCCAGGCGGGCTCTTGCGCTGCGGCGGGGGCCTCCCAAGCGGGTTCGGTCTCGAGTCCGACGCTCTCCCAGATGTCTTCCGGGGCGGGCGCCGGGGCCGCGGCAGGTGCGGCCGCAGGTGCGGGAGCGGCAGGTGCCGGGGCCATGGCATCCAGGGAGGAGAGGTCACCCCAGATCTCTTCGGCTGCGGCCGCCGGGGCTGCCGGCTGTGCTGCGGGCTGCGCTACCGGAGGAGCGGTCTTGCGGGTCTTGCCCACTTCCAGCATCTCCTTGACCCGGTCGATCAACTGCTGCGATTCGAAGGGCTTGGAGATGGTGGCATCGGCGCCGCATTCGCGCGCCTTCTCCTCGTCCAGCGGCTCGAACGCGCCGATCAGCAGGATGATGGGAACCGCGCCCAGCGCCGGATCGCGCCGGATCTCGGCGCAGACCTCGTAGCCGGTCTTGCCGGGCATCAACGCGTCAACCAGCATCACGTCCGGCTTGGTCTCCCGCGCCTTGTCAAGGGCAGCAGTACCGTTGTCGACAACGGTCAGTTCAAACTCCTCATTGGCGAAGATGATCGCCACGACCTTCTGGATGGTGATGCTGTCATCGGCGAGGAGCAGTCTATTGCCCATCGATCCCCCCTCTACTTACGAAGCTTACTTCAGGAGTTATGTTGCCACGACAAATTCGAGTCGTCCGACTGTAACAGAGATCATCCCGCAAATTGGCTCACAGGATTTCCGGTGCATGGGACTGACAGGAACGGCAGTCACAATAAGGCGCAAATATATCCAGTATGACACTAAAAATGGTAAAAAAAGCTAGCATAAAGGGCGTAGGGTGTCAAGGTTTTTGCCCTTTCTTATTAATCACTCATCATTGAAACGGGCCATGTCGCCGAACTCGACGGGAATGCCGAAGATCTGAGCGGCAAGGGTCGAGATATCGCCACGCAATTTATTGATCTCATGCACCTTTTTGTATTCCAGGCGCGAGGTGAGCAGGATGACGAAGGTGTCGGTGGCGGGATCGATCCAGATCGACGAACCGGAGTACCCGGTGTGACCGAAGGAGACCCGGGAGAACCCCTGTCCGCGGGGTGCGGAAAAGGGCGAAGATATGTCCCATCCCAGCCCCCTGACTACCGTCCCGCCGCGCGAGAAGTAAGGGGCGGTCATCTGGTCCACGGTGCGCCTGGCGAGGACGCGCCTACCGTCCAGGGTGCCTCCGGTGAGCATCATCCGGCAGAAGCGGGACAGGTCCCGGGCGGTGGCGAAGAGACCGGCGTGGCCGGCCACCCCACCCAACTGGCGGCAGAGGTAGTCCTGGGGCTCCCCGAAGAGAACGCGCTCGTCGCTGATCGTGCCGGAGCAGCGCGCCGTCTCCTTGGGATGGAACGCGGTGTCGGCCATCCCCAGCGGACGGTAGAAGGAGACCTGCGCGTAGAGGTCGAGGGGCGCGCCGGTGGCGCGCCGCACCAACTCGGCCAGCAGGATGAAGTTCAGATCCGCGTAGCGGAAGCGGCTTCCCACCTCCCCCTTGAGCTTCTGGGCAGCGGCCCCTTCGATGGCGCTCTGCATAGGGGTCACGCTGGAAAGAGGGATGTCGTCCAGCCCGGAGGTGTGGGTCAGAAGGTTCATGACCAGGACCGCGTCCTTACCCTTTCCTGCCAGTTCCGGAAACCATTTGGTGATGGGGTCGAGCAGGGAGATCCTCCCCTCTTCCGCCAGCTTCAGGATCGAGGGGGTGGTGGCGATGACCTTGGTCAGCGAGGCGACGTCGAAGATGGTGTCGGTCGCCATGGGAGGTGCGTCGGGGAACGGGGAGAGGCGTCCATACGCCTTCTCGAAGAGGATCTTGTCCCGGTTGCCGATGAGGACGACCCCGCCGGCGATGAGGTTGCGCCCCATGGCCTCGTTCATCAGGGAATCGATGCGGGGCTGGTCGGCGGCGTGACAGGCGGTGGCGAGGAAGATGACCAACAGGCAGCCGTAGATACTGCTCAAAAGGAAGCGCAGGCGCTCCCTAAAATACGTGTTCAATCTCAATGTGACTCTCTCGGTCCTTGCTGGTTGCTGCCCTGTTTAATTCATCCTGAAACTGATCGACTTGAGGACCTTCCCTTCGCTGTCCACCGCGTCGCAGCGCCATTCGCCGGAGAGTCCCTTTTCCACCACCTTGCGGCTGTAGGTGCGCCAGTGCGCCCCCTTGACCGGCAGTTCGTATTCCGCCACCGCCTCGTCGTTGAGGTACCAGATCTGCTTGATGGTGGTGTCCGTGTCTTCGGGGGCGGTGAACCTGGTGAAGCAGTAGAGCGCCTTGACCGAGGTGGACGAGATGCGGCGCACCGAGTCGATCGGGTTTCCTTTGACGATCTTGGTGGTGACCGCCATCTCGGTGATTTTCAGGTCGCCCGCCCACGACTGGCTCCAGCCGGCGAGGGTTGCCAACAGTACAGCGGTTGCGATCGAAAGCATCGTGGTACGGCTCATTGTGCCTCCAGCAGCGTTTGCGGAGAGTGAGATGCCGGCTTTAAGCCGGTGCCGCCCCCGGGGGGGAAGCGGCAGCGTCA
The DNA here is from genome assembly GCF_018986915.1 of Geomonas oryzisoli. Taxonomy (NCBI): domain Bacteria; kingdom Pseudomonadati; phylum Thermodesulfobacteriota; class Desulfuromonadia; order Geobacterales; family Geobacteraceae; genus Geomonas; species Geomonas oryzisoli. The sequence goes on from NZ_CP076723.1 coordinate 2,858,602, forward strand.
GTGCGTATCAGGTCCTGTAGTCGGCGTTGATCCGGACGTAGTCGTAGGAGAGGTCGCTGGTGTAGACTACGGCCTCACCGCCGCCGATCTTGAGGTCGATGGTGACCTTGAATTCCTTTTGCTGCAGCACGCGGGTGCCGGCCGCCTCGGCGTCGCCGCCGGCGAAGACGCCGCCGGTCGCCATGACGACGTCGTCGAAGCGGATTTCCACCCGCTCCTGTTCCACCTGCGCGCCCGAGTATCCGATCGCGGCGATGATGCGGCCCCAGTTGGCGTCCTGGCCGAAGAAGGCGGTCTTGACCAGCATGGAGTTCGCGACGGCGAGCGCGGCCTTCTTGGCGTCGGCCTGGCTGGCGCCCCCTTTCACCCTGATCTCGACGAACTTGGTCGCCCCCTCGCCGTCCTTCACGATCAGTTTGGCCAGGGAGAGGAGCACGTCGTGCAGGAGCGCGGCGAAAGCGTTCCCTTCCGGGGTCCCCCCCTTGATGGCGGCGTTGCCCGCGGCGCCGTTGGCGAAAATGACGGCAGTGTCGTTGGTGGAGGTATCGTTGTCCACCGTGATGGCGTTGAAGGAGCCGTCCACCGCCTGGGCGAAGGCGCTCTTTAAAAACTCGCCGTCAACCTCGGCGTCGGTGACCAGGAACGAGAGCATGGTGGCCATGTTGGGATGGATCATCCCGGCCCCCTTGGCGATGCCCCAGATGCTGTAGGGCTTGCCGCCGGCCTCGCCGGTGCGGCGCTCGATCTTCTCGAAGGTGTCCGTGGTCATGATCGCCTTGGCCACGTCGTCCAGCGTGCCGTGGTCGAGGCCGTCCACGAGCGGCTGGATGCCTTTCCGGAAGCGCTCCATGGGGAGCGGCTGACCGATGACGCCGGTCGACGCGATCAGCAGTTCCTCGTCGGAGAGTCCCAGGGCCTCGGCGGTTTTCCTGCCGCACTCGAGGGCGTCCGTCATCCCCTGTTCGCCGGTGCAGGCGTTGGCGTTGCCGCTGTTGACCAAAAGCGCGCGGCACTTGCCGTTTTGCGAGCGCTGGCGCGAGATGATGACCGGTGCCGCCTGCACCTTGTTGGTGGTATAGACCGCCGCCACCTGGGCGGGGAAATCAGAGAATATCAGTGCCAGGTCGAGCCGCCCCGGCTTCTTGATGGCCGCCTCGACGGCGGAAAAGCGAAAACCTTTCATAGAACCTCCAAAACGGTTCAACGTTCAACGTTCAATGTTCGATAAAGCGGGTTGCCTGACGGTCAACGGACCGGTACGGCTACCTGTGGACGGCAAGAGCCGGTGAGTCACGTTCACGTTCAATGCTCAACTGAGCCACACCTGCTACAGCCGGACATGATCAACATCAACACGTCTGTCAAATAGCAGCGCTGTAGTTTTTAACGTCGAACGTTGAACGTTGAACGGCTTCTTACTTGCCGCAGCACTTCTTGTACTTCTTGCCGCTGCCGCAGGGGCAGGGCTCGTTGCGCCCGGCGTTCCTTGCGCTCTTGGCGGGACCACCCTTGCCGTGATCCTCTTCTTCCTCTTCTTCCACCAGGTTGAAGACCATCTTCTGCGGCTTGGGCTGCTCCAGCTCGTACTGCTCGATGTCCTCCTCGGTCCCCACCTGGACCCAGAAAATCTTCTCCACCACTTCCTGACGGATCCTGTTCATCATGTCCATGAACAGCTGGTATGCCTCGCGCTTGTACTCCTGCTTCGGGTCCTTCTGGCCGTAGCCGCGCAGGCCGATCCCCTCCTTCAGGTGGTCGATGGAAAGGAGATGATCCTTCCACTGGGTGTCGATGACCTGGAGCATGATCACCTTGATCAGGTGATCCATGAGCTCGTCGCCGAACTCGTTCACCTTCTGGTTGAAGCGATCGCGGGTGCCGCTTCTCAGCGTATCCTCGAAGTTCACCGGGGTGATGCGGTCAAAGAGCTCCGGGGTGAGGTCGAGGTTGAACCCGAACAGCCGGAACGTCGTGTCGGTGATCCCCTGCCAGTCCCACTCGCGCGCCGGGGTGCGGTCGATGACGAAGGCCTGGACCACGTCGGTCACGGTCTCGTCCAGCATGCCGACGAAGCTCTTCCTGATCTCGTTGCCGGCAAGGATCTCTTTGCGCTGAGTGTAGATCACCTCGCGCTGCTTGTTCATGACGTCGTCGTACTCGATCAGGTGCTTCCTGATCTCGAAGTTGTGTGCCTCGACCTTCTTCTGGGCATTCTCGATGGCCCTGGTGATCAGGCCGTGGGTGATCGCCTCGCCTTCCTCGATGCCCAGCTTGTCCATGATCATGGAGACGCGCTCGGAGCCGAAGATGCGCAAGAGGTCATCCTCCAGCGAGAGGTAGAAACGCGAGGAGCCCGGGTCGCCCTGACGGCCGGAACGGCCGCGCAGCTGGTTGTCGATGCGGCGCGACTCGTGGCGCTCGGTGCCCAGGATGTGCAGGCCGCCCAGGGCAACCACTTCGTCGTGCTCGACGGCGCAGGTCGGCTTGTACTTGTCGACGATTGCGTCGAACTGCTTCTTGAATACCGGGATTACCAGTTCCTGCAGCTCATCGAAATCGATCTCTTCATTCTGCTCGAGGTAACCGGCGACGGCGGCGGAGCTCCCGGGGAAATCCCGCTCCAGCGCCTGGAGCAGTTCCTTGTTCGCCCCACCCTCGCCCTGCGCCTTGGCGAACGCCTGCGCGAACGCCTCCGCCTTCACCTCCGGTGTGCCGCCGAACTCCTGGCGCGCCAGGCCGTCGGGGTTGCCGCCGAGGAGGATGTCGGTACCGCGGCCGGCCATGTTGGTGGCGATGGTCACCATCCCTTTGCGCCCGGCCTGGGCCACGATCTCCGCCTCGCGCTCGTGCTGCTTGGCGTTGAGGACGAAGTGCGGGATACCTTCGCGTTTCATGAGCTCGGCTAACTGCTCGGACTTTTCGATGGAGATGGTGCCGACCAGGATCGGCTGCCCCTTGGCGTGCAGTTCCCTGATCTCGCCGATGACCGCGTTGAACTTCTCGCGCTCGGTCTTGTAGATCACGTCCGGGAAGTCGGGGCGCAGCAGCGGGCGGTTGGTCGGGATGACCACGACGTCCAGCTTGTAGATCTTGTGGAACTCCTCCGCCTCGGTGTCCGCGGTACCGGTCATGCCCGAGAGCTTCTCGTACATGCGGAAGTAGTTCTGGAAGGTGATGGTGGCGAGGGTCTGGTTTTCGTTCTCGATCTTCGCCCCTTCCTTGGCCTCGATGGCCTGGTGCAGGCCGTCGGACCAGCGGCGCCCCGGCATGAGGCGGCCGGTGAACTCGTCGACGATGAGCACCTCGTTGTCGCGCACCACGTAGTCCACGTCGCGCTTGAACAGGGCGTGCGCCCTGAGTGCCTGCTGGGTGTGGTGCAGGATCTCCATGTTCCGGGGATCGTAGAGGTTGTCGATCTTCAGAAGCTGCTCGACCTTGAGCACCCCTTCCTCGGTGAGGGAGGCGCTCTTCGCCTTCTCGTCGACGGTGAAGTCGCCGGTGTAGGTCTTTCTCTTGCCGGAGAGGGTGTTGGCCTCGACCTCGATCACCTCGCCCTTCTTGAGCATGGGGATGATGCGGTCGATGATGTAGTACTTGTCCGTGGAGTCCTCGGTGGGACCGGAGATGATGAGCGGCGTCCTCGCCTCGTCGATGAGGATGGAGTCCACCTCGTCGACGACGGCGAAGTTGAAGGGACGCTGGACGTAATCGGCCAGGTCGAACTTCATGTTGTCGCGCAGGTAGTCGAAACCGAACTCGTTGTTGGTGCCGTAGGTGACGTCGGCGGCATAGGCCTCGCGGCGCTCCCAGTCCTCCAGCCCGTGCACGATCACCCCGACCGAGAGCCCCAGGAATTTATGGATGCGCCCCATCCAGTCGGCGTCGCGCTTGGCCAGGTAGTCGTTGACGGTGACCACGTGCACGCCCTTGCCGGAGATGCCGTTCAGGTAGGACGGGAGGGTCGCCACCAGGGTCTTGCCCTCGCCGGTCTTCATCTCGGCGATCTTGCCGGAGTGCAGCACCATGCCGCCGATCAGCTGCACGTCGAAGTGGCGCATACCGAGCACGCGCTTGCCCGCCTCGCGGCAGACGGCGAACGCCTCGGGGAGCATGGAGTCCAGGCTCTCCCCCTTGGCGTAGCGCTCTTTAAACTGGGCGGTCTTGCCGCGCAGCTCGTCGTCGGAGAGCTTGACCATCTCGGCTTCCAGCTGGTTGATGCGATCCACGATGGGCCAGAGACGCTTCAGTTCCCGCTCGTTCTTGCTCCCGACAAACTTCTTTATAAGCGCGCCAAACATCTATGAAATCTCCTTAGCCGTGAAAACAGGATGAAAAAAAACAGTGTACGCTACCACAAAAGTGAGAAACCCTCAACTGAAAAGGCGCCTGCTATGAGGGATTTGCGCGCCTTAGGCATCTTGCCGGAAGATCATCGCTTCTGAGAAAGTTGCCGAAGCGTCCCCGCCCCCGGAGGGGGAGGGACAGGGAGGGGGAGCGTACCGGCTCGATCCCGCTTCCCCCCTCCCAGCCTCCCCCCTCCAGGGGGAGGGGCGCTTTCTCACCGACAATAGACCGCAGCAGGCACTTTCGGGGGCTAGTCAGGAATAATTTATTCGCCCCTCCTTATTGCAATCGATGCGGCGCCTCTCTATAATGAGCCCGCCAAAAAAAGGAGCCTGTGTACGTGGAAACGACCCCGTTTAACGAAGAACTGCTGGAAAGCCACCTGCTGGTGGACGTCCGCACCCCCCTGGAATACGAAGAAGACCACATCCCCGGAGCCATCAACGTCCCCCTGCTCACCAACGAGGAGCGGGTCGAGATCGGCATCCTGCACAAGGAGTCCGGCCCCTATGCCGCGCGCCGGCGCGGGCTGGAGCTGACCGCGCACCGCTTCCCGGAGATGGTGCGCTACATCGCCGACAGCGCCGCCGGAAAACCCATCCTGGTCTACTGCTGGCGCGGCGGGCTGCGCAGCAAGACCGTCACCTCCATCCTCGACCTGGCCGGGCTGAAGGCGACCCAGCTGATCGGCGGCTACAAGAGCTACCGCCACGTGGTCGGCGAATACTTCAACCCCTACCTCCCCGCGACGCCGCTCGTCGTGCTGCACGGTATGACCGGTATCGGCAAGACCACCCTGTTGCAGCGCCTTGAGGCACGGGGCAACTCCGTGATCGACCTCGAGGGGCTGGCCTGCCACCGCGGCTCCGCCTTCGGTCAGTTGGGCCTGAACCAGAACCTCACCCAGAAGCGGTTCGAGTCGCTTTTGTGGGACGCCTGCCGCAAGGCACCCGCAGGACAGCCGCTCATCGTAGAAGGCGAGAGTGAGCGCATCGGCCGGGTTTCGCTGCCGGGGGATTTCTACCAGAAGATGGCTCAGGGGATTAGGGTGTGGTGCCACGCGAGCCTCGAGACCCGGGTGGCCAGGCTGATCGAGGAGTATGGCCTCCCCGAGTACAAGGAAGAGATGGGCGTCGCGCTGCAGCGTATCAGGAAGAAGCTGGGCGGAAAGCGGTGCGATGAGCTGGCCGAAAACCTGGAGCGCTGGGAGATGGATGAATTCATGAAAGGATTGGTCTGCGACTACTACGACAAGGTTTACTACAAGAACCGGACCTGGGAGGCGGATTACCAGCTGGACATGGAAGATTTCGATCGTGCCGCCGAAGAACTGGAACAGCGCCTTACATCGCTCCTGCCCGAGAGGTAAACGTCATCGCGACGTCCCCTCCCCTGGAGGGGGAGGGACAGGGAGGGGGACTTTTGATCGCCACGTGCTCCCCCCTCCCAGCCTCCCCCCTCCGGGGGGAGGGGGACTAGATCTTCCTCACCCGATACTTCGCCAGCAACTCCACCGGATGATAGGAAAGCTTCGCCTGCCTAAGCGACTCCTCGCCCAAGTCCTGCTCCCGGTTCAGATAAGTGCAGTCGGTGAACAGGAGCCGGGAAAACTCCCGATCCAGCAACTGGTAGAGCCCCTCCATGAAGAGGTCGCCCTTCTCGAAGTGGCAGACCGCGGTCTCCCGGTTCAGCCTCTCACCCAGGGCAAAGCCGCGCACCACATCGTCCACCAGGATCACCACCCCGGAAAGCCCCAGTTCCCGGTACAGCCTGAGCGCCTCCGCGGCCCCTTCGATTTCACCCTGCACCGAGCCCCCCTGCGTCGTCCCGCGCGGCACGATCTCCGTCCTCACCCTCCCCCATTCTTCCAGCAGCGCCAGCGCACCGGCGAGATGCCCGTCGTTCAGGATCTCCACCTGGTGCCGGTGCCGGTTCAGGAAGTAGTTCACCCGGTTTTTCTTCTTGTGGTACTGCTTGCCGCTTAGCTGCGCCATCTCGTCCTTCAGGTGCAGGTAGTCGAAGTTGTTGCGGTCCGGGACCGCCTCGACACCGTCACCGCCGCCCAGATGGCACGCCAGGAACAGGTCGTCGGCACCGTACAGGGTGAGTCCCGACTCCAGCAGTTTCCGCGACGCGCCGGCGATGTCGCCGCCAAAGGGGGGAAGAAAATAGGCGGAGCCGTCATAGCCGCGCCCAAGGGCGACAACCGCATCCCCCACGAGCGTCAGTCGGTACTCGTGCACCTTGCGGAACAGGTACAGGTTGGCAAAGGTCAGTTCCGAGACGCGGGGCTGCAATTCGGCAAAGAGCCGGTCCAACAGGGGCTTGTCCTCCAGGGTGATGCCCCGGGTCTGCGGGTGGCGCGGGATCTCCATATGCTCTCTCCTGGGAAAAATCTGTCTCAGTATACTCATTTTTTTGCAGAATTGCGAAAAAAGGACTGGCATTTCCCATACCGTATACGGTAGTATCGCGCATACTCTACCGGTAGTGTTTGCAAAAAGCTGTTTGGCAAAGCTCAAAGCCAGTAATGACAGAGAGAATGCACCCCTCCCGCGCTGAGAGAGTCAATGGTATTGGCAGTAAAAAGAAAACGGATTTTTCCGGGGGAGCCGTGCAGAGATATCTCTTCGACTTCATAAAGAACCTGAAACTGCGCTGGAAGATGGTGGTCCTGGTGCTCCCCCTGGTGATCATCCCCATCTTCCTGGTCGGCGGCATCATCGGCTACATCTCGACCAAGCAGGCCTACCTCGGCATCACCCAGACCAGTAAGGACGACCTGCAGCACATGGCCTCGTTCACGGTCGACCTGCTGAACTCCCACTACCAGCAGTTCCAGGTCTACAAGCAGGACAAGGAACGGACCTTTCACGAAGAGCTGAAGACGGTAAGCGAGCTCGCCTACAACGTGGTCAAGAGCCAGCACAACCTGCAGAAATCCGGACGCACCGACCTGGCCGGCGCCATGCGCGAGGCCAGAAACGCGCTCCTCAAGGTTAATGTCGGCAAGACCGGCTACATCTACGCCATGAACAGCCGCGGCGAGCTGAAGGTGCACGTGGCCCAGGAAGGGGCCAACGTCTCCGAGAGCCGGGACGAGACCGGCCGCTACTTCATCAAGGAGATGATCGAGAAGGCGCACCGCGCCAAGCCTGGTGAAGTGCTCTACATCGTCTACCCCTGGAAGAACGCGGCGCTGGGCGACAAATCACTCAGAAAGAAGGTGGTCGCCTACCGCTACTTCAAGGAATGGGACTGGATCATCGCCGCCGGCGGCTACCTCGAGGAAACCTACGAGGACCTGGCCTTCGAGCGCCGCTCCTTCGAGGCGCTCAAGGAAAAGATCAAGAGCAAGAAGGTGGGCAAGACCGGCTACATCTTCGCCATGGACAGCTCCGGCAACTTCATGATCCACCCCACCGGCGAGGGACACAACTTCCTCAACGCCGTCGATTTCAACGGCCAGCACTTCATCAAGGAGATGTGCGAGCGGAAAAACGGCTGGATCCGCTACCCCTGGAAGAACAAGGGTGACGAGGCGCCGCGCATGAAGATCGTGCGTTACGAGTACTTCGAGCCGTGGAACTGGATCGTCGCGGTCGGCTCCTACGAGGAGGAATTCTACCAGGAGGCCAACGCCATCAAGGGGCGCATCCTGGAAAGCATGGTGGTGCTCACCATCCTGGTTTCGGTGCTGTCGGTGTTCATGGTGCTGCTCGCCTCGCGCGTGATGACCGAGCCGATCAGCCGGATGATCGAGGTGATCCGCAAGGTCAAACAGGGGAGACTGGACGAGACCATGCCGGTCGAGTCCGAGGACGAACTGGGCGAGCTCGCCCACGCCTTCAACCGGATGACCAGGATCATCAAGCACAACAAGGAGTTGGAGGCGAACCTCGCCCAGCAGGGGAAGATGGCCTCGCTGGGGGTGCTCTCCTCGGGGGTCGCCCACGAGATCAACAACCCGCTCGGAGTGATCTTGGGCTACGCCGCCTATATCGAGAAGAAGCTCACCCCGGAGGACCCCAACTACAAGTTCATCCACGAGATAAAGCGCGAGAGCAAGCGCTGCAAGAAGATCGTCCAGGACCTCCTCTCCTACGCCAGGACGCCGCAGCCGGTCCTCGAGGAGACCGACATCAACGACCTCCTGGAACAGATCGTGGACTTCGCGGCGAACCACACCGACATGCACCACGTGACGGTGAAAAAGAGCTTCGACTACTCCCTGCCGCCGATCATGGTTGACGGCGACCAGCTGCGCCAGGTGGCCATCAACCTGATCCTGAACGCGGGCGCCGCCATGCAGAAAGGGGGCGAGCTGGTGGTGAGTACCGAGCGCGGCGGCGAAGAGTGGGTGAGCCTCAAGTTCCGCGACAACGGCGCAGGTATCTCGCCCGAGCACATGGAGAAGATCTTCGAGCCGTTCTTCACCACCAAGGTGAAAGGGACGGGACTGGGACTCGCCATCACCAGGCAGATCGTGGAGCAGCATCATGGCAAGATCGGCATCGAAAGCGAAATCGGTGCCGGCACCACGGTCGAGGTACGCCTCCCCCTGAAAAGGGACGAATACTGCTGACAAACCACCGCCCAGCGCGGCTGACGGAGTAGGTCCATGACCAAGAAACGAGTGATGCTGGTAGACAACGAGGAGGGGCTGTGCCGGATGATGGAGGCGGTCCTCTCGGACAACGGCTACGCGGTCTCCGCGTTCACCAGGAGCTTCGAGGCCGCCGAGAGCTTCCAGGCCGGCCAGTGGGACCTCCTGGTCACCGACATCAAGATGCCCGGCATGGACGGGCTGGAACTGCTGCAGAAGGTGAAGCAGAAGGACCCCGCCATACCGGTGATCATGGTCACCGCCTACGCCACCGTGGAGATGTCGATCCAGGCCCTGAGAAAAGGGGCCTACGACATGCTCACCAAGCCGTTCGAGCCCGAGGAGCTTTTGTACCGGGTCAAGAACGCGCTGCAGCACACCCGCCTCATGGAGGAGAACCGCGAGCTGCGCGAGGAGCTGGTCGGCCGTTTCAACTTCGGCAACATCATCGGCGCCTCCACGGCTCTCAAGGAGGTGCTGGAGCGGGTGGAGAAACTCGCCGTGCGCGACACGTCGGTGCTCATCACCGGCGAGTCCGGGACCGGCAAGGAGCTGATCGCCCAGGCGGTGCACTACAACTCTCCGAGAAAGGAGAAGAAGTTCGTCGCCATCAACTGCGGCGCCCTCCCCGCTTCGCTATTGGAGAGCGAGCTCTTCGGCTACAAGAAGGGGGCCTTCACCGGCGCCACCGAGAACCGGCGCGGCCTTTTGGAGACCGCCGACGGCGGCACGCTCTTTCTCGACGAGGTGGGCAACCTCCCCATGACGGTGCAAAAGACCCTCTTGCGCTTTCTCCAGGAGCAGGAGTTCAACCGGCTGGGCGACCCGACCCCGACCAAGGTCGACGTCCGCATCCTCTCCGCCACCAACGCCGACATGAAGCAGGGGGTAAAGGCGGGTGAGTTCCGCGAGGACCTCTACTACCGCCTGAACGTGGTCAACATCCACCTCCCCCCGCTGCGCCAGCGCAGGGACGACATCGCCCTGCTGGCCGCGCACTTCATCTCGCTGCAGAACTCGAAGTTCGGCACCCACATCAAGGGGCTCACCCACGATGCCATGGAGGCCGCGGTGGAGTTTCCCTGGCCGGGGAACATCCGGCAGCTCAAGAACGTGATCGAGGCCTGCATCGCCATGGAAAGCAGCGACTACATCACCCTGCCGGTGCTGTCCCAGTTCATCGAGGTGGTCCCCACCGATACCGCCGGCGAGGCGCTCACCGAAGAAGGGGAATACTCCAAGGCGCTGATGCGCTTCGAGACCGAGTACCTCAGGGGTCTTTTGCGCAAGAACCAGGGGAACGTGGAGGCCGCCGCCAAGGAAGCCGGCACCAACATGGCCACCATCTACCGCAAGATCAAGAAATACGGGATCCGCAAGGACGAGTACAACAGCTGAGCCCCGGGAAAAAAGGGGCGGCCGCTTTTGCAGCATTGCAAAAAAGAGGTCCGCCCCACTTGCATGCCTGCAAATTCAAGCGCCCCACCTCCCGCCACACCACAAACACACGTTTTCACGCCACCTTACAGCTCCCTGCGGGGAAGCGGGCACTCCGCACAACGTTAGCTCCCGATCCGACTGGCTTTAATCTTTCTTTGCGATTTTGCGAAATCCCCTCGCCCGCCATCCGTACCGCCGCCCATCCCACCCTCGCAACACGTCGAAATAATTACACTTAAAACCGAAATGCCAAGTAAACGGCAAATTGGTACGCCAGTTGCTAACACTGTTTACGTCACCCTTTCTTTACGTAGTAAAAAGGTATGAGGTCCTATGCAGGAAGCTACGGTCTGCCCCTTCTTCGGCAAAAACGATGATTACTGCGACGTGGGTTGCGGCTACATCTCGCCGCACGACGTCAAGCAGATCATCACCTTCTGCAGCTGCCGTTATCGGGAGTGCCTCAAATACCAGGAGCTGTCCGACCGGATGCCGGCCGGGCAACTCGATTCCAACCTCTGCCTGGTGTAGCCGACGGGTGAAACCGGGCGGGGGCGAATCAAACGCATCAGGCTGCATTTCCATGAAAAAGGAGAACGGCGATGAGTGAAAAAGAACTTGAACTGCTCTCGAGGCTTGAGGAGTTGGAGCGGCATACCTGGCGCAACTCTGCGATCCTGCGCGCCGTCGCCATGGTAGCCTTCACCGCCATGATCGGCATCGTGATCGCCTCCGGCGTGGTCGGTGGCGGGCGCGGCAGCCACTGGTCGGGACCCGCCTGGAACACCATGTGGCTCTATGGCCTCTTCGCCGCCAACGCGGTCTCCATGTTCTGGACCACCCACAAGGAATAACGCGCCCGGCGCCGATTAGGAGGAACGTCACATGCCGATGAAACTGTCAAACGTGATTCTTCTGTTAGTCGTCGTCGTCCTCAGCGCGACCTTTTCCCTGAGGATCTTCCAGGGACTCGACGAGATGATGGGGGACCAGTACTGGGTAGTGGACACCACCCAGGGCGACCATGGCTGGTACGGCATGGGGCTTCTCCCCCACGTGAAAAAGGTACCCAAGGAAGTGGTGCAGTCGGTCAACACCGACCCGGACAACGACGAGAAGTACATCATCTACGCGCAAAACGGCGACTTCGCCGGCAACTCCGTGTACGGCATCTGCCTCGGCATCCCGCTCATCATGTACCTGATCTGGTTCGCCTTCATCCTGGGCTTCCCGGACCGGATCGACCCGTACCTTTTGCCGCGGCGCATTTTCACCCTCACCGTGATCATCATGTGTTCGGTGATCGTGAACCTGTTCCTGATGCGCATCGCCGCCGACTTCGCCCGGGACCCCATGTCCCGCATCGCCAACGTGGCAGGCAACCACGCTTCGCTTCTGTTCCACAACGCCGGTATCTGGTTCGCCATCCTCTTCTCCGCACTGGGGACGCCGAACCACTCCATGCGGGAGACCGCCGCTCCCGACAGCCGCAACTGGCAGACCCAGGCCAACGAGAAGTTCAACTGGATGTTCGTGCTGCTGTTCGCCGTCACCATCCTCGAAGTGGCCCTGGTCAAGAACAAGCTGGCCCTCCCCGACGCCGCTGTGGACTACTCGGTCTGGATCATCCTGGTGGTGATCTTCATGCGGATGTTCGGCTTCTCGCCCAAGTACTGGGTGAAGCGCGGCCGCGGCATAGCCATCATGTTCGCCGGAACCCTGGTCACCCTGCCGGTCTTCTACCTCCTGGAGCGGGCCACCGGGACCCTGGGCGCCGGCTTCGCCTCGCCCATCCTCTCCAAGGCACTGGGCCCGGAGAACGCCAATATCGGGCTCTCCCTGATGGTTTCCATCTATCTCATCTTCTGGATGGAGTTCACTGCGGCGATACGCATGAACGGGCCGTCGCGCCGGCTGTCAATGGAGAAATAAACAAAGTAAATAACCGAATGGTACAAGTTATAAAGGGAAATCCGTCACAGGATTTCCCTTTATTTTTGCCGCAGCAACAGTAAGATACAGCATAAATAAAACAGCGTCATATCAAATTAGCCAGTTTCTTCATAATCTTCACTACTACCTTCAGTATCACTCCAGTCTGACACAATCCGTCCAATCACCACCCTTAACTTCGACTGATAATCCGTGTCATTAGCGGCAGCAGGAACGCTATCTGACGTCGGCACATTCACCTCGCGCCACGGCTTTATGCGGCCACTTCCAGGGAAACGGCTGCCCAGTGCCGGATAGTACTGCTGCCGTGGTGGCAGTTCGCAGCGAGAATGAGTCCGGAAATTGTTTTACACAATTGTGCGACAGCGTTTGAGCGACCAGCAAAACACCTCCACGAAATACCCCAAAAACGGCAACCGGCTTCACGCACCCAACAATAATAAAAAATAATTTACCGTGCGCTTTCCTTTTTTACGCTGTCATTTACAATAGTTGCATCAGACCAGATAATAAAACAAGCGGGTTTCCGGATCGCAAATTATTTAGAACGCTGTTTATTTTTATTGTACATTTGAAAATCATGTGATACAACATTCTCACGTATACGGAAAATCCGGAGACGGTGCGGGAGGGGCGGAAACGGACAAACGGGAAATTTGAGCCAGTCACCCTATGAAAAACAGTAACTTGCAAAGCAGCGCTTCAAACAGAACACTTTAACTAATTGTGGCAAAACAGCACCGACAGTTTTAGAAACGAAATTTACGAAATTATGAAAGGGGGATTTATCGGGAACTGAGACCAGAGGGGCGGGACGCCGCCGCAACGCATCTTACTGAGAAAGGAGTGACAACCATGGCAGAAAAACAGTACGACTGGAAAGCAATCGCAAAAAATCCCAAGTTCGTGGAGCTACATCACAAGAAGACGGCCTTCCTTTTCGGATGGTGGATTTTCTCCTGTGTGTACTATTTCCTGCTCCCCATCGGGGCGGCTTACACACCGGGGATCTTCAAGGTCAAAATCATCGGCGCGGTCAACTTCGGGTACATCTTCGCACTCTCCCAGTTCTTCGTCTCCTGGGGGATTGCACTCTACTACTCCCACGTTGCCAACAAGGACTTTGACCGGTTGACCAGGGAACTGATCGACGAATTACATCTCTAGGAAAGGAGGACAGGACATGACCATCAAGAAGATATTCATAGCAGCCAGCTTGGCCCTCTCGGTCGCAGCAGCCGCCTATGCCGAAGAGGCGAAGGCCCCGGCAGCCGGCGCAGCCCCGGCGATGAGCGCACCCGCAGCACAGGGAGCGCCCGCCGCGACGGCAGCAGCCCCCGCGCCCAACGCAGCCGCCTCCGTGGCCACCCCTGCCCCCGCGAAAGCACCGGTGAAGAAGGAAATGAAAGCCGACCGTACCATCACCATCGGCATGTTCCTGGTCATCATCGCCGTCACCATGGGCGTCGTGGTTTGGGCGGCCAAGCAGACCAAGTCCGCCGCCGACTTCTACGCGGCTGGCGGCGGCATCACCGGCACCCAAAACGGCTGGGCCATTGCCGGTGACTACATGTCGGCGGCCTCCTTCCTGGGTATTTCCGGCCTCATCTCGCTTTACGGCTATGACGGCTTCATGTACTCGGTCGGCTGGCTGGTGGCCTACATCACGGTGCTCCTTATCGTGGCGGAACCCTGCCGCAACGCGGGCAAGTACACCCTGGGGGACATCCTCTCCTTCAGGACCTCGCCCAAGCCGGTGCGCGCCTTCGCCGCCATCTCCACCGTCGCCGTATCCACCTTCTACCTCACAGCCCAGATGGTAGGTGCAGGCAAACTGATGGCACTTCTGGTAGGCATCCCCTACAAGATGTCCATCATCGGCGTCGGCGTCCTCATGGTCGGCTACGTCGTCTTCGGCGGCATGGTTGCCACCACCTGGGTTCAGATCATCAAGGCGGGCCTGCTCATGGCCGGCGCGTTCCTGCTCTCCTTCCTGGTCATGATCAAGGCCGGCTTCAACCCGATCGGCTTCTTCCAGACCATCGTCTCCAGCCCGGACATCCAGGACCACGTATCCAAAATGGTACTCAAAGATGGCGTCATCCTTTCCGGCATGGACGCCGGCCAGCGCTTCCTCGAGCCCGGCCTGTACCTCAAGAACCCGTTGGACCAGATCTCCCTGGGCATGGCTCTCGTGCTCGGCACCGCCGGTATGCCGCACATCCTGATGCGCTTCTTCACCGTGCCGACCGCCCAGGCCGCACGTAAATCCGTCATCATCGCCATGTTCATCATCGGCGGCTTCTACATCCTGACCACCCTGCTCGGCTTTGGCGCCGCTATCCACCTGACCCCGCAAGGGATCACCGCAGTCGATAAAGGCGGCAACATGGCCACCCTGATGCTGGCACAGCAGATGGGCGCCGACATCGCCCCGATCCTGGGCGACATCTTCCTCGCCTTCCTGTGCGCCGTCGCTTTCGCCACCATCCTCGCCGTGGTCTCCGGCCTGGTTCTGGCGGCATCCGCGGCCATCGCCCACGACATCTACGTCAACGTGATCAAGGACGGCCACGCCGACCAGCACGAGCAGGTTTTCGCTGCACGTATGACCTCCTTCGTGGTAGGCGCCTGCGGCATCCTGATCGGCATCGCCGCCGAAAAGCAGAACGTCGCTCACCTGGTGGCTCTGGCCTTCGCCGTCGCCGCCTCCGGGAACCTCCCGGTCGTCGTCCTCTCCCTCTTCTGGAGGAAGTTCAACACCGCCGGCGTCATCTCCGGCCTTGTGGTCGGCACCGTCGCCGCCATCGGTCTGGTGATGGTATCCCCCAACATGACCTACCCGAAAGTGGTCGCCGCCGGCGCCAAGAAGGTGGTAGCCGCCATGGAGAAGAAGCAGGCTGCTCTTCCGCCGGGCGCAACACTGGCCGAAACCGACGCCAAGGCACTCGCCAAGGCGAAGGTGGACGCTCAGCAGGATGGCACCTCGATGGTCGGCCTGGAGAAACCGCTCTTCACCCTGAAGAACCCGGGCATCATCTCCATCCCGCTGGGCTTCATGGCAGCCATCCTGGGTGCCCTGGCCTTCCCGAACAGGCGCTCCGAGGAGATGTTCGACGAGGTCTACGTCCGCCAGAACACCGGTTTGGGTATGGCCAAGGCTGTCGAGCACTAGTACCCGGCAACAACAGCAGCATGGAATTGGGGAAGGGAAACCTTCCCCAATTTTTTTGTCCGGCGCCAATCGTTTCCTCCCCTTCCCTGTGTCAGACCGGTTCAAAAAAGTCAACGAAACGCCCCTGTTAGCAGCAAAACAGTTTTACATCGCCGTTTTTTTCTGTAGAATCATCGCCAGCAGTTTTAATAAGAGGTGGCCGCACATGCCCCATCAGATCTACCCACCGGAGCCAGGCGACGGGGAACTCCTTGCGGAGTTGCTGGGGGAGGTGCACGCCTTTCTCCCGCTACTGGACCGGAACGAGGGGAAGAAGCTTCTGGAGGGGCTGGTGTGGCACGGCTCGGAAGAGCTCGGCAAGCTGCGCCTGTACTCGGGACGGGAAGAGACCATCATCGACCGGGTGCGGACCGAGACGGACTACGCAGCGCTCTTGAAACTCCACGAGGAGCTGAACCTTTTGGAGATGGAGCGCTTCCTCAACTTCTACTCGGTCACCGCCCTGCACGAGAACTGCACCTGGTACCGCGACGCCCTGGCCGGGCGGGCGCTGGAGCTGGTTGCGGCTGAGATGCCCTCCCCTCCCCCGGTCCCCTTCGCCCTGGTCAGCATGGGGAGCGACGGCCGCGAGGAACAGACCCTCATCACCGACCAGGACTACCTGATCGTCTACAGCGACGACGGCGGTACGGAGGCCGACGGCTACTTCCAGGAATACAGCCGGATCCTGGTGGAGCGGCTGGCCGAGATCGGCTTCAAGAAGTGCAGCGGCGGCATCATGCCCGTGAATGACAACTGGCGCGGCTCACTGTCGCAGTGGCAGCGCCGGCTGCACGCCATCGTCCGCTACGAAACCGAGGACTACGGCAAGAACATGATGGACCTGATCGTCCTCTCCGACGCCCGGTTCGTCGCCGGCGACGCCGAGCTGGCCGGGAAGCTGGTCTCCCTGATCCGCTCCCTGTTGCAGGACTACTTCATGGCACTTTGGGGCATGGCCAAGGCGGCCACCGAGATGAAACTGGCGCTGGGTTTTCTGAAACGGTTCTGGACCGAGGGGAGCGGCGAGCACAAGGGCTCCTTCAACCTGAAGCTCCTCGCCTGGGCCCCCCTGGTGATGAACGTGCGCATCCTGGCCATCAACCAGGGCATTCCCGCCACCTCGACCGTGAGAAGGATCGAGCTTTTGGAACAGGAGCACAGCTTCTCCGCCAACATGGCGCGCGGCCTGGTCGCCGCTTACCGCATCCTTACCAAACACCGCATCCTGCTCCAGATCAAGGTCATCAAGGGGATCCAGAACGACGCCTACTACCTGAACCCCTACTCGCTCCCCAGCGACGAGAGGGAACGCATGAGGCAGGCGCTGCTCCTCATCGAGGATCTGCAAAAGACCATTCACACCAACTTCTCCATAGTCTAGGAGCGAGCGGGTTTCCGGTCCTGCCCGGCTGTGCCGCCGGGGGACCCCGTCAGCGGAGGAGACATGAGCCGACCCGAAAAAACCGCAAAGGTAAACCTGCTGCGCCCCAAGGAAGGGCACATGCGGGACGAGGTGCACATCATCCTGGCCATCCTCTTCGGCTGGGGAGTCTGCACCTTCGGTTTCCAGTTCCTGGTCTACGCCTGCCGGGGTACCGGCGCCGGCAGCCTCCTGACCCGGCTCACCCTGTTCAACCTGCCGCTGCACTTCTGGTTCACCGGGCAACTCCTCCCCCTGTGGTTCATCGTCCTGTGCGTCATCTTCAACATCTACGTGGACCGGATCACCGAGTACCACAGCCGCCGGAGAGACAGAAGCTATGAATGACTCGTCCTGGTCCATCTTCGTCGTCCTGCTGGTGCTGCTCTCCTTCATCCTGGTCGGCCTCAGGCAGAAGTCGCGCGAGAGCCAGGAATACGGCTTCGGCGGCCGCTACACCGGCAGGATCGGCGGCGGTGCTGCCATCGCCAGCAACTGGATGAGCGCGGCAAGCCTCATGGGTCTGGCGGGGATCATCTACCTGCGCGGCTACCAGGGGCTCGCCTACGTGATCGGCTGGACCGGCGGCTACGTGCTCCTTTTGGTGCTCCTGGCGAGCCAGATCCGCCGTTTCGGCAAGTTCACCACCCCCGAGTTCGTGGGCGAGCGCTACGGCTCCCCCGCCGCGCGGCTCATGGCCGCGGTGATCGCCATCGCCATCTCGATCATCTACTGCGTGGCCCAGTTCAAGGGGATCGGTCTCATCTTCGCCTTCATGTTCGACATCGGCTACGAGCAGGGGGTGATCTACGGTGCCCTGGCCGTGGTTTCCTACCTGGTGGTTTCCGGCGCGCTCGGCGTTCCGCGCAACCAGCAGTTGCAGTACCTGGTGATCTGCGTCGCCTTCATCGTGCCGCTCATGTGGCTCGCCAGAAAGCTCGGCTACTTCTGGTTGCTGCCGCAGTTCGGCTACGGCCGCGCCCTCACCGACCTGGCCCGCGAGTTCCGCATCGACTTCACCCTCCCCTTCGCCGGGGACTCGCTCTTCGAGTGGTGCGCCCTCTGCTTCACCCTCATGGTGGGGACCGGCGGGCTTCCCCACGTGCTGTCGCGCTTCTACACCGTCCCCAACGTCCGGGACGCGCGCTGGAGCGTGGTCTGGGGGCTCTTCTTCATCGCCCTCATCTACTGGTCCGCCCCCGCCTTCGCCGTCTTTGGCAGGCTTTTGGAGGCGCGCCAGGGCATCGTCTTCACCCCCGGGACGGCCCGCGCCGCAGCCGACGTGATCGCACTGAAGACCGCGCTCATGGCTGGGCTTCCGGGGTGGCTGGTGGGGATGCTGGCCGCCGGCGCCCTGTCGGCCGCCTTCTTCACCGTAGCCGGGCTATTGATGACCGGGGCCGCCTCCATCTCCCATGACCTCTACTACAGCTTCATGAACCCCAGGGCCAGCGAGACCGCGCGCATGCAGGTGGCCAAAGGGGGAACCCTGGTGCTGGCGGCGCTGGTGCTCCTGGTGGCGCTGAACCCGCCCGGGCTCATCGCCGAGATTACCGCGGTCGCCTTCGCATTGGCGGGGAACACCATCTTCCCCCTGTTCCTTTTGGGGATCTGGTGGGACCGGGCCAACCGGTACGGTGCCATCGCCGGCATGGTCACCGGCGTGCTCTGTACCGTCGCCCAGCCGTTGTTGGGGGGAGTTCTGCCGGGCCTCACCTCCTATTTCCCGGTCACCGCCTCGGCCCTGTGCGGCGCCCCGCTGGTCATCTGCGTCATGATCGCCGTCTCCCTCGCGACCCCCGCCCCCCCCGAGGAGATGAGGCGCTTCCTGGAGCAGGAGGTGCACGGGCATTTGGATTAAGAGGCAAAAGACGTTCAACGTTCAAGGTTCGACGTTAAGCTCCTTGTTGAACTCCGGGCTTTTAGCTGGTGCGTTTGCTGTCATCAGTGCAGTGCCGAGGGCACGGACGTTTATCGAACGTTGAACGTTGAACCTTGAGCGGCTTTTCGGTCTTCCAGTTGGTGCACTTGCCGTCACAGTGCGCGTGCCGACAAGCACGTACGTTATCGAACGTTGAACGTTGAACCTTGAACGGCTTTTTAGGGGTTGCACATGCCCATGCTTTTGGGAACCAAGGGAGACGACATCCTCAAGTGGCGCGCCAGCACGGAGCTGGTGGAGAGCCTCAAGAAGCGCCTGGAGCGCAAGTGGGGCAGCAGCTCGTCGCGCGAGGCGGAGGCCTTCCTCGGTACGCTGATCGACACCTTCAAGGAAGAACTGGCCTACGAGGACCAGCTGGACGAGGAGCTGGCGGCACTGAATCTCGCCATCGCCGAGGCTGCCTCCCCCGCCGACCTGGTGCCGCTCCAGGCGCGCTACCGGGAAGTTGTCGCCGCCCATTTCCGGCGCCGCAACTCCCCCCTGGCCCTGTGCGGCGCCTGCAACGCGCTGCACGACAAGGTGCTGCAAAGGGCGGCACAACTGGCCGAGGAACGCATGCGCGACCTGGGACAGGGAACGGCGCCCGTCTACGCCCTGCTCGTCTCCGGGGACCGCGGCCGCGGCGAGCAGACCCTCTACGGCCGCAACCGCTACCTGTTGCTGCACCAGCTCGACTCCCAGCGCTTCTACCTGTTCTGCCGCCAGCTCACCCAGGCGCTCCACGAGGCCGGGCTCCTCGCCGAGGGGGAAACGCCCTGGCACGGCTCCCTCTCCGAATGGCGCTCCCTGTTGAAGAACGGGGACCGTGACAAGCAGCCCCCCTCCCCCGAGCTAGAGCCGCTGCTCCCCTTCGCCGCCGCGCAGAAGCAGGCGGCGCCCCCGCTTCCCGAGTGGCGCTGGCGCCTGGAATCGATGGCCGATCTCTGCCAGGTCGCGGGCTTCGAGCCGCTGGCCGAACAGGCGCTCAGCGCGGCGGCGGCCGCCCTGAAGGAACAGCGCGGCCGCGATCCCTTTTTCCAGCTGGCGCGCCGGGTGATCAACCTCCCGCTCGCCCTCGGGCACTTCGGCCGCTGGCGGCTGGAACGCAGCGGCGAGCACCAGGGGGAGATCGACATCGAGACGCTGGGGCTCTCCCCCCTGGTACAACTGGTGCGCATCCTGGCGCTGCAGGCGGAGGTGCATGAAGGGGGAACGCTGGAGCGGGTGCGGCAGCTCCTGTACCGGGGGGCGCTGGACGTGGACCTGGCGGAACGGCTCTTGAAGGCGTTGCAGTGCCTGATGCAGTTGAGGATCGAGGGGGAGATCCGCAGCGAAGGGGCGGCAGCCTTCGCCAATCCGGAAGAGTTCAGCATGACGCTGGACGGGCGCCTCAGGGCCGCACTGGAGGCGGTACTGAGCCTGCAGAAGATCGCCTACCAGAGGCTGGTGGGACAGGTATAGGACCGGGCATGCGCATATCCATCTCCGCAGGAACGCTGTTCACCTTTCCCCTCCCCAAGGCCTTCGCCATGGCCCGGGAAGCCGGCTTCGACGGCGTGGAACTGGTGATCAACCAGGAGTTCCAGAAGGTGAACTCCCGGCGCCTGGTGCAGGAGCTCGCGCAGATCATGCCGATCTTCTCGATCCATGCCCCGTTCCTGCAGCTGGACGGCTGGGGAAGTCCGGTGGATTCTTTGAAACGTTGCGTGGAGATCGCCGCGGACTGCGGCATCGGGCTGGTGAACTTCCATCCCCCTTCCTGGCTGGGGCTGGAGTTCTCGTACTGGCGCTGGCTGTACCGGATGCAGGACTTCCAGCAGGAGATCGGGGGGAACCAGGTGGCGGTCACTCTGGAGAACATGCCCTGGACCGGCAAGTACCGGATCAACGGCTACATCCTCTCCGACACCCAGAAGCTGATCGAATTCCTCCAGGAGAGGAACCTCTACCTCACCTTCGACTGCACCCACATGGGGAGCGGGCGGGCCAATTTCATCAACGACTTCTACCTCTGCTACAACAGCGGCCGGATCAGGAACATCCACTTCTCCGACTACGGGCACGGCCGGCAGCACCTCTTGCCGGGGCACGGCATCCTGCCGCTCACCCGCTTCCTGAACCACCTGCGCAACACCGCCTACAACGACATCCTGACCCTCGAGCTTTCCCCCCACGAGTTCCCCAAAGGAGAAGGGATCATCCAGGAAAGCCTCAAGGAGATCCTTGCCTACCTGAGGCAGGAGACCGCCAAGACTACCCCCTGACCACGTAGACCGAGCATTTGGCGTCGCGCACCACCTTGTGCGACACGCTCCCCAGGAGTTTCCGTTTCAGGAACCCCTTGCCGGTGCTTCCGATCACGATCACGTCGATCTCCTCCTTCTGCGAGAAGCGGATCAGCTCGTCGGCGGGATCCCCGTAGACCACCGCAGTCTCCAGCGGCACCTCCAGTTCGGCGGCGAGCTTCTCCACGACGTAGAAGATGCGTTCCTTGAGTTCGGTCCACTGGTCCTGTTCCGTGATGGGGCGCGCGGGGACGAAATCGGTGAAGGTATTGCGCGGCGCGTTGGGGAGCACCAGGAGCCCGTAGACCTTGCTCTTGAACTGGCTCGGGATGCCCGCCGCGAAACGGATCGCCTCCTCGGCGGCCTTGTCCGAAAGCGGTGAGCCGTCGATGGCCACCAGGATCTTCTTGCGCAGGTTGAGCATCGTTCCTCCGGGTGTGGCTGGGGGGT
The DNA here is from genome assembly GCF_018986915.1 of Geomonas oryzisoli. Taxonomy (NCBI): domain Bacteria; kingdom Pseudomonadati; phylum Thermodesulfobacteriota; class Desulfuromonadia; order Geobacterales; family Geobacteraceae; genus Geomonas; species Geomonas oryzisoli. The sequence goes on from NZ_CP076723.1 coordinate 2,880,238, forward strand.
GAAAGGCTGCACAACTATATAACATCGCCGTGGTTTTTCCTACAGGATTTTAAGGCGATTCCCCCCTGCGCCGCCTTGGCAAAGGCTCTATCAGCACGCAGAGTTGGGTGCGCGGCAGAAGGGACAGGCTCCGTCAGGTGCCTGTCCCTTTAGCGGAACGCTCCGTTCAGCTCAGCCATCTTTAAACCACCAAGGGGACAGGCACCTGGCGGAGCCGGTCCCCTCCTTCGGAGAAGGCTCTACTATGGGAAAACGGAGGGGATTTGTTTCTCGCTAAGGTCGGGGAATTTGCTGTAACACAAAAGGCGCCCAAAGGCGCCCCGTTTTTCGATGATGATGAGCCGGGTCACAAAACCGGCGCGGCGTTTCCCGCCCGCTCCAGCAGGGTCTCTATCTCGTCGTGGATGAGCCCGTTGGTGGCCAGGATGCGGTGGTCGTCGACCCGGTGCGGCTCCCCCTTGTGATTGGTCACCCTCCCCCCCGCCTCCCGGACCAGCAGCGCGCCGGCCGCCACGTCCCACGGTTTCAGTTTGCACTCCCAGTAACCGTCCAGCCGCCCCGCAGCCACGTAGGCCAGGTCGAGCGCCGCGGCGCCCGCCCGGCGCACCCCGCGCGCGGCAAGCTGCAGTTCGAAGAAGTTGCGGAAGTTGTTCTCGTTGCCGCGCGCGGCGTCATAGGGAAAGCCGGTGGCGATCAGGGACTGCCTCAGCGGAGTTCTGCTGGAGACGTGGATGGGATCTCCGTTCAGGAAGGCCCCTCCCCCCCGGGTCGTCGTGAACAGCTCGTCCATCATGCAGTGGTAGATCACCCCGAGGGTCAGTTCCCCCTCCCGCTCGAGAGCGATGGAGACGCAGAACCAGGGGAAGCCGTGGGCGTAGTTGGTGGTGCCGTCCAAGGGGTCGATGATCCAGCGCCACTCCGGATCGCCGTCTGCGTAGAGGTTCTCCTCGGCCAGGAAGCTGTGGCCGGGAAAGGTACTCCTGATCCGGTTCACGATCATCTCCTCGCAGGCCCGGTCCACCTCGGTCACGATGTCGACCTCCCCCTTGAAGGAGAAGCTGAAATCCCCCCAGAGCCTCTGCTTCTGGAGAGCCCCCGCCTCCCGTGCCGCGGCGACCGCGACATCGAGCATCTGTTGCAGCCCGACCTCA